>CAZBPK010000011.1:0-46983 GCA_964493765.1 uncultured Bacteroidia bacterium | reverse complement strand
AGGTACATCATACCATAATAAGTTTCCGCTTCCTGAAGCCATCAATGTAGTACTATTTCCTGAACAAATAGTATCTCCTTGTACAGTAGGAGCATTAGGAATAGGATTTACTGAAACCGTTACAGGAACCCTACTACTCGTACATCCAACAACAACACTTTCTACGTAATACGTCATATCAGAAGTTAATACAGGAGTAGTGAAAGAAGTACCCATTCCGATAGAAGCTCCACCTGTAGGTACATCATACCATAATAAGTCTCCGCTTCCAGAAGCCATCAATGTAGCACTATTTCCTGAACAAATTGTATTTCCTTGTACAGTAGGAGCATTAGGAGCACTACTATAAGCCATAAAGCTTAGACTGTAAGTTCCCTGTGAATTACTATAACCCTCTACTACAATCATTAAAGTATCTCCTACGTTAAATTGAGTAGGATCCAATACAATTTTTGAGCCTACTCCAACTCCACCACCACAGCCATCATCATCACTTTCAACATGAGTTCCATTGATGAGAACGTGAATATAACTATCAAAAGTCGTCAAACAAGTATTAATATCAATAGAGTCTATACAATTAGGAACAATATATTGATAGAAGATATCATTAGATGCTTGGTTAAAAGGTCCTGAGTAAGTATTGGTATATCCAAAAGTAGAATCGGTATCTGTGTAAGAATTCGTAGTGATTAATTTAGGATTATTAGAAGTATCTCCTGTTCTAGGCACTACGTTAATAGTTAAAATATTAGAAGAGTCAGGAGGGCAATTAGGCGTATAAACCATAGCACGCACATAAAAAGTACCTAAACTACTAGCATACAATGTATCGGGAACTGAAGTAGCACCTGAAATATTCATAAAATTTACACCATCTGTAGAATATTGCCATTGAACAGAACCATTATACCCTGTTAAATTAAAATAAACAGGATCATTAGGGAATACCGTAGTAGGATTAGCAGAAGCAGTTCCCGCCACAGGAGGGTTAGTACAAGGAGCGGCAGGCAATATTTCTACCGTATAATCCTCTACCTCACCCCAAGTAAAAGTACCACAAGGAGTAGTCGTCGTGGTAGTACCACTTTCTCTTTGAACTACTCTTAATCTAGTAAGACCTGTTAATGCAGTAGGAGGAATTACTACCGTACCAGAAATAGTAGGAGCCGTTTGAGTAGTTCCTCCCTCTAACACCACTTCACCCGCATCGAATGCTCCATTTTGGTTATAATCAATGAATACTTTAATATAAGCATTATAAAATGATGCACCAGAAGTAATATGACTAACTGTCATAGGGTAAGAACCGTTAATATTTACTTGAATGGGTCCTAAATTCGTAAAGTTAGAATAGGTACCGTTAGCGGCAGGGTTACTAGTAACAGGCGTAGCAGAGCCATTAACAAAGCTTCCAAAAGTAAACTGACCTATATCCGTATCAGCAGTAGAAGTAGCTCCTGCAGTACAATAACCTACGTTGATATAGTTTACTTTAGTAATAGAGTCTGTGCCATTAGGATTTGTTACTACTAATTTGACCGTATAAAGCCCCATTTGTGTAAATTGAACTACGGGATTTTGAGAGTTTTGATTTCCTGTTACATAAGTAAAATTACTAGGTGTAATGGTCCAGGACCATGCAGTAGCAGGAGGATTTGCAACCGAAAGGTCTGTTAAGGTTACATTTTCACCTACGCCGGGAGTAACATTAGAAGCAACAAAATTTGCTACTGGAGGACCTGCTGCAGGTTTTTGAAATACATAAACTGTATGTAAACCTGGCCAAATAGCAATATTGCTCGTTTCTGTAGTACTTGAAGCAGTTGTTCCCAGAGCATTTACACTTAAAAAATTTCCTGACCCGCCTGGGGCAGAGTTAATCCCAATAGAAGCTGTAGGCGTACTGGTTGCATTTGTAGAGTCACCATAAATAAATTCAATTTTACCATTCGCTTCATACAGTTTTGCTTGAAAAGTAAAACCTGGATTGGCTGCATTGTAACGCCATTTTACGTTCCTCCATTCCACAGTAAGTACCTGGTTGCCCGGAGAGCCACTTACTTCTGCTACTACTTCTGAATTCAAATCATCCCACAAAGGGGCAATAATAGGCGTATTACTCGTAGAATTTAGTTGATTAGTAGCTAAAGAACCCGTTAAATTCCCTCCTAAATTAATGAATCCATTTGTACTCACCTTGTAAGACGTATAATTCTGACCCGCATAATTGAAAGTGAAGCCAATAGTCTGAGAAGTTGACATAATATCATCTCCATTAACAATAGAAGTAAGAGATCCCAGCGGTGCAAAGTTACCCCCTGTCTTAGTAAATGAATAAGTACCCGCAGGTTGAGCAAGAAGATTAGTTTTCGTTATAAATAACAGGCTGACTAAAAACCCTAAAAACAATGTTTTTTTTACATTCATAATTATCAACGTTTTATTTTTTTGAACCTACAAAGATATAATTTTTTTTCAAATCAAAAGCATATATTTTTGTAATTTTTTTGCGGTGTTTAGATTTTTAGAAAATAATAACCCTGTTTTATACTTTTTTTTGTTGGTTTTTATTATTTTATTACATATTCCTTTATTCCATGAGCATTATTATGGTATAGATGAGTCTATATATATTTTGTGTGCAAAAAAAATCGCTAATGGGGGCGTTATGTATGTTGATGCTTGGGATAATAAACCACCTATTCTTTTTTGGTTTTATATTCTATTTGTCCGTTTATTTGGGGATTATACTTTTTTTGGTTTAAGAGTTTTTTCTATCATTTATTATTTTATTGCAGCAGTAATTTTTAATCAACTTTTTTACTTTTATCGTTTTTCTAAATCCTTTCATATTTGGCCGGGTATATTATTAGTTTTGTTATGTTTAAATCCATGGTATGCTACTGAGCTGAATGCTGAACATTTAATGCTTTTGCCAACTCTTTTTATGTTGCTTTATGCGTGTTTTTATTTTATTGAAGGTGAAAAAAAATGGTCTTATTTATATTGGATTGGCATTTTGGGTGCTCTATGCATGGGTTTTAAGTATCAGGGTATCTTAAATTTAGTTGGGATTTTAATGGGTATATTTTTATTTTATACCTTAAAACCTCAAGAAATCCTTACCATATTCCTAGGTTTTATGACTGTTATTCTAATTGTTTTTTTAAACCTATATTTTACAGATAGCTTAAACGAATTTATTGATATTGGTTTCCTTTATAATTTTGACTATATGAGAGTCGGTAAAAATTTAGGTGAGGAAGTATCTTTTTATAGTGGTCTCAAGGAATATTTAAAAAATTATGGAGTAGTCATGATTTTGGGTATTTTAGGAATATTGAACTATAGAGCCAAATTTTATACCATGGCAATTCGTCAAAGAAAAATTGAAACCTTACTACTATCTTTAACGATAACTTCATCGGTTGCTATTCTTTTAGGAGGAAGTAGGCTTTATTTGCATTACTTTATTCAAATACTTCCTTTTCTTTTAATTCATGCAGTTTATTTTGCGCTTTCTAGAAAAAAATGGGGTATTTTTCTTTTATGGGCTAATTTTATTTTTCCCTTGTTTACGATTAGTATCTATTATTTTGTTTCAACTCCTGAACGTTTTCAGTGGATTCAGCCTTATATCAAAAATGATGGGTGGGTACATTCAAAATTTGAAGAACTGAATTTGTCCAAACAAGAAAAACTTCTTTTAGATGACTTAAATAAAAATCATTCAGTAGTTAAGGATATATTTATTGCGGATTTTTTGCCTGATTTATACTTAAAACTCAATAAATCCTGCGCTTTGAAATATGTAAACTTTAGTTTAACCTTTTATAAAATGAATTGGCTAAGCCAACATAAAGGAAAACTCCTTTTATGGTCTAAACCAGAACAACTTTCTGATTTATATAAAGAACTTCTTCAAAAAAAACCTCAGTACATCATTGATTCTCAAAATATTTTTTTAGAATGGAAAGATAAAATTCCTCTGTTTTTAAATCAATACAAAATGAAAAAAGTAGGTAATTACAATATTTATTATTTGTGAAAGAATAAATGCTATTTCATTCTTATTGACCTTTTTTCTCTCAAAAATTTACTATTTTTGCAAAATTACCTTTCTGTATGAAAAAAATCATTTTCTTATTGTCGGCATTGTATTTCATAAATTTTAATCTATTGGCTCAAAACATTGATGTTTTACATTATAATTTAAGTCTTTCTATTCGCAATTTTAGTCAAAAAAATATTCAGGGTAATGCTCTTATTCGTTACGACCTTAAACAAAGTACTGACTCTATTTTTTTTGAAATCAATAAGTTATCTGTTGATTCTGTTGTTTATCATCAACAAAAATTAAATTTTGCTCAACGTGGAGATAGCCTATGGATAAAATTTCTTAGCCTTACTAACCCTCAAATTGATAGTATTCAAATATTTTACAGTGGTGAACCTGGTAAAGATTCAGGAAATCTAGGCGGTTTTTATTTTCAAGATAGTACCTATGCTTTTAATATTGGTGTAAGTTATTATAACGATCCTCATAATTTCGGTAAAGCTTGGTTCCCTTGTAGAGATAATTTCCAAGACAAAGCAACTTATAGTTTTCATATTCATGTAGATTCTGGAATGACAGCGGTTTGTGGTGGTTTATTACAAAAAATTGATACTTTACAAGACGAATCATTAATTTATCATTGGAATTTAGGAACTTCTATTTCTACTTATTTAGCCTCTGTTGCTGTAGCAAATTATAAAGCATTTGAAGATACCGTTTTGAGTATCAATAACCAAGTGATACCCATTGATATTTATGCAGTTCCTTCTGATACCTCTCGAATTAGAGGAACTTTTGCTAATTTAAAATCTGCTTTTCATATTTATGAGCAATTATTTGGACCTTTCCGTTTTGAAAGAATTGGATATGTTGCAGTACCTTTTTCTGCTGGAGCTATGGAACATGCTGGAAATATTGCATATCCCAGAAGCCTACTTTCTGGTACCACATTTTTAGACTATTTAATGGCTCATGAACTTTCTCATAATTGGTTTGGAAATTTAGTTACTTGTGATTACCAAGAAAATATGTGGTTAAATGAAGGTTGGGCAAATTATTGTGAACCCTTATTTTTTGAGTTTTTTCAAAGTAAAACAGCTTATAAAGATTATGTAAGAGGCTTACATGAAGATGTTTTAAGACGTGCCCATATTTTAGATGGTAGTTATTTACCCCTTACTCCTATGCCTGCTCAAAATACTTACGGAACTACAACCTACAAAAAAGGTGCTACTACCGTCCATACCCTAAGAAATTTCTTGGGAGATAGTTTATTTTTTGGAGCTTCCAAATATTATTTAAATCAACACGCTTTTGGTAATGCTTCAACAGAAGATTTTCAACTAGCTTTTGAACAATTTACCAATCAAAATTTAACAAACTTTATCAATCATTGGGTAAAAACTCCCGGATTTGCACATTTTGGTTTAGATAGTTTTAATGTTACCCCCACAGGAAACCAATTTCAAACCCAGATATTCATTCGTCAAAGTTTAAAACAAAAACCCAACTTTATTCAAGCTAAACTTCCTATTGCTTTATGGTCTAAAAATTGGCAAAGAAAAGATACTACGATTTGGATAAACGGAGAGTTTACTAACGTAAATATTAACACTTCTTTTGAACCTGTATTAGTGATGCTTGACCCAGAAGAAACCATAGCAGATGCTACAGTAGATGAATATAAAACCACAAAAACTATTGCAAGTTTAGCATTTGATAAATCTTACGGAAGCGTTAGTGTATTAAAAATTCCTTCAACTGATTCTGCATTAGTGCGTTTTATTCATCATTTTATAAAACCAGAAGGAGACCAACCCGAAAATGGAATTTATTTAAGCAATCGATATTGGGAAGTTCAAATGTTAAAACCTGATACAGGTTTTGATGCACGTGCAATTTTTAGATATAACGGAAGTACTTCTGGAAATACTGGTTATATTGATACCGATTGGTGGAATACTCATGAAGATTCATTAGTTCTTTTATACAAGTCTAATATCAAAGATACATGGCAAATTTGGGACTCAACCGTTCATCAAAAAGGAAATCCTAATGATAAAACAGGTTCTTTTGAAGCCCGTAAACTTCAATCCGGTTATTATGCTATAGGTTACAGAGATACTGTTCAAACTATTAACCGCCAAAAATTTACAGAAAATTATTCTTTCAAAATTTATCCTAATCCCACCCAAAAACAACTATTTTTAGATACAAACATGCCTATTCAGAATGCTTGGATTGAAATTTATCATTCTACAGGTCAAAAATTCATGCAAATTCCTTATCAAAAAGAAATTTCATTAGACTTACCTAATGGTTTGTATTTTATACAAATCAAAAATTCTGAACAGTCTATTTCACAAAAATTAATTATCCATCATGAATAAGGCTTCATTTAAAAGTAAATATTACCCCACTACCACCAAAAGAGTTTGGTTAATACAAAAATATGCTCAAAAGTATTACCAAATGTTTGCTTTATTCATCATGGTAACTTCATTGATAATGCTTTTAAATCATCAAAGTCCTTTATATTTTGCTATCATTACAGCAACCATATCCATTTTACTTTCCAATTTTTTAGGTTTAATGAAAATGAATGCTTTAGTAGCAGAAATTTATTTCGTTGATGAACAGTTTTATGTCCTTTTTGTAGAAGATGTATTAAAAGGTGGTCAAATACCATCTTTTCCTATAAGATTTGCTCATTTTTCTTGGAACTCTCAAGGTGCAACCATTCATTATCATGATAGAATTTTGCAATTAAATCAAGAAGATTGGGAGGATTGGCATGTATTAGCAAATTGGTTTTTACCCAAAGAAATAGATAATATTGTTTTTTCTTATGAGTATGTAGAAAAATCTAATCCTGAATAAATCAATATGAACACAAACGAAGAAGATTGGGACGATTTAAAAAAATGGTTTACAGTAACGGAAGTATCAGAAATGTTGGATATTCCATCAACGGTTTTAAGATATTGGGAAACTGAGTTTGAGCAATTAAAACCCAGAAAAAACAAGTATGGTAAACGTATGTATAACCATGAAGATATTGAACTGTTAAAAAAATTGCATTATTTGCTTCGCGTAAAAAAATACACCATAAAAGGTGCAAAAGATGCATTAGAAACCCAAGAAAACGAAATAGAATTTCAAATTAAAGCCAGAGAATTACTTTTAAAATTCAAAAAAATTTTAGAGGAAATGTTAATAAATAAAAAAGACAATTAGTGCATGCCCTTACATTTGCAGATATAAAAGCATTTTTAAACTATTTTCCTTGTTTGTAGCCTAATCCTAGTAAATCTTTTTCGGTTATACCAATTTTTTATAAAATAAATTAGTTTCATTTTTGTTTACTCTACCAATTGTAAATATTCTTCCCATTTCCAAACGACTGGTTGGATAATTGGTGACGAGTTATTGGTAAAATCAATTGACCATTCTTTTTTATATGCAGAATAATTAATATAAACTAATGCAATTCCTTCATATTCATAAATGTCATAAAGCCAATGACCTTTCATAATATTATTTTCAAAACTGTCAATTATACAGTCTTTTAAAATATAATCCACTGATGAAAAAATATGCATACCTTCGCCACCAGCTACAGTGTGTTCAGGACGGAGTGGATCATACTTTTTAAAAAGTTCAATAATTTTTTCGGTGTTAATCAACAAATTTATTTTTTTAAAATATAACGAGTAATAAAAATTCCAGCTGCACGACTTTCTGAACCACTATAAACACCAGAAGTTACGCTTACGATTGTCCATCCTTGTTTTGAATATTCATTTAATTTAGTGGTGATAATTCTATCATTGCTACGAATATTCCCAAAATTAATTCCTACCATACTAAAAAAATTCTCTAAAGGAAGTTCTTCTATTTGACCGTCGGGTTTTGTTGCAATTAATCTAGAACGTCCAAATCCACCCGGGATAACGGATTCAATAGCAGTAATTTGCATGTATTCCTGAGCATAACTAATTGAAAATGATAAAACCCATAAAATTGCTAAAAAGACTTTTTTCATAAAAAAAATTTAGTTTTACAAATATACTAAAAAATTCCTTCCAAACAAAATATCTTTTTTAAATATTTAAACATCAAGTTGAAAATTTTTTAAAGTATTGATTTTTTATACGTATATATGCGTAAATTAATACCAATTATTTGGTAATTTTGAAACAAAGCACAATAATTTTTAAGTGTTTAATAAAATTGTGTTTACATTTGTAGGCGTTTATAATAAATATGATTCGTCCTAGAGCAAAATCTACCACAACCTTTAATGATTTATCTATAAAACTTTTGCCATTTTGTATATTTTTAGCAATTACTATTAAGTTATTACAGTGGTTATTCTAATTTTTTATCATTGATTATCAGCAATTCTTTTAAGAATAGTTTCAGCGACTATGAATCCCGTTGTCCAAGCTGCTTGAAAATTAAATCCTCCTGTTACTGCGTCAATATTCAATACTTCTCCAGCAAAATATAAATTCTCATAATTTTTGTGTTCCATAGTTTTAAAATGGATATACTTTAAATCAACTCCTCCAGCAGTTACAAACTCTTCTTTGAAAGTATTTTTTCCATTCACGGAAACTTCGGTTTCATTCAAAATATTTTCTAAAATAAAATACTCTTTTTCATGAAGTTGTATCCACTTTTTGGGTTTAAAATGAGAATATTCATACAATAAAAATTTCCAAAGACGATTGGGTAAATCTAAAGGGCAAGCGTTATGTAACTCTCTTTGAGCATTTTTTTGAGCAAACTCTTTGATTTCATCAATATGAATTTTTTGATGAGACCAAGAAATTTGTAAGGCAAATTGATAGTTCTTTTCATACAGAGCTCTTGCTCCCCAAGCAGATAAAGCCAATGTTGCTGGTCCACTACATCCTTGATGGGTTATTAAAAAATCTCCGTTGGTTTGGATTTCTATATCTTTAATTTTTAGAAGTACATTTTGTACACTAATTCCACTTAAATTTTTCCATGGATTCGTAAAACGAAAGGTAAACAAAGAGGGTACTGGTGGAACAATAGCAATAATCTTTGATTTTAGTAAGTTCCAAATTTCATTAGTGCTTCCAGTGGTAATGACCAAATGATTACAAGTATATTCACTTTTATTGGTCAAAATTCTGTATTTTTCGTTTTCATGATAAAAATTGATGAGACCTTCTGAATGATGTATTTCTAAGTTTTTACAAATCTTTAGAAAACAGTTAATAATTGATTGGGAATTATCAGATTGAGGAAAAACACGATTATCTTTTTCAATTTTTAAAGGTACATTATGGTTTTCAAACCATTGGATAGTATCAGAAGGTTGAAATTTATGAAAAGGACCTAAAAGTTCTTGATGACCGCGAGGGTAATATTTTACCAATTCTTTGGGTTCAAAACAAGCATGAGTAACATTACATCTCCCACCACCTGATATTTTCACTTTTTGAAGTACTTTTTGACCTTTTTCTAAAAGAAGGATTTCTAAATTGTTATTACAAGATAGTAATTGGGAAGCAATAAAAAAACCCGCTGCCCCTCCACCCACAATAATTACATGATAATTTTTCATTCCTGCAAAAATCGCGATTTTTTGGGTAAGGATTAATTTTTTTCTAATGTAATAAATGAGGAATGAATTTATGCTTTGTTGGCAAAAATTATTCTCAAAATTTACTATAAACTTTTTAAAAGTTCATCTTTTTTCTTTTGAAATTCTTCGTTTGTGATAATACCTTTTTCTTTTAATTGAGCTAATTTTTCAATTTTTTGAAAAGTATCTTTATAATCACTTTTATTTTCTTCTACTTTTTCTGCTTCTTTTTTTCCTTCTTGAAACATTTCTTCATAGAATTTTCGCCAAGAATCTGCATTGAAATTGTTCAAATCTCCACCATCTTCAAAATGTTTTTTAAAAACTTTACCCACAGCATAGGTAGAAGCTCCCGAAAGTACAGCCATAGATGCTCCTCCCACAAAAGTGCCTACAATAGGAATAGTCTTGATTAGTGAGGCGCCTAGTTTGGCAAAAGTTGAACCTCCTAGTGCTGTTACAAAAGTTTTTGCAGCTGCTTCATTATAATCAACATCATACTCATCACAAATACTTTTTATCATACTAATTTGAACAGCTGTTACTGCTACAACATCTACCCAAGGAATGGGAATTAGACCTAATGCTGTTGCATAAATCATGTTATTTCTTACCAAAGCATCTACACGCTCACTTCTTTTCATTTGACAAAATTTTTGGCTAATTTACAGATTTTTTCAATCAAAAATATAACTTTTTATAATTTAAAATGAATGATAGGGGGTATAAATTTATGGTGATTGCGTGAGGGATGTGAAGGGCACGAAGTGGCACTGCCTTTGACTGTGAAGTATGAGCAGTCAAAGGATTGCCGAAGCGAACAGCGAAGCCCATAACAGCCCGACCCTGAACGTTAGTGAAGGGGCACGCCCTATTCATCCATTCCTTCTAAAATATCCAAAATCATTTCCTCAATATCCTTCTGATTATTTAATTGGGCAATCATGCCGTACATAGGAGCAGTTTTCTGAGGTAAACCTCCGCCACTTGTCATTTTGGTAACATTTTCTGTGATTTTACTTACCATTTTTTCCGGCAAAACTTTCACTGCTGTTTTGGTTACGTTTTTCAATAAAGAATTGGTAACATGAGAAAACTTAAATTGTTTAGCTTTTTTTACCGCTTCTTTTAAATCATGGATAAATTCTTGAACATAATCTTTATGAATAAAATTGACCGTTAAATGTAAACTGGGGGGATTTTGTTGCCTATCTAAAAGCCAACCTTTTTCGGAGAGTTCATCAGCAATTTCATAAATATCTAACTTATCACTTGTAAAAGCGAAAGCAGTAGTAACAGGGTCTCCTATAATCTGAATTTCAGGAATTTGTTGAATTTCTTTAATCAGCGTTTGAGTAGTTTCTACTACAGTTTTTACTATATTCTTATAGCCTTCTATTCCAATATGGTTCATCAAAGCCCAAGCAGCTGCAATATTCCCCCCTGAACGCGTTCCTAAAACCCCAGCAGACCCATATAAACCCCCATTCCAACCTCCATAAACAAAATATTGATTTCTTTTTAAAGATTTATTTTTGTATAAAACAATAGAAGCACCTTTGGAAACATAGCCATATTTGTGTAAATCCATAGACATAGAACAAACACCTTCTAGCCTAAAATCAAAAGCAGGAACATTGTACCCAAGCATTTCCATAAAAGGTAATACCATACCGCCTACGCAAGCATCTACATGAAACCATAAATTTTTTTCTACAGCAAACTGAGAAAGTTCTGCTATTGGGTCAATAATTCCGTGTGGATAAGAAGGAGCAGAACCTACAATTAAAACTGTATTAGAATTTACCAAAGATTTTAATTCTTTTACATCTACTTGATATTTTTCATTCAAAGGTGCATGAATAACTTTAATCCCGAAATAATGACCTGCTTTATCAAATGCAGGATGGGCAGATAAAGGAATAACCATTTCAGGTTTGATATTAGGATTTTTTTTCAAAGCATAATCCCTTGCTGATTTTACAGCCAATAAAATACTTTCTGTTCCTCCTGAAGTAAAAGTGCCTTTTAAAATATCTGGGTCCCCCATTAAAGATGCAACGGTATAAACCAAATCTTTTTCCATTTTTTTAAGGCTTTTGAATGCACCAGGATTTAAAGCATTTTCACTCATAAACATTTTATAGGCTTGTATCATGAGTTCTAACTCTTTCTCTCCAAGGTAATAAATCATACTGAAAGCCCTACCCTTTTTCCAATCTAAATCTAGTTTTTTTAATTCATGTAGTTCCTTTAAAACTTCTTCTTGACTTTTTCCTTTTTGTAAAAGCGTTTTGAGATTTTTCATATTTTATGTTATAAATTAAACGCAATATTAGCAATAAAAATTATAAAAGTCAATAAAAAAATTTTTTTGACTTTTAAACAATATTTAATTTTTTAACAAATTTATTTCTTTCAATTTAAAAAGTTAAAGATTAGTAAATACCCAAAAAGTTAATAAAGATTTAACAGTACGAAAATTATAATTTTCGTAATTTACACAAAACGCATTGAAATCGATTATTTAATTTTGAGGGGAATTCAAAATTTTTTCTTTGAAGCCTTTGATAAATTCTACTTCCACATTCATGCGGTCAAGTTCTAACGTCCATTCTTTGGAATTTTCAAAATAACTTATAGGTTGAAGGTATAAATCCTTATCTAAACATAAGTGAGAAAGGTCTAAATCAAAGTAGCGTTTAACAAAAGAAACTAAATAAACCAAAGCCAATTCATCATTGTAAAGGTTATCAATGGCTTTAATAAAAGTGTCTTGATTGATGGGTTTCCACCATTTTAAAGTGATAAGAATAAGTTTACGAGCAAAATTTCCGGGAAATTCTCTAAAGGCTATTACTAACATTTCTTCAGGTGGAAACTTTTCAATATAAGATTTATATTTAGAAATATCAAATTTTCTTTTACGAAAATCAGAAGATTCTAAATAAATTTCATTTAAGACTTTTCTTATACTAAAACTCATAACTCAAACACAAACCAAATTTTGCTGTTGTAAAAGAACTATCCTCAATAGGAAGAGCTAAATCAATACGAACGGGATAACCCACAACATGAAACTTAGCACCAATACCCACAGAAGCGATAAAAGGACTTTTCAAACTTTGTACGGTAATGGATAACGGGGGTCTTTCAATAATTTTAGAATCAATAGGATTTTTTTGAGAAAAAGGATTACCTGTAGTCCACGCAGTTCCAATTTCACCAAATAAAATCCATTGAAAATTATAGAGTGGAACACCAGAAGAAGCTCTTTTAACGATTCTACCAGTAGGAATTCTTAATTCTGAACTTGCCATTACATATTGTGTACCATTTCTAGCATTATAAGCAAAACCTCTTAATGGAACAATTTCACTGTAGTAAAATCTTTCTAAATTTCTACCTAAAGGCAGTTCCCTTTTATTTAAAAATTCTGCATTTAACCATTGATTCCAACCCCCCAAAAAGTAATTGGGTCTTTCTTTTCCTAGGCTAAAAGCACCTTTAAATCTACTTGCTAAAACTACATGACCCAATGAAATATAGTTTTTATAATCCAATTCAAAATTGGTGAAATTATAGTTTTTATCTCTCCAATGATAAGCAGTAGTATTTTGAAAAATGATATGATTTCCTTTATAAATATAATTTTGATGCGTTTTTAATTTTTTGAATTCATAAGAAAAAACTAACTGATTGTTCCAAGTTCTACCATTCAAAGAGCGGTTATCAGTAGGTCTCAAATCATAACGAACTATTCTTGCTGTTTGTAATTCTAGTTTAATTTTATCATAAGAAGTTAAAAAACGAGTAATACCAATGTTTGTGGTAGCATGATTAAAACGAATCCAAAAGGGGTCTTTAAAATGGTTACTTTGCTTAAAAAAGCCGAGATTCCATTGATAGTTTCCAAAACGTTCTTGGTACTCTATTTGATGATAAGAAGATTGAAAGTCTTTAAAAAATGGAGTAAACATTAATCTCAAATCCCTACGATTACGACTATCTTTTAAAAACAGTTCATTTCTAACGCCAAACCTGTAAATAGGGTCTAAATCAAAAGCGATATTTGCTTTGGTGATAATTGGGGTTATAGTATGATTTTGTATATCTTCAATTTTTGCTTTTTCTACTGTAAAAAACATTTCATCGTACTTAACATGCTGTTTTTTTGCTTTTTTCTTTTTTTGTTTGGTAGTAACTTTTACGGTATCTCCCTCATCAAAAACATAATATTTTACTTTTGTTTTTTTCTCTTCTTCTGGTTTTTGAATTTCTTCTATCTCTGTGGTATCATATTGAAGCACTTCGTCTAATTGTTTTTGATTTTTTCTTTGTTTATGCTCTTCGTTCCATAAATTAGTCATACTAAAACTTCTTTTATCAGCAGGACGGGGAGTTACCAAAGTGTCTAAATTCAATCGTAGTTCAGTAATATTCAAATGATGTTTTTCATAAATAGATAGAAAAGATTTAGTTTCTGTGACAATTGCTGTAGAAACTCCATAAGAAAAGTTAGTAAGAAAACGAAAGTTTTTATTATCCAATTGAAGCAAAATCAACTGAGAAGGATAGGTGTTAGAAGTTCTTAAAAGTAGCTGTTGATTTAGGATCCCTAATGGAATCCTATCGTTATCGGTAGCTTGTAAAAAAACTTGAGAATATTTAGTGTTTAAATCTAGTTTATAAAGACTTTTGGCGTTCTGGACACCTAACAAAGCATAAGTTTTATTGGCAGTATCAACTTGTGCACTGCAATAAAAAACCGAGTTTTCATTCAAAACCACTGGATATAACTCATCTGCATGAGGTGTTTTCAAAAGTATTTCTGTTTTGCCAGAAGGCTTTAACAAAAACAAATCAGAATTTTCTTGTTGGAAAGCAGAAATGATAAAATCATCAGAATTAGGAACAGGATAAAATTGGTTAAAACCGTCAAAAGATTTATCGGTTTCTATGTTTTGAACTTGATAAGACTGAATTTCAAAAAGTTTGAGTAAAGATTTTTTGTGATAATCAGGAAATAAAAAATGGGTTCCTTTTTCATTAAGTTTTACGGGAATTTGAGTCTCAAAATCTGGATTTAAAGATATTTTAAGGGATTTAGTGGTAAAAACTTTTAAATTTTGAGTACTCAAATCAAAAACAAACGGATAGATATAAGTATTTTGTTCTAATAAACCCACAATAATTTTGGAATTAGCATCCCAACCTAAAATTCTTTGATTTTTCTTTAAAGGAATGAGGGTTGTTGGTAAAGAATTAGAAGCATCATAAAAAGTTTCACAAAAAGCAATCCAACGGGTCATAATGGTTTTATGGGTTTGGCCTAAAACGGTTAAAAGCCCTCCTTCAATGGAACGAGTTAAACGGGTCATATAAAAAACCTCATTGATTTTTTCTTTTTTCCATTCTTTAGCAATAAAATACCAAAAAGATTTTCTTAAAGTCTTATAAGTTGGAGTATTAGAGGGAGTCATCAGCATATTTTCCCAGTCATTAGAACCGATTTGTTTCATTAAGACTTCATCATTATCATTCCAACCTTCACTCATAAAATACGAGGCGCCTTCGGCAAACCAATCCGGTAAATAGAGTAATAGGTTGTTCTGGAAATTAATATTGGATTTACCAAGAAGTTGGTCATAAATAATAAATTTGGAAATCAAATAACGAATTTGAGCATAAAAAGTACCTCTATCTCCTGTAAAATAAGCAAAACCTACATTTCTATGGTGTTGAAAACTAATACCATTTTTGTAAAGACCGGGTTGAAAAGAAGTAAAGTAAGATTGAAATTCCCAAAAATTTGGATAAATATTGATACGTGCTTTAGTTCTTAAACGATAATCCCAATTTTTGGGTAAAGATAAATCAAAATAAGCGGCTTCTGCATATTGAGCGGTTAATTTAGCTAAAGGCTCATATTGAGCATCATAAGCAATTTCAAAATTTTTGGTAGAAAGAATTTTTAGATTTTGGGCGCTAGTCAAATAGGTATTACCTCCCAATTCATGATAAAGAACTTGGGAATATAAAAGGTTAGAAAAACTTAAAAAAACAAAATATATAAGTATTTTATACATTTATTTTCCTTTCCAATTAGGTTGTCTTTTCTCTACGAAAGCATTCATTCCTTCTTTTTGGTCTTCAGAAGCAAAAAGCAAATAGAAATTTTTTCTTTCAAAGATTAAGCCTTCTTCTAAAGACATTTCAAAAGATTTTAGAACAGCTTCTTTTGCTAAACGTACCGCAACTGGCGGCATAGAAGCTACTTGCTTTGCTAATTTTAAAGTTTCTTGTAAATAAATTTCCACAGGAACTACTTTATTGATTAATCCAAATTGAAGAGCTTCATGAGCAGTAATAAATTTACCTGTAAGAACCATTTCCATTGCTCTTACTTTACCAATTGCGCGTGTCAAACGTTGAGTACCACCTGCACCAGGCATAACACCAATCTTAATTTCAGGTTGACCGAATTGAGCAGTTTCGGAAGCTACAACCATATCACAGTGCATAACCAATTCACAACCACCACCTAATGCAAAACCACTGACCCCCGCAATAATCGGTTTTTTGCAACGTTTGATTTTATCCCATTTGGTAAATTGGTCAATGGTTAACATATCTATTGCTCCTTTACCAGCCATTTGTTTAATATCTGCTCCTGCCGCAAAAACTTTTTCGCTTCCAGTTAAAACAATGCAACGTATTTCAGAATCATTATCCCATTCTACGATTTGATTAGAAAGTTCTTCCATCAATTCAGTATTCAAAGCGTTTAAAGCTTCGGGTCTATTTAAGTAAATGATCCCTATTCCATCTTGTGTTTGTTTTTCAACTTTTATGTATTGCATTTTTTTATATTTAACGTAAACCCCGCAAATATAATTCTTTTTGTTATTAATTAACTTTGTAAATGAAAAAAGTTTAGCAAAAATGCAAGGAGTTTACATAAATAAACATATTTGAAATTGCCCCACGACGCTATTTAATGAATTACAGTTTATTCAATAAGTCCATCAAATTTTGATACGAATAAACAGGTTTATCTAAACAGTTTTTTGTAAAATGAATAATTGGAAATTCTTGAATTTTTAATTTTTTTGGCAGTTTTTGCAAAGTAAAATACCCCTCAGGCGTGGTTTTTAGTTCTTGAAATATGGTTTGAATCGGTTTTCCTTGACCTACCCCAATTCCTAAATTTCTATTACGACTATGAGAACTATAAGCAGTAACTAATAAATCACCTAGATAACCGTATTGCAAAAAATCATGTACGGGATAATTTAAGGATTGGAAAATTTTCATGGTTTCTTTGCTTGCGGCAGTTGTTAAAGCAGCTTGTAAATTATCTCCAAAATGGAGACCCTTAATGATCCCTAATGCAATGGCATATACATTTTTTAAAATACCGGCTAATTGTAATCCTAAATAATCTGTTGTGCAACGAACTTTAAAGTATTCATTTTCAAAAATTTTAGAATACGGATTATCTTCATTAAAACAACCCCATTGTAAAAAAGTAATTTTTTTTTGAATTACTTCTTCTGCGTGAGAAGGTCCTGAAAGGACAGCAAATTGTTGAGGATTTAGTTGAAATTCTTTTTCTAAATATTCAGAAACAAAAAGGGCTTCCTCTCCTATAAAACCTTTAATCGCAGATACAACCGTTTTGTTTTGGAAATTTTTTTTTGTAGTATTCTTTAAATTAAAAGGTAAATAAGCTGATGGGCAAGCCAACAAAATCATTTCTGTTTCTTCAAAAATTTCTGATGTTTGAGAATGCAAAGAAATGAAATCAAAGTTTAAAAGATATTCAGGAAAATGATTAGGGTTAGAATGATAAGTTTGTAGATACTCTAAGGTTTGGGGTTCATGAATATACCATTTTATAAAATGGCCATTATCATTCAAAATTTTTACCAAAGCAGTTCCCCAAGAACCAGTTCCTATTACTCCAATTTTCATGAAAATAGAAGCAAAATCAATGTTTACACTGCCCTACAATTTCATGAAAAGTATCATGAGCTTGGTTCAATGATTGGGTAATTTCTGCATCTTTAGCTTTGCTTTTTACCAATTTATGAACCTTTTCACAATCTTTGATAAGTTTGTCAAGAGTTGCCATGTTCACTTTAGATTTTAATTCATTAGGAATAGGAGAAGTTTTTAAATTTTTTGCTTTATCTAATAGTTCTTGACTACGTTTTTTGATAGGTTCTAAATCTCCTTCTTCAGATGGATGAAAAGTAGAAGACATTACTTTATGAAATTCTTTAATAGCAATCCAATCATCAAAAATTCCTTTTGGAACAATTTTTTCGTATTTTTTGCTTATCTCTTCCCAATTGATAACGTTCCAGATATTTTGTAAATAATCAGTTCTTTTGTTTTGGTATTTCAGATAATACGCATGTTCCCAAACATCAATTCCTAGAATAGGTGTACCATTGGTTTTTACTACATCCATCAAAGGGTTATCTTGATTAGCAGTAGAAGTAACTTCTAATTTTTTTTCTGCATTCACTATTAACCAAACCCAACCAGAACCAAATTGAGCTAAACCCTTTTGTGTCATTAAATTTTTTAAACTATCTAATGAGCCATATTGTTTTTCAATGGCATTTTTTAGATAAGCAGATGGTTGAGTATTTTTTTGGGGAGTTAAAATTTCCCAAAATAATGTATGGTTAAAGTGTCCACCTCCATTATTACGAACTGCATCGGAATATTTTGAAACATTTTTCAGAATTTCTTCTAAGGATAAATTTGCACCTTCTTGACCTTGTAACGCTTTGTTTAAGTTGTTAATATAGGCTTGATGATGTTTTTCATAGTGAATTTTCATAGTAGCCTCATCAATAAAGGGTTCTAAAGCATTAAAATCATAATTCAATTTGGGTAACTGAAAATTTTGTGCATAATTAAAAAATGCTATTGAAGAAAATAAAACAAAAAATAGGGTTTTCATATCAATTTGTTGAGTGCAAAATTACAAAATAATTCTTGAATGAAATAAAAAAATTCATTTAAAAAATGAATAAAATCCTCAATAGAGTTGAAATACTTCCTAAATTTGCAAAATCAAATTTAACTATGTCCTATTCATACGCTTTATTAATTATTGATGCACAATATGATTTTTGTGACCCTAAGGGTGCTTTATATGTTCCTGGTGCTGAAAAAGATATAGAAAGGCTTTCTCAATTTATTAAACAGAACCAAAATTCCATTGAAAGCATTATTTTAAGTATGGACGCCCATCCTTATGTTCATATTTCTCATCCTTGTTATTGGCAATCACAAGAAGGCCAAAACCCTAATCCATTTACTTTGATTACTCTTGAAGATATACATAATTTAATTTGGAAGCCCGTTGTAGATCCTGAATATTCTATTTCTTATATCAAATTATTAGAAGAGCAAGGACAGTTTAAACACGTTATCTGGCCTTACCATTGTATTTCTGGAACAAAAGGTTTTACAATTATGGACAATTTAATGGAAGCTATTCAATCGTGGAGTATAAAAAAATTAAAACCTCATAAAAGTGTTTTTAAAGGTACCAATCCTTTTACGGAACAATATGGTATTTTCTCTGCCAATATTCCTCATGAACTTTACCCAGAAACCCATCCCAATCAAGAACTTTTTAACTACTTAAATGAATTTGATTATGTTTTCGTGGCAGGCGAAGCTCGTTCTCATTGCGTAGCTACCTCTATTCAGCAAATTATTGATTTAAAACCAGAATTAGTTCATAAACTTTTCATTATTGAAGATTGTATGTCAGATGTTCCGGGCTTTGAAAATCAAGGAAAAAATATTTATGATAAAGCAGTTCAAATGGGTGCTAAAAAAGTAAATTCTGATTTTAGAATATAATGAAGTTAAGAATTTTTCAAATGGAATTTAATCCCTTTTCTGAAAATACTTACATCATTGCAGATGAAGAGGGAAATGCAGCCATCATTGACCCCGGTTGTTTATATGATGATGAACAACAGCATGTTATAAACATCCTTCAAAAGAATCATTTATCTTTACAGCGTGTTTTATTGACCCATTGCCATATAGACCACGTGATGGGCTGTAAATTTATTTATGAAAAGTTTGGATTATTACCAGAACACCATGAAGTTGAAAAAAGCATGTTAGCGAATGCTAGTGTTCAAGGTCAATTTTTTGGTATAGATTGCCCCACACCTCCTGCAGCGAAAAATTATTTAATAACTGGTTCCAAAATTTCTGTTGGTAAAATTGAATTTCAATTATTTCATACACCGGGGCATTCTCCGGGCTCGATTAGCTTTTTTCATGAACCTTCTAAAACCTTATTTTCTGGTGATGTTTTGTTTCAAGGAAGTATAGGTAGAACTGATTTACCTGGTGGAAGTTATGAAGTTTTAATGCAAAGCATTTACCAAATTTTATTACCTTTAGGTGACGATATAACCGTTTATTCAGGTCATGGACCCAAAACCAATATAGGTAAAGAAAAAATCTATAATCCTTTTTTAAGAAATTAACTATATTTCTTTTAGATTTATCTACCAAGTAAAGTTCATAAGAACGAATTTGCCTTTAATAAACTTTGAGAACTTGTTCTAAAAATGATTTTTATTAATTTTGCCGCATAAAAAAACATAAAAAAATGCACAAAGTTTTAATTATTGGTGCTGGTGGTGTGGGCAATGTAGTTGCTCATAAATGTGCTTCTGAACCAGCAGTTTTTGGTGAAATTTTATTAGCTTCACGTACAAAATCTAAATGTGATATTATAGCACTAAGTATTCAAAAAAAATACAATAGAACCATACAAACTGCTTCAGTAGATGCGGATAATGTACCAGAATTAGTGGCTTTAATTAAGAGTTTTCAACCTGAAATCGTTATTAATGTTGCATTACCCTACCAAGATTTAACCATCATGGATGCTTGTTTGGAAACTAAAGTTCATTATTTAGATACTGCTAACTATGAACCTCGTGATATAGCTAAATTTGAATATAAATGGCAATGGGCTTACCAAGAAAAATTTAAACAAGCGGGAATCATGGCTGTATTAGGTTGTGGTTTTGACCCCGGTGTTACTAATATTTTTACTGCTCGTGCTGCAAAACATTTTTTTGATGAGATTCATTATTTAGATATTGTAGATTGTAATGCAGGAAATCATGGTAAAGCTTTTGCAACCAATTTTAATCCCGAAATTAATATTCGTGAAATTACTCAAAATGGTCGTTTTTATGAAAATGGTCAATGGGTTGAAACCGGTCCTTTAGAAATTCATCAACCTGTAAATTATCCTGAAGTTGGACCCCGTGAATCTTATTTGTTATATCACGAGGAACTAGAATCTTTAGTGATTAACTTCCCTACCTTGAAAAGAGCAAGATTTTGGATGACGTTTTCTGAAAATTATTTAACTCATTTAAGAGTACTACAAAATGTAGGAATGACCTCTATTGAGCCTGTTAAATATAAAGGTATGGATATTATTCCAATTGAGTTTTTAAAAGCCTTATTACCAGACCCTGGCTCTTTAGCAGAAAATTATACAGGGCAAACATCTATTGGTTGTCAAATTAGAGGAATTAAAGAGGGTAAACCCAGAACATATTTTATTTATAATAACTGTGACCATGCAGCATGTTATAGAGAAGTAGGTGCTCAAGGCGTTTCTTATACTACTGGCGTACCCGCTATGTTAGGTGCTTTAATGGTGCTTACAGGCAAATGGTCTGGTGCTGGTGTTTGGAATGTTGAACAATTTAATCCAGATCCTTTCTTAGATTTACTCGGTAAATATGGTTTACCTTGGCATGAAATCGTGGATTATCCATTGGATTTTAATTCTTAGCATTATAAAAATTTATTAAAATTTTTAGATGTTTCAAAAAATTCAAAATTATTGGCAAGAAAAACCCCTATCTTTTTTATTGATAACGGGCTTTCTTGTTAGGTTAATAGGAGTAATTTTCTCCAAAGGATATGGAATGTTTGATGACCACTTTTTAGTGGTTGAACCTGCTCAATCCTGGATTGAGGGAGTCAATTGTATGGGTTGGTTACCTCATGCAACCCATAATACTCCTCAAGGACATGGCTGGGTATTTCCCGGTTTTCATTATTTGGTTTTTCAATTCTTTGAATTTCTAAAGATTACTGACCCACAGGTCAAAATGTTTTTTATTCGCTTAATTTTGGCTAGTTATTCTTTATTGATTGTTTACTACGGATATAAAATTACTCAAAAACTAAGCCCTCATGAAAAAGATGCACGTTTAGTAGGATTATTGCTTACTTTTTTGTTTTTCTTTCCTGTTTTTTCCGTGAGGAGTTTGGTGGAAATGGGAACAATACCCTTAGTTTTAGCTTCTATTTACTTCTTAATAAGAAATGAAAATTCCAAAACAGATTTTTTTATTGCTGGTTTGTTATCAGGTTTATCTATTACTATTCGTTTTCAATCCGGTTTATTTCCAGTAGGAATAGGCTTAGTAATGTTATATAGAAAGCAATGGGTTCCATTTTTGTTATATTTTATAGGCAATGTCATTACATTTTCTTCTGTACATGGAACTATAGATTGGTATTTTTGGGGGTATCCATTTGCAGAAATAAAAGGTTATATTGATTATAATGTTACCCATAGAAATGATTATATTACTTTGCCTTGGTATAACTTTTTATTGGTTTTAGCAGGATTTTTAATTCCTCCCATCAGTATTTTTTTACTAATAGGCTTTTTTCAATCATGGAAAAAATATGCTTTATTATTTGCACCTTCTTTTTTATTTTTAGTATTTCACAGTTATTTCCCAAACAAACAAGAACGTTTTATTTTACCCATGATTCCTTTTGTGATTATTTTAGGAACAATGGTTTGGAATGAAAAAGTTAGGCTTAATCAAATTCCTGTTTGGATTCAAAAACATTACTCCAAATTTTGGGCTTTCTTTTGGGTATTAAATACACTTGCTACGGTGTTTTTATTACCTGCATACATGAAAAAAACACGTGTTGAGGCTATGTATTACTTATATCATCAACCTGGAGAAAAACGATTCTTAATTGAAAATAGTTTTGAAGATGCTTGTGGGTATTTGCCCATGTTTTATGCAGATGAATGGGACGAAAAATGCGAACAGTTTTGTGTAACTGCTAGCACCGATTGGAACAGTTTATGTCAATATTTTAAAGACAAAACTCATAAAAGCCCTAATTACATCATCTTTATGGAAGAAACCAAACTTCAAGAAAGAATTGAAAAAATCAAATCCTGTTATCCTAATATTGAGTTAGTTCAAACGGTATATCCCAGTTATTTAGACCAATTTATCCGCTGGCTAAATCCGATTAATAAAAATTACACTGCGTTTATTTATAAAGTTAAGTAATATACTTAGTCTTGTTTGGGATTTTTTCGGATTACATTATAAACTGCTTTTCCTACAGCAATAATATCCTCAGAAGAAGGTTGATAAACTTTCATTTCACACACAACAATTCGGTTTCCGCTTCTTAAAATATTACCTTCTGCGATCAAGTCTTCTGCTTTTCCAGGTTTAAGATAGTCAACACGCATATCAATCGTTGCGATTTGATCATCATAGGAAGTTAGAGTTGTTAGCGCAGCTGCGCCGCCTACAGTATCGATTAATGTTGCTGACAATCCACCATGAAGACGATTATTTCTAGGATCACCAATAAATTCAGGTTTAAAAGGAACACGAATTTTAGCAAATCCTTCTTTTATTTCTTCTAACTGAAAACCTAAATACTTGTTAAAGGGTATCATTTCTTCAATTACTTGAATGAAAATTTTTTGAAATTGTTCCATAATAATTATTGAGAATTTTTGTTATGTTCTATAAATGATTTATTAAACTGATTCATGGTTGAATTGATTCCATGAAAAACAAATGAAAGTATAGCTTGAGTTCCAGCTTCAAGAATATTGGGTAAATCTTTTTGTTCATTAGCATTAAACTTTCCTAATACATAATCTACTTGTTTACCTTTAGAAAATTCTGAACCAATACCTACTCTTAAACGAGGATAATTTGTAGTTTGTAGTAAATCTTGAATATTTTTTAATCCATTATGACCACCATCAGAACCTTTAGGTTTTAGTCTTAAAGCACCAAAAGGAATTGCAATATCATCAGTAATAACCAACAAGTTTTCTAGAGGTATTTTATTTTGCAATAAGTGATATTGAACCGCTTTTCCACTGAGATTCATAAATGTAGTAGGTTTTAATAGAATGAGTTTACGACCTTTATAAGCAGCCAAGGCAGAATAAGCATTTTTATCCGATTTAAAATCTGTGGAAAGTTTCTTAGCCAATTCCTCAACTATCATAAAACCAATGTTATGGCGAGTATCTTTATATTCTTCACCAATGTTTCCTAAACCAACAATTAAATATTGCATGATAAATACTAATAGATTCTTTTTAGTTGAATATCTTTTGGTTGTTTTACAATTAAAGGTACTTTTTCAATGGTTACTTGGGATGTATCTAATCCAAAGGCTTGTTCCTCTGATAAACTAAGTTTTCTTAAGAAAAAGTAAAAATTAAGAACTAGTTTCCTTAAAAATGGCATATCGTCATTTTCATTGGATAAAAATTTATCCAAGACTACAAAGCGAAAATCGCCTGTAATATTATACTTTCTAAGTGATGGATAACGAGATAAAATATTTACTTCATTATTTGCAACTAAATCTTGAATCACTTTTCTTAAAAAAATGTTAATTCTTGGGGCTATTCTAAATCCTAGGTCAAAATCAATACGAATTACGTCATCTTGTTTCATAATATTGACTTTATATTCCATTTTGTAAGGGGAAGGGTGAGTA
Source organism: uncultured Bacteroidia bacterium (assembly GCA_964493765.1). Taxonomy (GTDB): domain Bacteria; phylum Bacteroidota; class Bacteroidia; order J057; family CALLMJ01; genus CALLMJ01. The sequence goes on along the minus strand of CAZBPK010000011.1, from coordinate 22,420 downwards.
TTTACATGGATAAACCAATAAATATCAGCTCTTTTGGGTTGTTTTTGAAAAATGGAATAAATAATTTTATTTTCTACATCATAATCACCTTTACCGCCTGTTAAATAAACTAAGTGGCTTGCATATTTGGGTAAACTTTCATCTTTACTGATATCTCCAAGTTGCTGTAAATAATCTTTCAGATTTACAAATTCGCTGTATTCATCTTTGATATTTCTTACGGAATACATTACCCACATTATAAAAGCTAGTACAAAAGCTATGATAATCATTACATAACCACCTTTAACAAACTTGCTCATGTTAGCAATAAAAAATGCTCCTTCTGAAATCGTTAAGATAATTCCTAACCCTACAATAAAGTAAGTAGGATAATGATTTTTTTTGAGGTAAAATATTAACAAAATGGTAGTCATCATCATAGTGGTAATTATGGCTAAACCATAAGCTGCTTCCATGTGTTCTGAACTTCCAAAAATGAAAACAATAAACATACAACCTAACCATAAAATAAAATTTACTGATGGGATATAAAGCTGACCCATAATTTCAGTGGGGTAATTAATACGAACTTTGGGCCATAAGTTTAGGCGAATAGCTTCATTGATTAAGGTAAATGAACCTGAAATTAGGGCTTGGCTAGCTACTATAGCGGCACATGTTGCTACTGCAATTCCAAATGGTAAAAACCATTCTGGCATTACACCATAAAATGGACTAGTGTTCAAATTCTGACCTTCCTTGGTCAAAAGCCATGCACCTTGTCCAAAATAATTTAAGATTAAAGCTAATTTGACAAACCCCCAAGTAATTCGTATATTTTTTTTACCACAATGTCCTAAATCTGAGTAAATACCTTCGGCTCCTGTTGTACATAAAAATACTGCACCCAAAACCCAGAACCCATCAGGATAATTAATCAATAAATCTAAAGCATAATAAGGACTTATGGCCTTTAATACACTCCAATCGTTTGCTAAGTTGGTAATTCCAAGTATTGCTAACATAGAAAACCAAGTAAACATAATTGGACCAAAAAAATTTCCAACAGTTTTGGTACCAAATTGTTGTATAAAAAATAAAGCAGTAAGAATTCCAATAACAATGGGTGTTACATTAATATCTTTAAAATTGTCTAATATTTGGAGACCCTCCACAGCAGATGATACAGAAATTGGGGGAGTTATGAAACCATCTGCTAATAATAAAGCACCTCCAAACATAGCTGGATATATTAACCATCGATTTTTATTTTTGCTTCCTACTAAGGTATATAAAGAAAATATACCTCCTTCACCATGATTATCTGCCTGTAAAGTAAGAAAGACATATTTTAAGGTAGTTTGAATGGTTAATGTCCAAAAAATACAGGATAAACCACCCAGTATTAATTCTCTGTTAATAAGACCATTGCCTACAATTGCACGCATTACATATAGTGGCGAAGTACCAATATCCCCATAAATAATTCCTAATGTAATTAGTAATGCAGCAGTTGTTACTTTATGGCTATGCCCATGTGATTCTTCTAAATTTGACATTTCAAATTTTTATATTATGTTGTTTTATTAAAAAATTCGTAAAATAATGAATAACAATTCCTGCAGAAACTGCAACATTTAAGCTATGTTTTGTACCATACTGAGGGATTTCTACACAAAAATCTGCACTATTTACTATAAAATCATTAACTCCATCCACTTCATTTCCAAATATCAATGCAGTATTGGGTTCTGGTTGAAAATCTGTTAAAGGAATGGATTTTTCAGTTTGTTCTATGGCAACAATTTTATATCCAGAATTGCTCAGCTCAATAATTAATTCAGCAATATCAAGAACATATTCCCAATTGACAGAGTTTTCTGCACCTAAAGCTGTTTTATAAATTTCTTTGTTGGGAGGGCAACCTGTTCCTCCAGTTAGGTATATTTTTTTTATTCTAAATGCGTCACAAGTTCTAAAGAATGAGCCTACATTATTCAAACTCCTAATGTTATCTAAAATAACGACAATAGGTAACTTAGGCGCTTCATAAAATTGTTCTAAGCTTAATCTGTTTAATTCATCTAATGAAAGTTTTTTATTGTTTTTCATTTATATTAATTAAAATCCGTAGTTAATCGGAAACGCAAAATCCGTTGATTACCGGAGTCGCAAATATATAGAATTTTACGATAAAAGCTTAGTCCCATAGGTTGCTTAAATTGGTTGGGTGCTGAACCGGTTCCTCCAAAAGAAACTTTAATAAATTTTGCACTCTCAGCGCCTGCGGGAGGTTTTACACCTTCTAAACCAGTGTTAGTAAAAATATAAATAGAGTCCTTTTCGCTATCACTCACAAATAAGTAATTGGTACCGTCCCCTGCATAAGCTAAACCTTTAGGCGCTTGAAAACGATTAGCAGTATATAAAAATCCATCTGCTTTTGAGGTATCACCCAATATTTGGTTAGTACTTAATGAATAATCTGTGCCATCTTCAGTTTGAGTGGCTTGTATCAATTGTACTTTTAGTGCCGTATTACTTTCTAATGAAGTAAAATAAAAATTTTGTGAAGTGCTAATAAAGGGTGATTGAGGAGGTTGAGCTAATGCAACTATTCCAAAGGGTTTTTTAAAATAATCTGAAGAAACTCCCGTTTCTGTATTTACGACTAAGAAATATTGATATTCGTCTTTATTATTAAAATAAATTACAGCATCATTAGGTCCTCCAAATTGAGTAATGGAGTTGTTAGGTCCGGTTCTAGTTACATAATAGCTACCATCAGCCAATAAAGTAATTCCATTCAATTTTACTTGTGCATCAAAAGCAGCAAAAGAAGTTCTAAAATAAAAAGGATGAATAATTCTTTTGATAACCTGAGCAGAATTTAAAGAATAGTTATTAGGATTCATCTGAATGCGATAAATAGCAGACAAGGTATAGGTTATATTATTAATAGTAGTATCAAAATCAGCAATAGCTAATAAATTTAGTTTTCGATCTTGAACTACTTTTTTTACTCCTTTCAAATAAAAACGCGATAAAATCCTTCCAGCTTGGTCCATTGAAACAATTTCACTTGTACCATCATCTACAATGTATAGCAATTCATCATAACCAGCAGTGATGTCTATAGGTTTAATGAAGTTAGTAATTATAGGTTGAATGGGTATAAATGTTACTAATTGGTTATCGTAATTAGGAACTTCAATAAAAGATAAATCTGTTTTTTTGCCAAAAAAATCTTTGCAACTAGATAAAGTTACCAAAATGAATAAACATAAAATGAAGTGCTTCCTCAGCATGAGCGATAAAAATTTTGTGCAAAATTAATATGATTTCAACTTATAAACAAAAAAGTTGATAGGTATAGGAATTTCATGTTTTCAATAAAAGAAAACTAATAAGAATTACAATAAATGACGGAAAATCAACAGAGGTGCCAATTTATAGTGGCACCTCTGTTGGTATTAATTTTTGTTGTATATTTTTATTTATCAGCTTCACCCATAACAGGATCTACAGAACCAATTAAAACAACGGTATCAGAAACCATTGAACCCTCCATCATTTTTTCAAGTACTTGTAAATTACTGAAGGAAGGAGATTTGATTTTTAATCTCCAAGGAGCACCAGTACCGTCTGATTGAATATAAAAACCTAATTCACCTTTTGGAGCTTCAATAGCATGATAAACTTCCGCACCTTTAGGAGGCATAACCCCAACATCAACCATCATAAAATCGTGAATAAGACCTTCCATAGAATAATAAATTTCTTCTTTAGAGATGTAGGTCTGTTTTGCATTATCGGCTCTAATAATTCCTTTGGGAATCTTTTTTAAGCATTGTTTTATGATTTTAGCGCTTTGTTCCATTTCTTCAATACGAACGAAATAACGTGCTAAACAGTCTCCCTCAGTACGGGTTGGCACACTAAAATCCATTCCTGAATAAACTAAATAAGGTTCAGCTTTACGAATGTCGTGAGCAACTCCAGAAGCTCTTAAACATGGACCCGTAAATCCTAAATTAATAGCCTCTTCTTTTGAAACATATCCAACGTTAAGATTACGATTAATCCATATAGGGTTACGGTCAATAAACTTATGCCAAGAATCTAATTCTTTAAGAAAGCTATCAATGTAATCAGAAATAATTTTAGCGACCTCATCGGTCATATCAAATTGAATACCGCCCACTCTACAATGAGAAACTGTAAAACGAACACCTGCTAATTTATCAAAAATATCGTAAATTTTTTCTCTTTCGCGGAAGGTGTACATAAACATAGAGACTGCACCAGCGTCCATTAGCATAGTACCTAACCACAAATTATGGGCAGAGATTCTGGCTAATTCACAAGCTATAGTTCTTATATATTGAGCTCTTTCAGGTACTTCAATTCCAGCTAACTTTTCAACAGCTAAGCATAAACCTACATTATTTGAATAGGGAGAAAGATAATCCATACGATCAGTATAAGGCATGAACTCTTGAAAAGTTTTATATTCAGCAAGTTTTTCTATTCCTCTGTGTAAGTAGCCTACATCTAAAACACATTTAACAATAGTTTCACCTTCTAATTGTGTAACTACACGTAAAACGCCGTGTGTTGCAGGGTGTTGAGGACCAATGTTTAATACCATTTCAGTACCCAGTGGGTCTGTTTCATCAATTTCTACGGTAGAGTGCTTGGTTTCTAACCTTTTATAGATTGCATATTGATGTTTAGGAAAAAACTGTGGCTTAACTTTATCTTGAAACTTTAATACGGTTTCGTTCATCTTGCTAAAAATTAAATTACAATATTACAACAAAAATTTTTTATCTATCAAAAAAAATTAAAAAACTATGCTAAGTGGAGCCATTCCTTTTTTGTTAATAACTCTTCTTGGCTTTCTTCGTAGTCAGGGTCTGGTACACAACAATCAACGGGGCATACCGCTGCGCACTGGGGTTCTTCATGAAAACCTATACATTCAGTACATTTGTAAGGGACAATATAGTATTTATCGTCTGATATGGGTTCTTGTTTTTCAAAAGCTTGAATAGAACCATCTTCTAATTCAATTAAACCTTTTAAATCGGTTCCATCAGCAAAAGCCCATTTTGCTCCACCCTCATATATTGCAGTGTTAGGACACTCTGGCTCACACGCTCCACAATTAATACATTCGTCTGTTATATGAATTGCCATAATTTATCTTTTGACTTTATGTTACTTTTTTAAACAATTTTGAAATTAATAAGTTCAAATAAAATTTTGAGATTATTTAAAAGCATTAAGACCCGTAATATCAAGTCCTGTAATTAATAAATGAATGTCATGAGTACCTTCATAAGTAATCACTGATTCTAAGTTAGCCATGTGTCTCATAATAGGATAATCCCCCATAATTCCCATACCGCCTAATATCTGGCGTGCTTCTCTTGCAATATTGATTGCAATTTCTACGTTATTTCTTTTTGCCATCGAAATCATGGCAGAAGTAGCTTTCCCTTCATTTCTTAATTGCCCAACTCTTAAAGCTAATAATTGAGCTTTAGTAATTTCGGTAATCATTTCTGCTAATTTTTTTTGTTGTAATTGATATTGACCAATAGGTTTACCAAATTGGATACGTTCTTTGGAGTATTGTAAAGCAGTTACATAGCAATCCATAGCAGCTCCAATGGCACCCCAAGCAATACCATATCTCGCAGAATCTAAACAACCTAAGGGTCCTTTTAATCCCTCAACATTGGGTAAAAGATTTTCTTTAGGTACTTTAACATTATCGAATACTAATTCACCTGTAGCAGAAGCTCTTAATGACCATTTCCCATGGATTTCAGGAGTTGAAAATCCTTCCATGCCTCTTTCTACAATTAGTCCTCTAATTTTTCCGTTTTCATCTTTAGCCCAAACTACAGCAATTTGAGCAAATGGGGCATTGGAAATCCACATTTTTGAACCATTTAATAAATAGTGGTCTCCCATATCTTTAAAATGTGTAACCATACCGCCAGGATTAGAACCAAAATCAGGTTCTGTTAATCCGAAACAGCCCATCCACTCTCCAGAAGCTAACTTTGGTAAGTATTTTTTTCTTTGCTCTTCATTTCCATATTTGTAGATTGGATACATGACTAGAGATGACTGAACAGAACACATAGAACGGATACCAGAATCTACGCGTTCAATTTCTTGCATAATAACACCATAACCAATATAATCTAATCCTCCTCCTCCATATTCAGTTGGAATAAATGGACCGAAAAATCCTTGCTCTCCCATACCTTGAATTAAATGTATAGGGCATTCTGATTTTTGAGCATATTCTTCAATTATAGGTTCAACATGCAAAGAAAGCCATTCTCTTGCACTCTGTCTAATTAACTTATGTTCTTCACTTAGTAAATCATCTATTAATAAGTAATCGGGTGATACAAATTTGGGTCTATTTGCCATAACTCAATAAAATTCTGCAAATATAACACATTTTAGTAAAAAAATATTTTGTAAAAGTTAAAAAGATTATACAAGAAGAAGAAAACTGGTCAAATAAAAATTCCCTTTTACAAAGAACCTGTTTGTATTTTTTTGTTTAATTCTTCAGAATTTCCACCCAATTTTTTGGCTTCATTCCAAAGTTCTAAAGCTTTGGTTTTATTTCCTTTTACAAAATAAACATCACCAAGATGTTCACAAATATCCGCAGATTTTTTTGTGTTATAAGCTTTTTCTATCCATTTCAAAGCTTCATCGTAACGTTTCATTTTGTATAAAATCCAACCATAAGTATCTTGAAATGAAGGTTCATTAGGATTCGTTTTGATAACCCTTTCAATCATTGAAAGGGCTTTCTCTAGATTTTCTCCTCTCACTCCAAGGTAATATGCATAGTTATTTAAGGTAATGGGGTTGTCAGAATCATACTGTAATAATTTTTCAAAAATTTCATCACTTTTTTTATAGTTCTTATCATAGTGATAAGCATTAGCTAATAGTTGATAAACTTCTGCAATCATATCATCTTCAGCACTATCAATTAATTTTAAAAGTTTTTCAAAATTTTTGATAGCGTTTTTATAATTCTGAAGTTGGTAGTTTGCAAAACCTAAGTAATAAATAAAAACAGGTTCATTAGGAAAAATTTCTATTGCATTTTTAGCATCTTCTAATAAAATATCAGGTTTTTCTAATTTGGTATCTAATTCCAGTATTCTATTCCAGAGCAATTGATTTTGATCATTGGATTGCAAAGCTTTTTTGTAAAAATAACGTGCAGAATCTGGTTGATTATTAATACTTGCTAGATCTCCTTTTAAAGCAAAAATAATGCTTTCGTTTCCTTTATTATCTTGAATAAATGATGCCAATTGTAGTACTTTATTTCTATTTTGAGCACTAGTATCTTGACTAATTCTATCCATTAAATATTCTGTTTTGATTTCAATGGAAATATTAGGGTTAGTAAATGCCTTTTTTAAATAAAACATTTCTTTTTCATCATTTTTTTGAGACTTATAATAATCAGAAACTTTAAATAGTGTTAAGGTTTCGTCTGGATTTATAGATAATAGCTTTTCAAGAGTTTGAATAGCTAAGTCTTTTTGATTCGTCTTTACATAGAGTTCGTATAAAGCGTGGTAGTGTTTGGGTTCATAAGGAAAAGCTTGTATTAAATTTTGAATTTCATTTATAGCTTTTTCAGGTTCGTTGAGTAGTAAATAAATTCTTTGTTTTTGAACAGAAATTTCTTCATTTACACCCATATAACTTTCTATGGTATCATAAAGAGCGATAGATTTTCTATATTGGGTACTACGAATATACATTTCAGCTAACTGCAAACGTATATCCATTTCCCCAGGAAAGTTGATTAAATTTTTTTCTAAAACTTGAATAGCATCCTCTAGCTTTTGATTTCTTTCGTAAATCAAAGATAACAATCTTAAATACCAAATATTTTTATTATCCAATTGAACTGCTTTAGTTGCATAACTTTCTGCTTCTGAAAAATTTTTCATTTCAAAGAGCATATCAGCAATTATAAACAATGAAGCATGATGCTTGGGATCAATTTTAAGAACCTCTTGAAGCATCGAAATGCTACCTTTATAATCATTTAAAGCCTTTTTTGTTAAAGCTTCATGATAAAAAAAATCTAACTGTTCTTTTTTAGAAAGAGACAGTTCTTTATCTTTAACTTCTTTATTAGGCTTTTCTGCTTCTGAATTCTTTTTTGTTTTGTTTTTTTTTTGAGCAAATAAAGTATTGGACTGAAATAACCCAATGAATATAAAGCAATTGAATATAAATAAAAATATTTTGAATTTAAGCATGGCTATAGTCACCTAAATTTAATGATTTTGGTTGTTGAGAATAACAGGATTCTTTACCGATAATACTACTATCCAAATTGGCATTAGAAACTTGTGCATTCATTTGAATAATGGAATTTTTAATAATTGAATTTTCAATTTTTGCTCCTTTTCCAATAGAAACATTAGGTCCAATAATACTATTTTCAATTATTACGTTTTTATCAATAAAACAAGGTGGAATAATATAGGCATTATGAAGTTTAAGTTCAGAATGAATCATATTTTCATGAGAATGATAACCCAAAACTTTGGTATTGGTGCTAAGCACTGTTTCTTTATTTCCACAATCCATCCAGTCTTGAACTTCATAAATGCCGAACTTACAACCTTGATTTTTCATTCTTTGAAGAGCATCAGTTAATTGAATTTCTCCTAAATTTCTTACATCATTTTGAACTAAATAGTTAATATTATCTAAAATAGATTGCCAATTTTTAAAATGATAAATACCAATAATGGCTAAATTAGAAACAGGTTCTTTAGGCTTTTCAATAAAGTTTTCAATTTCTTGATTATTATTTAACTTGACTACACCATAAGCAGAAGGATTAGGAACTGATTTTACCCAAATATTCGCATCATGAGCAGCGTTAAATTTATAATTAGAACGGAATAAAGTATCAGCAAAAGCAATTATTATTTCTTCGTCAATACTATCTTTAGCACACCAAACTGCATGTGCTGTTCCTAAAGGTTCATGTTGATAATAAATTTTAGGAACTGCATTAAGATTATGAGCAACTTCAATTAATAATTCTTTGATACTTTCTTCAAAATCACCAATCACAAAGGCAATTTCATTAATTTTTCCTTCATAAACATTTACAATATCTTCAACAAGCCTTTGAACAATAGGCTTTCCAGCAATAGGAAAAAGAGGTTTAGGGGTTACTAGGGTGTGAGGTCTTAATCTTTTACCCATACCCGCCATCGGAACGATAATTTTCATGCGTTTATATTCTGTTTTTATTATTTATTATTTTGATTATTTACTTCCTGTATGACCAAATCCATTTTGATTTCTTTCTGTTACTTCAATTTTAAAAACTTCATTCCATTGAATTTTTTCAATTTTAGATACCACAAATTGTGCAATTCTCATCCCATTTTCAATAATAAAGTTTTCTTGACCTAAATTAATCATTAAAATTTTAACTTCCCCTCTATAATCGGAATCAATGGTTGCAGGGGTGTTTAAAAGAGTGATACCATGATTAAGAGCTAAACCACTTCTGGGTCTAATTTGAATTTCAAAACTCTCTGGTATTTCTAGAAATAAACCGGTAGGAATTAAAACTCTTTCAAAAGGTTTTAATTCAATGGGGTTTTCTAAAAATGCAAAAACATCTAATCCTGAAGAACCTTCAGTTTGATATTTGGGTAATGGATTATTACTGTTGTTAATTACTTTGATTTCCAATTTAGTTTGATTTTTGTTGTTGTAAATAAGTAGGTGCACTAGGAGAGATTACATCTCCTTTAATATACAAAACTTTCAAAGAAGGTTCAGCATTTGTGTAAACTGCTAAATTTTTATTTTGAGGACCCATTTTTGCAGCAGAATTAAAAGAAACATCTATTGTTGATTCTTGATTAGGTTTAATGGGTTGTTTAGGAAATTGTGTAATTGTGCAACCACAACTTCCTTTAACGTCTGATATTATTAAATCTTTATTACCAATATTTTTAAATTTGAATTGGTATCTTACAATATCCCCTTGAATAATTTTACCAAAATCGTGAGTCTCTTTTTCAAATAAAATTTGAGCACCTTCAATAATTGGTACTTCAACAGATTTTTTATTTAGTGAATCCTTTTTATTAATATTAAGAGGCTCAGAAAGAACTTCTGTTTGATTTTTTTCCTTTTTAGACTTTTTTTGTGCACTAACTGAATTAGTAAAAAATAACAAAAAAAGTAACCCCATGAAACCATAACACCATTTCATAAGCACAAAATTTATTTATGCAAATTTACAAGGTTTTTTATTTATATCTATCATCTTTGATAAATTTATATTTTTTTGGAACATTTTTGGGTTTGTTTAGGTTAATATTTTTGATTAGTCAAAATTTATTTTTTGAATTTTTTAAAAATATATTTATCTTTGCAAAATTATGAACTCTATAATACAATATTTTGAAAACATATCTCCCATTCTTGGGGCTTTATATGCAACAATTTTTACATGGTTAGTAACTGCATTAGGTGCATCTTTTGTATTTTTTTTTAAGGAACTCAACCGAAAGTGGTTAGATGGAATGCTTGGTTTCACAGGAGGAGTAATGATAGCAGCGAGTTATTGGAGTTTACTAGCTCCAGCTATAGAAATGAGCCATGGAAGTGGTTTTATGAAAGTATTACCAGCAGCAACAGGATTTGCATTAGGTGCTTTATTTCTATTTTTTTTAGATAAAGTTTTACCTCACCTTCATATCAATTTTCAAGAGGCTGAAGGCGTTCCATCAGGATGGCATAAAACAACACTTTTGGTTTTGGCAATTACTTTACATAATATTCCAGAAGGATTAGCCGTTGGGGTTTTATTTGGTGGGGTTGCGGCGGGTATCCCTGAGGCTTCTATTCCTGCAGCTATAACCCTTGCTATTGGTATTGGTTTACAAAATTTTCCTGAAGGAATCGCTGTAGCTATGCCATTAAGAAGAATGGGTATGAGTAGAAAAAAAAGTTTTATCTATGGGCAAGCATCTGCTATGGTAGAACCAATAGCGGGAGTTTTAGGGGCTTTTGCGGTTACATTTTTTACACCTATTTTACCTTATGCCTTAGCTTTTGCTGCAGGTGCTATGATTTTTGTTGTAGTAGAAGAAGTAATCCCAGAAACTCAGTTGGATAACCATACCGATATTGCTACCTTAGGTTTTATGGGAGGTTTTTTAATTATGATGACTTTAGATGTGGCTTTAGGGTAAAATAATTAATCCATAATTTCTATCTCAATTCTACGATTTTTTTGGCGCCCTTCAACAGTGCTATTATCTGCGATAGGTTTAGTATTTCCATAGCCCCGCCAATCCACACGATTAGATAAAATACCCATCTGAACAATATAATCCCTAACGGCTTTTGCTCTAGCAGTAGAAAGTTGCATATTAAATTCTTGAGTTGAGCCGATGTCTGTATGACCACTAATTCTTATCTTAACTTCTGGATTATCTTTTAAAAATTGTACCAATTGATTTAAACCTTCTAAAGCATCAATGGTTAATGAAGAACTATTAGGGGCAAAATAGATATTACTCATCACTGCTTTGGCTCCTTTTTTTATCGGTGAAAGTTCTATAATTAAGTCTTTACTGACAGAATCAATCAATACTTCGGTTTGATAAGGCATAAATCCTTTGATTTCTACGTTTACGTAATAGTTTCCTTTTTTGATTTCTAAAGAGTACTTTTCCTTTACGTTTATATCTTTATGAAAATCCTCCCCTTTTTGAGTAATAGAAACAGGAGCTTGAATGGGTTTTTGGGTTTCTTGGTGAATTACTTGTAGATTTAAGAAAATCTTTTTTTCAACAGGAATATCTTTTTTGATTTTTTGATATTTCACTTTACGAATCACGAAATTGCGAATATCAGAAATATATAAATTTTCTTTTAAATCCATGCAAAGGTCAACGGGTCTATTAAATTGAGCTTGTGAGGCGTCTTCGTGGTCTTTAAAACCCGCATTACCCGTTCCTGCATAGCGTGTAATTTCCTTTTTTTGAATATCTACTTTAAAAATACAATGTGCACCACCATCAGCAATATAAAATATATCTAAAGGACCCGAACAAATACCTCCGCCTGAGCCTTCGGAGTGCATAAACATAAGTTGCTTTCCCGATAAATTTTTAAATCCAGAAAATTTACTATCCAAGATAGTTTCTAAATTACCATCAGCATGTAACTTTCTTATAGCAGCATTTCTGCCATCTACAATATAAAAATTTCCATATCTATCCATGCACATACCTATAGGAGTATCCAAACGTGATTGGTTACCATAACCATCTCTAAAACCAGGAACACCACCTTTTCCCGCTATAGTGGTTACGTCCCCATCGGAATCAATTTTTCTAACGGTGTGATTTCTTGTTTCTATGATGTATAGATTATTGGTGTAGTCCACATAAACACCAATAGGATTATTAAACATAGCCTCAGATGCTTTACCATCTTTGTAACCCGGTAAACCATTTCCAGCTAATAAAATTAATTGTCCATTGGGTAATAATTTTTTGATACAATGATTACCATAATCCGCAATATAAACGTTACCATTTTTATCTACCGCTACACCAGCAGGCCAATTTAACATGGATTGAGTACCTTTTCCTGTAGAATTACCATTTATTCCTGTTCCTGCAATTGTAATTACTTGGCCATCTGTAGATACTTTTCTAACACAATGATTTTTGCTATCTGCAAAATATACATTTCCCCTTGAATCTACGGCAATACCATTGGGAGATTTTAGCCTTGATTGAAGTGCAGGACCATCCTTATAACCTTCAAATCCTGAACCCGCAAAAGTTTCTACACTTATTTTTTCTTCGTAATTCTGAGCATTTGAAATCGAAATATGAAAAAGGAAAATAAATATAAATATCCTTTTAATATTTTGTATTATCATGACCTTAAAATTTATATTCAATAAAAATTACCATTCCCATTAACTTCATAATTTGAGTTGCTTTTCTAAATTTTCTAGTTGTTCGTAATAATCTAACAATTTTGATTCCAAATCTGCTTGTTCTTTTTGATATTTTTCAATTTTTTTAAAATCAGCAATTACTTCAGGTAACGTAAATTGTTGTTTTATATTATCTAATTTTAATTCCCATTCTGAAATTTGCTTTTCAATTTTTTTTATATCGTTTCTTATTTTCTTATTTTCTTCATGGGAAAGGTTATTTTGGGAGGTTTCTTTATTAGGGTTTTGGATGTTTACTGCTTTGGGTGATTTTGAATTTTGGTTCTGATTTTCTGCTTTAGAGGCTTGATATTCTTGAAATTCTTTAAAGTTACCAGGATATTCTTTGAGGGTTTGATTTTCTATATACCAAATTTTATTGGTGATTTGTTCTAAGAAAAAACGATCATGGGAAATTGCAATATATGTACCTTCATAATCTTGTAAAGCTTGAACCAACATTTCAATACTATTTAAGTCTAAGTGATTGGTAGGTTCATCTAATAATAAAAAATTGGCGTTACTCAGTAAAGTTTTTGCTAAAGCCACTCTTGCTTTTTCACCACCTGATAAAACTTGAATTTTCTTTTCTACATCATCGCCAGTAAACAAAAAACAACCTAAAATTGAACGAACTGCAGCTTCTCCTTTATCCATTACATCTTCATGAAATTCTTGTAAAATGGTATTTTTTAAATTTAAGGATTCTAATTGATGCTGAGCAAAAAATGCAGGTATTACGTTATGTCCGTATTGGTGCTTTCCAATAAAAGGCTCTGTTTGATTAATAATTCTTAAAACCGTAGATTTTCCTAATCCATTGGCTCCAATTAAACCAATTTTATCACCTCTTCGGATACTAATTTGAGAATTTTTGATAATTGTCCTACCATCATAAGATTTATCTTGAATATCTAAATGTAAAACATCTACTCCAGAAGGTTTTTTTACATGAAATTGAAGACGAATGGTTTTTGTATCTTTTTCAACTGCTTGAATGCGTTCTAATTTATCTAATTGTTTAATTTTACTTTGAGCTTGAGACGCTTTAGAGGCTTTGGCTTTAAATCTTTCAATAAAGCGTTCTTGTTGTTTGATAAATTCTTGTTGATTTTCATAAGCAGCTTGTTGAATTTTTTCACGTTCAGCTTTTTCTTTGAGAAAAAAACTATAGTTTCCTGAATAATCATTAAATTTTTGAAAAGCAATTTCTACAGTTCTTTTGGTAGTTTTTTCTAAAAAATAACGGTCATGGGAAACGATAATAAAAGCACCGGGAAAATTCACTAGGTACTGTTCTAACCATTGAACAGATGGTAAATCTAAGTGATTGGTAGGCTCATCTAAAAGTAATAAGTCAGGTTTTTGGAGTAACATTTTGGTTAATAAAACACGCATTCTCCAACCACCAGAAAAAGTATTATAGGGTTTATTATGAATTTCTTCTGGAAAACCTAAACCTGCTAACATTTGTTTAGTTTCTTGCTCCATGGTATTCCCACCAGCAGCTTCAAATTCAATTTGCTTATCAGCCAACTCAATTAGTAGTTCATCTGAGTAATTATTTTCTAATTGGTTATAAATATTTTCAATATCTTTTTGAAGTTGCAAAGCGGTTTCAAAAGCACTAAGAGCAATTTCATAAATCGATTGTTCAAAATGCAATGATGCTAAGTCTTGGTTTAAAAATCCTATTTTTAAATTTTTGGGTTTTGAGTAAGACCCTTCTGTTAAAGTATATTCATTAGTTAATATTCTTAAAAAAGTAGATTTTCCTGTACCATTTTTACCAACCAATGCAACTTTTTCCCCTTCTTTAATATGAAACTGAGCATTATCATAAAGCCTTCTTCCACCAAAATCAAAACTAAAGTTATTTAAAGCAATCATAATATTTGCAAAGTTACAAAATTTTGGACTTTCATTCACAAACAAAAAGTCAATAGTATTTTGTTTTTAGGTCTTATTTATTATCAAGGTTTTGATGAAAATCATTAATATTTTTTATTTACTTGGAATACCTGTAAAAAATAAAAAAATTCTTTCGGTCATTTTTAAATTTAATTATAATTGCACAATTTTTGTAAGAAAATAAACGTTCAATATAAAGTTATGTTAAGAGTTCAATCATTAGTAGTATTATTATTGATTATTTTTGTCCAAGTTGACAAAATTTATGCTCAGGTTGAGGCAGATAAAATCTTAGGATTTTGGTACACAGAAAATAAAAAAGGAAAAGTGGAAATTTATAAAAAAGATGGTAAGTACCATGGTAAAATAGTTTCTTTGAAAGATCCAATTGACCCAGATACCAAGAAACCTAAAGTAGATAAACACAATCCTGATCCTGCCAAAAGAAACAACCCTTTAGTTGGTACACATATAATTAAAAATTTTGAATTTAAAGGGGGTTATTGGCAAAATGGTACTATCTATGATCCTGAAAATGGTAAAGAATATTCATGTTTTATGGAATTTGAAGATCCCAAAAATGACAAAAAGCTGAAAGTGAAAGGATATATTGGATTTTCTTTTATTGGTAGAACCACTTATTGGACTAGAGATTAAAAGTTAAGAGATTTTTTTAATTCAAAAATAAGAAAAAGCGTGTAAAAACGTTTTTTCTTATTTTTGTTGTTTTTTATTGCTCCATTATACATGAATACCAGTAAAATCCCCAGAGTTAATGAACAATTTTGGATATTTTTTTTCAGTTTAGGTATATTTTCTATTTTTCTTGGATTTAACCGATTATTCGATTGGGACGAAATCAATTTTGCTGAATCTGCTAGAGAAATGTTGATTACTCAAGATTTTTTTAGAGTTCAAATTAATTATGAGCCATTTTGGGAAAAACCTCCTTTGTTTTTTTGGTTACAAGCTTTGTGCATGAATGTATTTGGTGCTAATGAGTTTGCTGCAAGACTTCCTAATGCTATTATGGGTGCTGTAACTTTAATCAGTCTTTATAGAGTTGGTACTCAAATCAAAGATGTAACCTTTGGTAGAATTTTAGTTCTTTTATATTTTGGTTCTATTCTTCCCCATTTTTACTTTAAATCCTCAATTATTGACCCAGTTTTTAATTTATTTATTTTTATGGGTTTGTATCATATCATTAGATATGAGCAAATTGTATCTGAAACTCGTAGGTTACTTCCTTGGGAAATTACAGAAAAAAAATGGGCTGCTATAAAAGCGGGTCTTTGGATAGGTCTTGCAACTTTAACAAAAGGTCCTGTAGCTCTATTGATGCTTGTTTTGACTTATAGCATTTTTATGCTCTTATTTCAAACATGGGTAATTAGAATGGGTCAAATCTTATTATTTATATTGACTTATTCATTAGTGATTGGGGCATGGTTTGGTTGGGAAACTTACGTTCATGGATCTTGGTTTATAGAAAAATTTATTCAATATCAAATTGAATTATTTACTCAACCCGTTGCAGGGCATGAACAACCTTTTTATTATCACTTTATAGTGGTTTTTTTAGGTTGCTTTCCTATGTCTTTATTTTTTATTCCCGGAATGGGTGAATTACCAGAAAGGCATTCCGAAAGGTTAGTAAAAAAATTTATGATGATTTGGTTTTGGGTTGTATTAATTGTTTTTAGTATTTCTAAAACCAAAATTGTTCATTATTCTTCTATGACCTATTTTCCGGGAGTTTATTTGGCTGCATCATTTTTGTATTATCAAATTAAAGAAGATTTAAAATTTCCTTGGCATACATACTTGATTTATGGTATTTGTACCTTACTTTTTGGTATTGGAATTACACTTCTTTTAGTTTTTGCTCCCCATCTCAAAGATTATACTTATCTAATTAAAGATATTCATGTTTTAGATGCTTTGAATACCCCTTTAAATTGGTTGGGTGGAGAATATTGGATTGGAATTTTTTACTTCTTAGTTTTAATTGCTGGTTTGATTTTATTGTTATATAGACAGAGTTTTATTTTTATTATTTTATTTGCTTTTGCTACTCCTATTTTTCTTAATCTGATTAACTATTATATTGTTCCTAAGATTGCTATTTTTACACAAACCTCTGCAGTAAATTTTTGGCGTTCAAAATCAAATGAAAATGCTTATTTGGTTACTTATGGTTATAAATCTTATGCTCATTACTTTTATGGAGAAGTAAAAACTCATAACGCATTAAAGAATGATTTAAAATGGGTTTTAGAAAATGAAAAAAATAAAACCATTTATGTAAGCACAAAGCTTAAAGATTACCAAAATTTTGAAAATGAATATCAGGGAAAATACCAATTTTTATATCAAAATGGAGGGTTCCGATTTTACAAAATTCAAACTATGAAAGAATGAACTTTTTGAAAAATCTGATTATTAAATTGCACTTTTTAAGTTTTGATGTAGCTCTGGGTACATTCATCCAAGCTATGGCTATACAAAAATTTACTGAATTTCAATTTTCTTTAGATTACTTAATTCTTTTGCCTCTAACAACGCTGATTATCTATTGGTTAGATAGAATTTTAGATGTTTATAAACTTAATTATGATATTATTTCTACAAAAAAACATCAATTTTATTGGAATAATTTCTATCAAATTTTAATAGCTGTAGTATCTCTTGGGCTGTTTGTAATAATAAAAGGACTATTTTTTTCGGATAAACAAGTTCAAACTATAGGAATTTACGGAGGTTTGGTGGTTGGGCTGTATTTTTTTGTTCACCATATTTTCAAAGGCAATCCAAATTTAATTTATTTTAAAGAGTTATCAATTGCACTAATTTATTCATTGATTTTATGGATATTACCATTAAGTTATGAATTTGAAAAAGTTAATTTTTTGGCATTTATATGCTTGTTTTGTCATGCTTTACTGAACTTATGGATCATTTCTTTTTGGGATAAAGAGTTAGATATTTCCCTAGAAACTCATTCTTTTGGTCAATTTGTTTACATTCAAAAATTTATTACTTATTTATTTATCATTACAATGATTTTATGTGGGGTTTTAATGTATTACGACAAAATGTTTGGGTTCACGAATTTTTTAATGCTTCAAGGACATTATTTATTATTTCGTGCAAAAGAGTTTTATTATCGTAAAATCTTTGCTGAATTAATTTTTTGGATTCCAATATTTTATTTAATCCAGAATTAATAATTACCTATTTTCCTCTTAAGCTGTTCATTACTACACTGATAGAGCTTAAAGACATGGCAACACTTGCCCACATAGGGTGAAATTGCCAGCCTAAAATGGGATAAAATAATCCTGCAGCTAAGGGTATCATCAATAAATTGTAAATAAATGCCCAAAATAAATTTTGGTAAATCAGTCTTTGAGTTTGTTTTGAAATTTCTAAAAATTGGAAAATGCTTTTTAATTCGTTTTTGATAAGAACTACTTCCGCCACATTAGAAGCTAATTCGTTCCCTGATGCAAAAGCTACGCTTACGCTGGCTTTAGATAATGCTACAGAATCGTTAATACCATCACCCACCATCATTACTTTTTTTCCATCTAATTGCAATTTTGCTATTTTTTTTGCTTTCTGCAAAGGCAGTAAGTCTCCCTCAAAATTTTTTATCCCTAATTTGTCTGCGAAGAAGGCTACAGTTTCTTTTTTATCTCCACTCAATATCCAAAGTTCAAAACCTTTTTCTGATAATGTTTTTATACTTTCTGTACTATCGGAACGCAATTGGTCAGAAATGATGGCTGCACCCAAACATTCTTGATTTCTTCCAAAATATACCAAACTTTTTCCTTGTTGAGTTATTGTATGGATAGATTTTTTGAGATATTCAGGTATAATAATATCATTTTCTGATAAAAATTTTTCGCTTCCCATGAAATATGTACTATCTTCCAAAAAACCTTTTATACCTTTTCCTGAAACCGTTTGTACTTCCTGATACTGTAAAAATAGTTGAGGCGTATTTTGTAAAGAAGAATAAAAATACTGATAAACACTTTGAGCCAAAGGATGATTAGATTGCTGAGCTAATTTTAACCAAAGCCATTGTAAATGAGGTTTTTCGTATCCTTCATTCCAAAGAATTTTTTCTACTTTAGGTTTCCCTTCGGTTAAAGTTCCTGTTTTATCAAAGGCGATTGTACTAATTAGATTAGCGGTTTGCATAGCATTAGCATTTTGAATTAAAATTCCATTTTTAGCGGCTTTTCCAATACCTACAATGACTGCCATTGGGGTTGCTAAACCTAATGCACAAGGGCAGGCTACAACCAATACAGAAATCATGGAAATTAAAGCCATTTCCCAATCACTATAATAACACCAAATCAACAATGTTAAAATACTGATTCCAATGATGTATAAAGCAAATTGACCAGCGATTTTATCGGTAAGTTTTTGAATTTCAGGTTTTGTGGATTGAGCTTTTTCTACTGCTTTGAGAATTTGTTCTAAAAAAGTATTTTCTCCAGTTTTTTCTGCTTGTACAA
Source organism: uncultured Bacteroidia bacterium (assembly GCA_964493765.1). Lineage (GTDB taxonomy): Bacteria > Bacteroidota > Bacteroidia > J057 > CALLMJ01 > CALLMJ01. Next base: position 2,914 of record CAZBPK010000011.1, on the reverse strand, counting down.
CGATGTTTTGAAACTGGTTGATCGTTCCAGCAAAAACTTTGCTATTGGCTTTTTTTTCAATTGGCAAAGGTTCTCCTGTCATCATGCTTTCATCAATCCATGTTTCGCCTTCAATAATTACTCCATCTACAGGTATTTGTTCACCTGCTTTAATCAAAATACAGTCATTTTTTTGAATTTCTTTTACTAAGACCTCAACTAAACTACCATCATTGAGTTTTTTGGTAACTTTTTTGTTTTTGTAACCGAGAATTTTTTTTAACGATTGCTGGGTACTTTTTTGAGCTTTTTCTTCTAAATATTTTCCGATGAGCACAAAAGCAATTACCATTCCCGCGGCTTCAAAGTGAGTATGATAGTGGATATGAGCAGCATGGAAAAATGTTTTGAAAATTAATATAACAATACTATAAGTATAAGCTATTCCTGTGCTTAATGCTACCAGCGTATCCATACTGGTTTTCAGGATTTTTGCTTGTTTAAATGCGTTGATATAAAAATTCTTACCTTGATATACTAAAATCGTAGCTAAAAATGCCATTATCCACTCTGACCATAAAACCTCCATAAAAAACATTCCCAGAATCATCAAAGGAGTAGATAAAATTATCAAAAGGTAAAGGTTGATTTTAGGCTCTGCAAGAGGATTTTTCTCTTGAATTGGCAATAGCTTATAACCTCCTTGTGCAACTAAGTCATTCAGTTCTTGAATATTAACTTCTTGAGAAAGTTGAAGGAAAACTTTTTTTTCGGTTAAATGTATATGAACTTGTTGAATAGTAGGATTTTGTTTCAGTAATTGCTCAATAGAATGTACACACGCACTACAATGGATCCCTTCTACCCAAAATTCTTTTTCCATCATATTTTTTAGAGTTTTTATTCTTGGTTATTTTTTGCTATAACTGCTTGGTTAGCAAGTGTTTTGATAATCTGAGCCGACTCTAATTGCTTATTATTTTTTAAGGTTTGATTAGCATAATCTAAGGCTTCTTGCGATTTTCCCATTAAATAATATAAACCTGCTTTGGTATCTAATTTTTCAGGAGTGCTTTGTGTTCTTATGGAAGCATTTAACCATTTGATAATTTCGGGTTTAGCATATTCCGCTTTTAAAAATTCTAAGGCAATCCAATGAATCTCTTGGTCAGAAAGTTGTTGAGCCTCAAAAAGAGGCTCAACAATTTCTATAATTTTATCATATTTTTTAGCTCCTAAATAAAAGCCTATATCGTATTTCCAGATATAACTTTTTTTGGCTTCTGTTGACCATTTCTGAACCAAATCTTCATAAGAATAATCATCTTTTTTTACACCTAATTGGAAAGCTTGTTGAAAGCGATTTTTTTGTTCATCATCAGATAAAACAGAAGATTGAGTTTGTTGATACAAATTCTCTTTTAATTTCCAATAATCTTTGAATTGATAATTTGGGGTATTATTATTTCCTTGAGGCCCTTTACCTTTTTTTCCTGCTTTTTCTAAAGATTTTCTTAACCATTCTTGAAATTGCATTGCATCCATAAATCCAACATGGCGATTAATTTCATTGCCATTGGCATCAAAAGCAATAATGGTAGGATAAGCATTAATTTTATGTTTAGAAGCTAACTGAGGACCTTCCCCTTTCTCACAATCTAATTTATAAGCAATAAAGCTTTGATTAGAAAACTGCCCTACGTTATTATCTTTAAAAGTTCTACTAGACATCATTTTACAAGGTCCACACCATACGGCATAAAAATCTACCCAGAAAGGTTTCCCTGTTTTTTGAGCTTCTTTTAATAAATCAGCCCAAGACCCTTGATAAAAGTTTACAGGAGTTTCTGCTGAAGAACCTTCTTTTTTGATGTTCATGTTTTGTTTGAGTTCTTGAATAAACTGCTCGGGCGTTTTATATCCTACAGAATTTTTAATATGATTGCCATTTGCATCGATAAAAACAATAGTAGGATAAGCATTGATTTGGTATTTATCGGCTAACTCAGGACCTTCTTCTTTTTCTGCATCAATTTTATAAGCTATATAATTAGCATTAGAAAAATCTCCAACTTCTTTATTTTCAAAGGTATTTTTTGCCATCATTTTACAAGGGCCACACCAAGTAGCGTAAAAGTCAACCCAAATAGGTTTATTTTTTTTCTTTGCTTCGGCTAATAATTCTTTCCAATTCCCTTTGAAGAACTCAACTTGCCCATAGGATTTCAATCCCATAGAAATCACTATTAAAAAAATTATATTTCTCATTATCGGTATTTTAATTTTCATTAATCAACAAATTATTTGCCAAATGTACGAATTTTTTCATTATTGTAATTCACTTTTGTATTTTTCTATTGTAAACTGTTTTTAGAATAAACCGATATTATAAAATGATATATGATTTTTTGATGGTTTATATTCACTAAAATAAACGTAAAGAGCGTTTCTTTTATTGTTTCTTAAAAATTCTACCATTAAAATTTTGGAATAAGGAGGGGACTTTCAATTCTTGGCATAAATCAGTTTGAAAGTTTTCAGAAGAAATATTTTCTTAAAAACATTTGTTGTCAAGAAGTATGATTATTAAAATATTCTGACGTAAATAAAACTATTTGGAAAGAAAAAACGTATAATTTTGTAGTATGGCAAAGTTTTATATCACGAAGGAGAGGATAAAGTCTATATTACAGGAACATAAAACGCCTGAAATCAATGAAGCTACTGAAAAATGGGCGGAAAAGGTATGGCAGATATAGGTTACCAGATGCAAGAAGAGGTTAAGGAAAGAGAAGAAAAATTAGCAACTCGGGAAGATTTGAAGACCATGTTTGAAGCCATGCAAAAGCAAATGGATGGACGATTTGAAGCCATGCAAAAGCAGATGGATAACCGTTTTGAAATGTTAATCAAAGAAATGAATTTGCGATTTCAG
>CAZBPK010000010.1:0-6935 GCA_964493765.1 uncultured Bacteroidia bacterium | reverse complement strand
AGGGGCAAAATCTATTTTATGTAGATAATCTATATTACCTATTGCTTTTGCAAAGTAGGCTAAATCACTACCTTTGGCAAAACCAGATAGTTGAGAAGTATTGTTAATACGAGTATCAACAATTTTTGAAACATTATTCTTTTTTAAAAGTTCAAAGAACTTTTGAGCAGATTTGTTGGTAAAACCAATGGTTAATAATTTAATCATATTCTTCTTGTGTTATTTTGTTATTTTAGAATAAGGTGAAAATGCAATTTCCTGATTACGAAGTCTATAAGCCACTTTTAGTTGAGTTTCTAAACTAATATAAGGGTAAAATAGAGTTGGTTGAGGGATTTTTTCTTTATACTTTTTTAAAAGTTGATATTCAAGTTGGGCGTTACTCTTAAAACTTTTATCTTCTAATATATGGATAACTTCCAAACCTTCTTTTACTAATTCCACCGAAATCATAGAAAATCGATGGCAATCAAAAGGATCACTTTCAGAACACATCAAAGATATTTGAAAGCCTTTTTCTAAACCTTTCCGTAATCTCTCTACGCCATTCTTAAAGTTAGAAGATTTTCTAACTTTTTCAAAATCAACTTTACCTTTATCATCAAGTAACTCTGGGTCTGTATGTCTTGCTCCAAACTCTTGAGCAAAGTGCATATAAGTAATACCATTTTCCTTTAAAGAACTGGCTAAAAATTCTTTGTTATATTGAGGAAATCGTGAACTCGCGGCAATACTTCTGACATCAACAATACAGTTTATTTCAAAATGTTTAATCAATTCAATAAAATAACTTATCTCGTGAAGAGTGTCCTACTGTGTATATCTTGTTTTTCATATATCATTCAATCGTTATGTGTTTTATACATTCAACGTTATATATTCAACAAATACATATTTTTCGGGGTATTCAAATACAGAAAATTTGCTTTATTTTTTTGTGTACCATTCATGAAACTCATAGCAAATATAGTGACATTATGCACATTATTCAAATGTTAGTAAGAAAAAAATCAAAAAAAATAAATTTTACATACTTGCATGCTTTCTATGAAAACTATTTAGAACGCAGTTAATTTGGTTTGAAAGGGAGTAACATTAATTTCAGATGTTACTCCCAAAAGTAAAAACTTTATACAAACGCTCCCAAATAAAAATAATCTTGGTTTTGAACCCTATACATTTTAATTTTGTATAATTATCCTTGATAATTGTTATGAATAATAAATTGATAAATTCAGAAAAGAACGAGCTTAGTTATGAAGAGTTAATAAAGCGTTCTAAGCCCAATAAGACAGAACTTTCTGAGTTAACTACAAAGGAAATGGTTTTAAATGTTGGACCCCAGCATCCTTCTACCCATGGTGTTTTACGTTTAGAGGTAATTACTGATGGAGAATTGGTGATGCATGTTATACCTCATTTGGGTTATTTGCATAGATGCTTTGAAAAACATGCAGAATCCTTAAATTATCAACAAATCATACCTTATGTGGATAGAATGGATTATTTATCTGCAATGAATAATGAATTTGCTTATGTGATGGCAGTAGAAAAAATGTTAGGGATTTATGGAACCTTGCCCAAAAGAATAGAATATATACGTGTATTAGTTTCAGAATTAAATAGAATTGCATCGCATTTGGTAGCAATTGGTACCTATGCTATGGATATTGGAGCAATTACTCCGTTTTTGTGGTGTTTTAGAGATCGTGAACATATATTAAATCTTTTAGAATGGACTTGTGGGGCAAGAATGCTCTATAATTATCTATGGGTAGGTGGCTTATTTTATGATTTACCTATTGGTTTTGAGGAAAAATGCTTAGAGTTTTGTGAATATTTTTACCCTAAAATTATTGAATTGGAAAGATTAATCAGTGAAAATCCCATTTTTGTCAACAGAACTGTTGGAGTTGGAATTTTACCATTAAAAACTGCCATTGATTTTGGAATTACAGGTCCTATGTTGAGAGCCTCGGGTTTAAAATATGATATAAGAAAAGTAGAGGGCTATTCGGTTTATCCTGAATTAGATTTTGAAATCCCTTATGCAAAAGAAGGAGATGTAGGAAAGATTGGGGATTGTTGGATGCGTTACAAAATTAGAGTACAAGAAATGTATGAATCATTAAAAATAGTTCAACAAAGCTCTGAAGTTTTATTAAAGGAGCATAAACGAACTCCAGATTTTGACCCAAGAAAATTATGTCCCAAAAAAATACGTCCAAAAGCACAAACTATATATTCAAGAGCAGAAAATCCAAGAGGAGAACTAGGATTTTTTATTGTTGCAGATGGTAAAACAGATATTCCATTTAGGTGTAAAGTTCGTGCACCAAGTTTTTGTAACTTATCTGTGTTACCAGAGCTATGTAAAGGTGTTTTATTAGCGGACTTAGTAGCAATATTAGGTTCTATTGATATAGTTTTAGGGGAGGTAGATAGATAAATCCATAAATTTTTTTTAAAAAATTAGGAAATCAAAAATAAATGTATTTATCTTTGCCAAGCGAAATTTTGTCATTATAAATGGAAAAAGAAACTGTAAGTTTATTATTGAATGTTTTAATATTTCTGCCAATAATAGGCATACCCTTAATTCTAGCATTAGGGAAACATCAAGCTAAGTATGTTGCATTGGGTGTTTCTATGATTGCGTTCTTACTCTCACTTTTTATATATTCTGAGTATCAAAAACATAGTACTATAGATGCTGCTGGTGATTTTGTTTTTAAATCAGCCTATGTTTGGTTAAAAGCAAATTTAGGTTATGTTTATTATGATGTGAACTTTATTACTGGTGTAGATGGTATCTCCATTTACTTAGTTTTACTCACTACTTTTCTTTTTGTTTTATCAATATGGTATTCCATGAATGCTATAGAAGAAAAGGTAAAAGCCTACTATTCTATGTTACTTTTGCTAGAGGTTGGTGTATTAGGAGTATTTCTTTCATTAGATTTACTAGTATTTTATATTTTCTTTGAGTTAGGCTTAATACCGATGTATTTCTTAATAGGTATGTGGGGAAGTAAAGGAACTCAAGTAGTATTGGGTAGAGAAGTACAAGCAAGAGTTTATGCATCTGTAAAATTTTTCTTATATACCTTGGTCGGTTCATTTGTAATGTTAATAGCTATTTTATTTTTGGGCTATGTAGCAGGAAACGCATTAAAAAATGGAACATTTACGACTGATTTTATAGCCATATCAAAGGGTTATACTCAAATACAAGCTTGGTTATCAAATAATGGGTACAGTCCCTTTGAAGTAGAAAAATGGTTATTTTTAGCATTTTCCTTAGGATTTTTAATTAAAGTACCAGTATTTCCCTTACATACATGGTTGCCCGATGCACACACACAAGCACCAACAGCAGGCTCAGTAATTTTGGCAGGTGTATTATTAAAAATGGGTACTTATGGATTAATTAGATTTTGTTTGCCTTTATTTCCAGCTGCATCAATTTTTTATGCAAGCACAATGTGTTGGTTAGGAATGATTGGAATCATATATGGTGGTATGGCTGCAATGGTACAACCTGATATGAAAAAATTAGTGGCTTACTCTTCTGTAGCACACATGGGCTTTATTGTAATGGGTATCTTTTCCTTTAATAATGAAGCAATGAGAGGTGCAGTATTACAAATGATTAACCACGGTATTTCAACGCCAGCATTATTCTTTTTGGTCGGAATGATGTATGATAGAACTCACACACGTTTAATTGAAAAATACCAAGGTATTGCCGCCGTTGTACCTACTTTTACTTTAATGTTTATGATTTCTACTATGGCTTCAATAGGACTTCCAGGTCTTAATGGATTTGTTGGTGAGTTTATGATTTTATTAGGATCATTCAAATCTACTTACGTTTCAAATGGTCTTGTAATTATTAGCACAACAGGGGTTATTATTGCAGCAGTTTATATGCTTTGGATGTTTAGACGCGTAATGTTTGGAGAAATTATCCATAAAGATAATCATGATATTGCAGATTTGAACAAACAAGAAGTTGGAATTTTATTACCATTAATTTTATTAATGTTTATTGTTGGGTTCCATGCAACTCCATTCCTATCTGAAATTGGAAAAAGTTCTGATGTAATCGTTCAATCAGTATTTCAATCAAAAATTTCTTTGCCTAATTTAGGTCTAAATTAATTTTGTCAACATATTTTTAAAAGAGCCTTTGTAAATCAAAGGCTCTTTTGTTTTAAATTTTAAAAATTTGATAAAAAAAATTGTTAAAATTTAAACAAATTCAAATTATTATACGTACAAACAAGTAATACTGAAAAAACAAAAAAATGAAACCTGAACTCAATTATGTAGAAATCAACAGAAAATCTTGGAATAGTAGAACAGAAATACATTTAAAATCAGATTTTTATGACCTTGAAAATTTTATCAAAGGCAAAAACTCACTGAATGAAATTGAGTTAAACTTGCTTGGAAACATTGAAGGTAAAACCATTTTACATTTACAATGCCATTTTGGTCAAGACACCATTTCTTTGAGTAGGCTTGGTGCAAACGTTACTGGAGTTGATTTATCAGACAAAGCGATTGAAAGTGCAATTCAAATTGCAAATATAACGAATTCTAATGTGAAATTCATTTGTTGTGATCTTTACGAGTTACCCAATCACTTGGACGAAAAATTTGATATAGTTTTTACTAGCTATGGAACTATTGGCTGGTTACCTGATTTGGATAAATGGGCAAAAATTATTTCCAATTTTTTAAAGCCTAGCGGAAAATTTGTATTTGTTGAATTTCATCCTGTTGTATGGATGTTTGATGACAATTTTGAAAAAATTGGATATAGATATTTTAATTCAGGACCCATCATAGAAACAAATTATGGAACTTACGCAGAAAAAGATGCAGATATAACTATTCAAAATGTTTATTGGAATCATAGCATTAGTGAAATATTGAATAGCCTAATTAATAATAGACTTGAAATCATTTCTATTGATGAATTTGACTATTCTCCTTATAATTGCTTTAATAAAACTATTGAATTTGAACCGAAAAAATACAGGATAGAACATCTAGGGAACAAAATACCTATGATATTTTCGATATCTGCAATCCTAAAAGAACAAAACGAAAAAAAATGTAATTAAATCAGAGGAATAGAATTACTATTCTTGTAATATTCTATTTTGGAATGAAACATTTGTGCCATTCTTTCCCCTTGCCATTTTGCTTTTTCTGCTAATGGACCATAAAAATTCTCATCAATGGTTTCATAAAACAATTTTAACCATCTGTCGAAATGAGTTTTTTCTATGGGCATTTTAGCATGTGGTAAAAATGGACTTCCAAAATAAGTCCTTTCATTCAACAAAACGGTTTGCCAAAATTTATACATTTTTTCTAAATGCAAATCCCAACGATCTTGTATAATATTATTAAAAATATCACCCAATAAATCGTCTTCTCGAATTTTTGAATAAAATTGATTCACCATCCATTGAATATCTTCAAGAGATTCTAAGTTTTTCATAATACTATTTTTTGAGGTTATTTTCTATGTTCGCAAGCCATGCAGCAGCATTTTTAATATAACGGTCTGTACCGGCGGTATTCCATTTATAATAAAGCCTTGTGAAACCACCATCAATTATACATCTTTTTCCCTCTTTTTCGTAAATTGAAGCTAAAACATTTCCTTGAGAATCATACATAAGAGGCTTTAAATCTTTATTTTGTGTAATAATATTGGAAATTGTAATTCCTTCATAAATATTTTCAATACCCGTAGAAAGTAAATGATTAGGGGTAATTCCAGAATTACTATTTACATCTTTTAATTTGATGACATGGTCTCCCATATAGTTTCCGTTCATTTCAGCATTGAATAATTCTTTGATAATTTTATTGATATCCGCAAAATAGGGGTCATTATCAGCCCAAAGATACAATCCTTTTCCAGAATGAAAAAAATCTTTGATAATTTTGATATGTTCATCAGAAAGCTTAGAGGTGTTATCAGAAATCACCCAAAGTTGTGTGGAAAGCTCTAAAGCTCTTTTCAGTTCGTCTGGAGAAGGAGCATTTCCGATATAACGATAAACAGAAAAACCCTTTTGCTCTAAAGCTTTTGTAGGTTCTACAAAATCAAAGTTGGGTTCTGTATATAATTGTAAAACTAAAATTGTGGATTGAGTAAAATAACCCTCTGTTTTGTAATTAGCTTTATCAGGCTTTGTAGAGTTTGAACCCAATGGTTCTGTTTCAATAATAGTTTGATTATCAGAATCCATTAAGTATTTATCTTCTTTAACAACTCCTTTTTTCAGATATTCTTGATATACTTTTTGTTGTTGTTCTTTGGAATTATTTTTGGATTTGTTGGGCGCTAATGTGTTAATTGTTTTAACATTTTTATAATTAAGATTCTCAAAAGCTTTGTCTGTAGCTAAATCATATTCATTACCTTTTGCATTTCCATAATTATCTTTTTGAGAGGATTTTGGGGCACTTACTCCAGCAACGCTATTATATTGACCTAAAAGGAAATAAAAATTCCATAAAAAGAACAAAAATAAAACAACATAAAACTTCATATCTCATTAATTTTTCAACAGCAAAGTTAAGTAAAATATTTGGAAAATAAAATTGTATTAACGAGCTAGGCTTGAGTATGCGTGAGGGATGTGGAGGGCACGAAGTGGCACTGCCTTTGAGCGTAGCGAAAAGGATTGCCGAAGCGAACAGCGAAGCCCGTAACCAGCCCGACCCGCAGCGTAGCAAGGGGCACGCCCAAATCTCTATTTATATCTACTTGCATTTTGTGAAAGTACTATCTCTTACTACATTTCTTTCACTTTTCCACCATAAATAAGGTATGGGCTGATTATAATAATTAGCTTTTGCAACTTCTGAGGGCGCGTATTTTTCTATTATGCAGTGTGAAATAT
>CAZBPK010000009.1:0-17577 GCA_964493765.1 uncultured Bacteroidia bacterium | reverse complement strand
GGGAATTTGGGAAAACGCTATTGCTTTCGCTGTCAATAAGGCTCTTGATGAAAAACAAAAAGAATTTCAGCTTATTTTAGAAGAAGAAAAAAGAAAAACCGAAGAAAAAGAAAAGTTGTTAGAAGAGGAGAAAAGAAAAGCCGAAGAAGAAAAAAGAAAAACCGAAGAAAAGGAAAAGTTGTTAGAGGAGGAGAAAAGAAAAGCCGAAGAAGAAAAAAGAAAAGTTCAAGAGAAATGGGTTTTTACACTTCATGAACTTGGGCTCTCTCTAGAACAAATTGCAGATAAGTCTCAATTAAGTATCGAACAAGTGCAAAATATTTTAAGCTCGAAAACATAAATCAAAATAAACATAAATTTTAAACAAAGAATGCAAAGAAAAAATAACACATCAGACATTTTGGGCGTGTCCCTTCGCTTCGCTACGGGTCGGGCTGTTTCGGGCTTCGCTTTCGCTTCGGCAATCCTTTTGTCGTTTCGGGAAACCTCAGCGCAAAAAGGCAGTGCCACTTCCTGCCCTCCACACCCCTCACGCTACCTTTTAATAATTCTATTCTTATTCTCATTTTTCTCATTTATGAACGCACAAAATCCTATTGATATTCACGGACATAGAGGAACACGCTACTGGTTGCCTGAAAACTCCAAAGAAGCTTTTTTTGATGCTATTCATCTCGGGGCTAAATGGTTAGAGTTAGACATCATCTGTACCAAAGATGAACAACTCATCATCAATCACGACCCCTACTTCAAAAAATCTATTTTCTCAGAATTTCCTACTCAACCCATTCTCCAACTCACTGAAGAAGAGTGTAAAAAAGCTACTTGGGGTTTAAAAGACCAAAAAAAATACCCTTATCAAAAAAAATTTAAAACTTACATTTATACCATAGAAGAATTAATAAACGAAGTTGAAGTTTATTGTATAGAAAATGGATTACCTCTACCCTATTGGAATATTGAAATCAAATCATTACCTCATAAAAAAAATTGGTATCCAGATAGAACAAAGTACGCAGAAATCGTTGTCAATATTGTACGTAATTTGGGAATAGAAAAAAGATTTTTATTACAAAGTTTTGATGCCAAACTTCTAAAGGAAATACACAAAATCAATCCATCTTTGCCATTATATTATTTAGTCATAAAACCTGGGAATGTAGAACAAAGAATGAAAAAATTAGGATTTGAACCCCTTGGAATTAATCCTTACTATAAATTTCTCAACGAAGATTTTGTAAAATCTGCTCATGAAAAAAATTTAAAAGTCATTCCTTGGACTGTCAACAGCCCTGATGCCATTCTTAAAGTAAAAAATATGGGAGTAGATGGAATCATTTCCGACGTCCCTGACTGGGTCCAATTTTTAATTACAGAAGACCCCAAAAATTATGAAACCCTTCAAAATCCCCTAGAATTTTCTGAAAAATTTTTACAAACTCTACATCATGGCGGGAAACCCAATTTAATGATTCTCAAATTTTATTTAGTAAAAAATTTGAACTTTTCCAATCCACAAGAACAAAAAGTTTTTTACCAAAACCTGTTTCAAGGATACGAAAAACTCTTAAAAGAACGTAACCCTGAAAGTAGCCAAAAAACAAGTTTCTATAAAAGAAAAATCATTGGTTTACAAGGTAAATATATCAGCCTAAACGAATTAAAGAACTTATCGAATGGAAATAGATAAAAGAATACCTGTTACCATTATTTCGGGATTTTTAGGTTCAGGCAAAACCACTTTCATCAATCAAATCCTGAAAAAAAATCCTGAAAAAAAATTTGCCCTCATTGAAAATGAATTTGGGGTAATAGGTGTTGATAACCAACTGATTGAAGCCAAAACAGATACAATCATTGAAATGAATCAAGGCTGTATTTGTTGCACTTTAAATAATAATTTAGTAGAAACGTTGAACCATTTACTTCAAAATTATTCTTTTGACCATTTGCTGATTGAAACCACAGGAGTAGCAGAGCCTGCAGGAGTAGCGGCACCGTTTTTGTTATACCCCCTCTTTAAAGAAAAATTTCATTTAAAAAACATTATTGTCCTTGTAGATGCTTATAATTTTGAAGATAGTTTAAAAGAATCAGATTTACCTGCACGCCAAATAGCTTATGCCGATATACTGATTATCAATAAATTAGATTTAATTACACCAGAAAAAGTTATCCTTCTTGAAACAACATTAAAAGCCTTAAATAAAGAAGCGACAATATATTTTTGTGAACAAGCCCAAGTTCCTATTACGGAAGTCCTTCAGCGTTCTTCCGATTTTGAAATGCCAATCCCCCCACACCATCATCACGAAAATCATCACGAACACCACGAAGAACATGAACACCCTTATCATTCCGTTTATGTTGAAATACAAGAACCTTTAAATCTACTAAAATTTCAGCACTGGATGAACATGATGCTACAAATACAATCGGGGCGAATTTACCGCATAAAAGGCTGGGTACAATTTCAAGGTTTTGATTATCCTTTATTATTCCAATCCGTTGGAAAACAATTTGTTTTAGATAAAAAACCTTCTGAAAATCAACCCAAAATCACACGTTTAGTTTTCATTGGTCTAGGATTAGAAAAGAAAAAAATTGAAGACATTTTGAATAAGTTACAATGAAAATTAGTGCGGTAATTATCACATTGAACGAAGAAAAGAATATCAAAAGGTGCTTAGATTCATTAATAGATGTTGTGGAAGAAATTCTTATTATTGATTCCGGTTCAACGGATAATACCCATGCCATTGTTCAAGAATATAAAAAAGTGCGTTTAAAAGTTACAGAATGGTTAGGATATAGCAAAACCAAAAATTATGGGAATGAGCAAGCGCAAAATGAATGGATTTTATCTTTAGATGCTGATGAATGCCTATCAGAAGAACTAAAAAAAAGCCTTCTAGAATTAAAAAATTCAGGAATTATAGAACCCGCTGTTTATGAAATGAACCGCCTAACGAATTATTGTGGGCAATGGATAAAATATGCAGGTTGGTATCCTGATAGAAAAGTACGCTTATTTCCTAAAAATGGGGCTTTTTGGGAAGGAGATTTTGTTCATGAAACACTACAATTTCATTTACCCGTAATATTTTTAAAGGGTGATTTACTACATTATTCTTATCAGACCCAGGCTCAGCATAAAGAAAAAACCTTAAAATACGCAAGGTTACATGCAGCCCAAATGAAAAGTCAAAATAAAAAACCTAGCTTTATCAAATGGTATTTCAGTCCGATTTTCACATTTATTAAGATGTACTTTATGAAACTGGGCTTTATAGAAGGGAAATTAGGCTTTCAATTATGTTGGATTTCTGCTTGGGGAACTTATAAGAAGTATGAGTTATTTAAGAAAATGAATGAATAGTTTGGTTATAATTTCATTTGTTCATGGAATGAGGAGTGTTCTAAAAAAAATCAGATTCGATGAGCTTTAATGAATTTTTATAGTTTTTAGGAGAAGATGAATAAAATGAGTTTCAAAAGAAAAAAAATTGGGTAATCAGTACTTTAAAGACCATAAAAATATTATTTTTGCGGTTTTATAAGAAAAGTATGGAACTTTCAGGAAAAATTATTTTAGTAACCGGTGGTTCAAGAGGAATTGGAAAATCCATTGTATATAAATGTGCAGAGCAAGGCGCTATTGTATATTTTACTTATCTTGGCTCACAATCCAAAGCAGTTGAAATTGTAAATGATTTAAAATCAAAGGGTTTTGAATCTTATGCTTTGCAAGCAGATGCTTCAAATTTTCAAAGAGCACAAGAAGTAATTGAAGAAATCCTGAAAAATCATCAAAAATTAGACGTTATAATCAATAATGCCGGAATAACAAAAGATAATTTATTATTACGTTTATCTGAAGAACAGTGGGATACCGTGATTGATAATAACTTAAAAAGTGCTTTTAATTATTGTAAAGCAGCAATTAAACCTATGTTAAAACAAAGAGATGGCGTTATTATCAATATGGGTTCTGTAGTTGGGGTAAGTGGAAATGCAGGGCAAGCCAATTATTCAGCTTCAAAAGCTGGGTTAATTGGGCTGTCAAAATCTATTGCTAAAGAATTGGGTTCAAGAAATATACGTTGTAATGTGGTTGCACCTGGATTTATTCAAACCGAAATGACAGAAAATTTGCCCGAACAAGAACTCCAAAAATGGCTTGCGGATATTCCTTTAAACCGTCCGGGACAAGTAGAAGACATTGCCAATATTTGTGTATTCTTAGCCAGTAATAAAGCTACTTACATAACAGGGCAAGTGATTCAAGTTGATGGCGGTATGAATATGTAATTCCATGAAAATTAAAGGTTTAGTTGAAAAATCTACAGGTTCATTCTATAAAATACGACTAGACAACCAGCAAACTTTACAAGCTACTTTAAGAGGAAAATTACGATTAGAAAATTCTGAAGCTACCAATCCTGTTGCAGTAGGTGATTGGGTTTATTTAGTTGTTGAAGAGAATAATTATATCATTGATGAAATTCTCCCTCGAAATAACTATATTATTAGACAATCAACCCACAATGAATACAAAGTTCAAATTTTATGTAGCAATATCACTCAAGCAGTTTTTATTGCTTCTTTAGAATTTCCTTTTACTCCTCTCAATACTATTGACAGATTTTTGGTTTCCTCTGCAGCTTACCATATCCCAACATTTTTAGTATTCAATAAAACTGATTTACTCAAAAAAGAAAAACACTTTTTGCAATTACAAGATTACAAAAAAATTTACAGCCAAGCGGGTTATGAAGTAATTGATGGAAATATTTATCAACCTGAATTTATAGAAAAAATTAAAAATTGGCTCCAAAACCAAATCACTTTTGTTGGTGGAGTATCGGGAGTGGGAAAGTCTAGTATAATCAATAAAATTGAACCTAATTTGAAATTAAAAACTGGTGAAATCTCCAAACAAACCTTAAAGGGTAAACATACTACTACCCATGTAGAAATGTTCCCATTAAGTTTTGGGGGCTCTATTATTGATGCACCGGGTGTGAGAGAATTTCATTTAGTAGATTTTGAACACCATGAAATTTGCCAGTATTTTCCAGAGATGTTACATTATTCAAAATTTTGTAAATTTGCAAATTGTACACATTTGCATGAACCCGGCTGCAAAGTATTAGAAGCATTGGAAAATCAAGAAATTGCAAATACAAGGTACAATACCTATTTATCAATGTATCAAGAAGTTAAAAATAAAAAAAAATATTAAAACATGTTGAATTCAGAATTAACCCCCGTTAAAATTGTAGCAGAATTAGATAAATATATTGTTGGACAACAAGATGCTAAAAAATCAGTAGCTATAGCTTTAAGAAATCGTTGGAGGAGAATGCAAACTCCAGCAGACATACGTCATGACATCATTCCTAATAACATTTTAATGATTGGACCTACAGGTGTTGGAAAAACTGAAATTGCTAGAAGATTAGCCAAATTAGCTGACGCACCCTTTGTAAAAGTAGAAGCTTCTAAATTTACTGAAGTAGGTTATGTAGGAAGAGATGTGGAATCTATGGTAAGAGACTTAGTGGAACAAGGGATTAACATGGTAAAAGAAACCCAAAAAGCGGAAAATCGTGTCAAAGCCATTGAAAATGCGGAAGAACGCATTCTTGATATTCTCATTCCTCCTATTTCCAATGACCATTTTGGATTTAATATCTCTGCCCAAGAAAAAGAAGATAGAGAACTTAACGAAAAAACTAGAGATAAATTTCGTCAAAAAATTAAAAATAAAGAAATTGAAGACAGAAAAATTGAAATTGAAGTTTTAGTACCCTCTTCTCATGTACAAGTTGTGGGTCCTATGGGTATGGATACTCCTGATGGACTTCAAGACCTCCTTTCCAATATGATCCCCAAAAAGAAAAAGAAAAAAAATGTAACAGTTGCAGAAGCAAGAGATATTTTAGCCGAAGAAGAAGCTCAAAAACTTATTGATATGGAATTAGTTACCAAAGAAGCCTTAGAAAAAGTTCAAAATTCTGGCATTATTTTTATAGATGAAATTGACAAAGTAGCTAGTTCTAATAAATCGGGCGGAGGTCCTGACGTATCACGTGAAGGTGTTCAAAGAGATTTACTCCCAATTGTTGAGGGCTGTGTTGTCAATACTAAGTACGGTTCAGTAAAAACTGACCATATATTGTTTATTGCCGCCGGTGCATTTCATTTATCTAAACCATCTGATTTAATTCCTGAATTTCAAGGGCGTTTTCCTATTCGTGTAGAACTAAAATCCTTAGTCAAAGAAGATTTTGTTCGTATTTTAACTCAACCCAAAAATGCACTAACCAAACAATATCAAGCCTTATTAAAAACAGAAGGAGTTGATTTAAAATTTGATAATGAGGCAATTGATGCCATTGCAGAAATTGCATTTGAGGTCAATCAAGAAATGGAAAATATTGGAGCTAGAAGGCTTCATACCATTTTAAGCAACCTTTTAGAAAGCCTATTATTTGAAGTTCCAGATTTAAGAACTGATTTTCAAATCACTATAACCAAAAAAATGGTAGAAGAAAAAGTGGGTACTATCGTTAAAAAACGTGATTTAGCTCAATATATTTTGTAACATTGTTTTTAATTTTTTGGGCGTGCCCCTCACTAAAGTTCGGGTCGGGCTATTTTGGGCTTCGCTTTCGCTTCGGCAATCCTTTGTCTGCTCATTTTTCGCAGACAAAGGCAGTGCTAAACCCTTCATATCCCTCACGCTTGCAAAAAAATTTTTGCAATTTTTTAAAGATTCAATTAAAAAAACTGCATATCTTAAGTGAATTTACCGATTTTCGAATTTTGCAATCTTAAAATTTTGAATTTATAATTTGTTTTGTAATTTTGCATATCAATTCAATTGTAAATGAAAAAAGATTTTATCATAGCAACAATACTTATTTTATTAGGAGTAATTTTTAGATTAATGCCTCATCCTGATAATTTTACTCCCGTTATCGCTATTGCACTTTTTAGTGGTGCATTTTTCAGTTCCAAGACTATTAAAATTATTGTTCCTTTACTCACTATGTTAATTTCTGATGCTTTTATAGGCTTTTATCAAGGCATTGAAGTAACCTATTTAGCCATTCTAACATCGGTCGCAATTGGTACTCTGTTATCTATTCAAAAATTTCAATTAAATCAAACCCTAATAGCATCTTTTGCTTCCAGTTTTGTATTTTTTATCATCACAAACTTTGCAGTTTGGGCAACTTCAGGCATGTATGAAATTTCTTGGAATGGTTTAACTCAATGCTACATCATGGCAATTCCTTTCTACCAAAATGCTTTAATTGGAGATTTATTGTACTCAATCCTTTTTTTCGGAGTTTTTCATTTATACTTTAAGCCTATTTCTTTCAAATTTACAGCATGAATTCTTTTTTATGGATTATTAGTATAGGCATTTTTGTTTTGTTTTCAAGTTGTAATAAAAATCCATCTAAACAATCCATTGATGTTTCAAATGTTAATGCTTCTGAATTTACAGAAATTCTAAAAGATTATCCCGATTTCAAAATCATTGAATCTAAAAAATGGACAGATGTGTCCGGTACTTATTATCTGTTGGTAAACCATTTGCCCAAAAGAACTATCAATAATGACCCTAATTTTCCTGGAACTGAGATACAAGAAGAAAGCATGATAGTTTTATTTTTAAACGATAAGAAACAAAAAATTGCTGAAAAAAAAATTCGTGAGGCTGCTCCATTAGATTTATTTACTAAATATATCCAAGAGGCAACAGAAATTATTGATATTGATGGAGATAAAAAAGCAGAAGCTTTTGTTCTCATAGAACATGTTACTCGTGGAGATGTTTCACCGTCAGATTTATCTGTGATAGGATTTGCTAATCAAAAATTATTTGTAAAAAAAGGAAGTAAGCTTCTCACACTTTCAAAAGGGGATCCCATGGAAAAAGAATTCCCCAATGGTATTGGAGGAGAAGTTGATGACGTAGGATTAAAAGAAGCCCCTGAAAAAATTGCCCTTAAATTAGACGAAATTTACAAAAAATACTATAAAGAAGATTTTTCTAAGCATTTTCAACAAAATTAATGGTGAAACGTTTTTTAGGTATCATTTTTATCTTTGCAGGGCTTGGGATTTTAGGTATTTATGCTTATTTAAAGTGGTCTCCTATTATACATGTGCGTTCTATCAATTTAGTTCCCAACGATGCCATTTATATTTTAGAAATCTCACAACCCGTAAATGCTTGGCAACAAATTCAAAAAAGTGAACTTTGGAAAGAATTAAGAAATAATGATTTCTTCTCTGATATAAACCAAAACGCATTGTTTGTAGATTCTTTACTTAAAAACAATCAATTAATAGCTGAAACTTTTGCAAATCAGCCTTTAATTGTTTCCGCGCACATGACAGAAGCCAAAAATTATGATTTTTTGTGCATTTGGTCTATGCATGATATTGCTACTAGGTTAGGATCTCTAAAAAAATCTCTTCTATCTTTATCCAATTATAAAATTACAGAAAGAAGCTATCAAAAAAGAACCATCTATGAACTCACCAATCCCATTGAAAAGTCTGCAATTTATTTGTGCTTTTTAGAAGATGTTTTATTAGTTTCTTACACTCCCAAATTAATCAAAAAATCTATTGAAACTTCACAAAAAAGTGAACTTGCTGAAGATAGCCGATTTATAAAAGCTCAACAGCTTATGAAAGGAAGCGAGTACTTTACCCTATATTTTAATTCCTACCAATTTAACCCTTTTTTGAGTATTTATATGAACGATTTAGGTAGCTTTAAAGATTTGCAAAAAACTGTGGATTACTCTGCATTTCAATTGCTTCTAGAAGGCAACCTGTTAGATTTTAAAGGTTATATTCTACCAAAAGACAGCTCCGTTTCCATTTTAACTGCAATGCTTACATCGGGAGCCGGGAAAAGACCCTCCCAAAACATTTTATCTGATAGAACTGCATGGTTTACAAGTTTAGGTTTTGAGGATTTTCTTCAATTTTATGATGAATTTGAAAACCAAATGAAAAGAAATCCCAATATTTATGGTGAACATCAAAAAAATCTTGAAAAAATTGAAAAACTTTTAAAAATCAATGTAAAAAAAGACTTTGTTAGCTGGATTTCTGAAGAAGTAAGTATTGTTGCCAATAGACCCGCCGATTCTACATTTCAAGAACCTGAACTTTTAGTTTATATACATGCAAATGATATTGACGTTGCAAAAGATAGAATTAAGTTTATCTTAAAACAAGTTAAAAAAAGAACCAAAGTAGTAAAGAATACTTCTTATGATTACAATGGATATGAAATTTACCATTTTCAAGTAAGAGGCTTATTTAAGCTTTTATTTGGAAAACTTTTTCAAAAATTTGATATGCCTTACGTAACTTTTATTGACGATTTTGTTGTTTTTTCTTTAGATGAACTAGCATTACAATCTGTGATTGATGATTATAATGAAAAAAAATTTCTCAAAAATTCAGAATCTTTTCAAAATTTTTCCAATCGTTTTAAATCACAAAGTTCTGTTTACAGTTATTTAAATATGAACAATTTTTATCCCTTATTTCCTAAATATGTTTCCACTATCACATGGCAAAATATTCAAAAAAATGAAAACTATATTCGTTTATTTGATCAATTAGGCTTTCAAATGACTGCTGAAAAAGATAAATTTTATACCAAAATAGAAATTAATTAATCAATCTATTGACTCATGAAAATAGAAAAAAGTAAACAATTATTTGAGCAATCTCAAAAATTCATACCCGGTGGAGTGAACTCTCCAGTTAGAGCATTCAAAAGTGTAGGTGGAACACCTATTTTTATGGAAAAAGCAAAAGGTGCTTATTTATATGATATAGATGGAAATTCATATATAGATTATATTAATTCATGGGGTCCTGCTATTTTAGGTCATGCACCTGAAATAGTTATAGAGGCTTTGCAAGAGCAAATTCACAAAGGATTTGGTTTTGGTACTCCTACAGAATTAGAGTATGAAATGGCTAAATTAATTACAGAAATTGTTCCCTCAGTAGAAGTAATTAGAATGGTTAATTCGGGCACAGAAGCGACCATGTCTGCAATTAGGGCTGCAAGAGGATTTACAGGAAAAAATAAAATCATTAAATTTGAAGGTTGTTATCATGGTCATGGAGATAGTTTCTTAATAGCTGCTGGTTCTGGTGCTTTAACTTTTGGAACTCCTGACTCAAAAGGTGTTACTCAAGGCGTTGCTCAAGATACCCTCACCGCTCCTTATAACGATTTACAAGCTGTTCAGAATTTAGTTAATGCTAATGCTGGTAACATTGCAGCTATTATTTTAGAACCTTTTGTGGGAAATATGGGACTTATTATACCCCAAAAGGATTTTATTCTTGGTTTACGTAAAATTTGTGATGATCATCAAATCGTTTTAATTTTTGATGAAGTAATGACAGGTTTTCGATTAGCTTTAGGTGGTGCACAAGAAATTTTAGGAATTAAACCCGATTTATCAACTTTTGGAAAAATTATTGGTGGGGGATTACCTGTTGGGGCTTATGGAGGAAAAAGAGAAATCATGGATTGTATTGCTCCAAAAGGCTCTGTTTATCAAGCAGGTACGCTTTCTGGAAATCCTATGGCAATGACTGCCGGCTTAACCGTCTTGAACTATTTAAAAAATCACCCTGAAGTTTACCATCAACTAGAAGCCCATAGCTTTATTCTTGAAACCGAAATTCGCAATATTTTGATTAACAAAGGTATTAGTCATTGTATTCAAAGAATTGGTTCCATGTTTACCCTATTTTTTACTCCCTTAGAACAAGTTATAAATTTGTCTGATGCAAAAACCTCTGACACCGCATTGTATGCTAAATTTTTTCATCATCTATTAGAAAATGGTATCTATGGTGCTCCTTCTCAATTTGAGGCTTGGTTTGTTTCTATCGCAATTCAACCCTTAGAAATTGAAAAAACATTGTTTGCTATCAGTAAGTTTAGCCCAAAATAATATTTTGAAAATAATCATTAGCACTGCTAATAGGTATGCGTGAGGGATGCGTAGGGCACGTAGTGGCACTGCCTTTTTCTACTTTTGAAAAAAGTGGAAAAAGGATTGCCGTAGCGATAGCGAAGCCCAAAGCAGCCCGACCCGTAGCAAAGCGAAGGGACACGCCCAAAATATCCTCAATAAAAAAATTCAACTTATGCAAAAAAAACTTTCAAAACTAAGCTTTCTGATGATGATTAAGTTTTTCAGGAATTAATCAATTTTGGTAAATTTCTGATTTACAGTTTGATTACCACTTTGAACAGTAATGATATAGGTACCTGATGGCAAATCATTGACAGAAAATTCATATTTTTTTGCTCCGTCTAAATTAAAATGCTTTAATTTTTGACCTAACAAATTGTAAACACTAATTGAATTCAGTGAATTTTCAGATTCTATAAAAAGGCGATCTTTTGTGGGATTGGGATAAGCTAAAATTTTTAATGGCAAATTATCCACAATCAAACTTGATGGAGGGTTATAATTTGTTAATATTGGAGTATCTTCTTCCCAATGAATGGTAATTTTTGCTTGTAAAGAGGTTAAAACCAATAAGTTAAAGAAAATAAAAAAGTAAAATTTTCTCATAGATGCAATTTTCTTACAAATTTACAAACAAAAACAATATTTGTCAAGAATTTTGAAGGAAAAATATAAAAAAAACTTTATAACAAAAAAAAGTTTTATATTTGCGGTTATGATTAACAAAATACTAATAGCCAATAGAGGCGAAATTGCTTGCCGTATCATTAAAACTTGTAAATCAAAAGGAATACAAACAGTTGCTGTGTATTCTGATGCTGATAAAAATGCTTTGCATGTTCAATTAGCAGATGAAGCTGTTTGGATTGGAGAATCTGCCCCTTCTGCTTCTTATCTAAAAATGGACAAACTCATTGAAGCAGCCCAATTGACTCACTCCGATGCTATTCATCCCGGTTATGGATTTTTAGCAGAGAATGCTACTTTTGCTCAATTATGCCAAAATAATGATATAATTTTTATTGGTCCTAATCCCAAAGCCATACAATCTATGGGGTCTAAAAAAGAAGCCAAAGATTTAGTGGAAAAATATAATGTTCCTACAATTCCCGGCTACAAAGGTACAGACCAATCCTTAGAAACCCTGCAAAATGAAGCTCAAAAAATTGGATTTCCTTTACTTATAAAAGCAGCTGCTGGGGGTGGTGGAAAAGGAATGAGAATTGTCCGAAAATTTGAAGAGTTTACTGAAGCTTTAACTGCTGCCAAAAGAGAAGCTCTATCCGCTTTCGGTGAGGATACTGTACTGCTTGAAAAATATTTTGATACTTCTCGCCATATTGAGGTTCAGATTTTTGGAGATAAACATGGAAATATTATTCATTTCTTTGAAAGAGAATGTTCTATTCAAAGACGTTACCAAAAAATTATTGAAGAAGCTCCTTCCCCTGCTTTAACTCCTGAACTAAGAAATCAAATCACTCAAGCGGCTATAAACGCTGCAAAAGCTATCCAATACGATAATGCTGGTACAGTTGAATTTTTACTAGATGACCAGAATCAATTCTATTTCTTAGAAATCAACACCCGTATTCAAGTTGAACATCCTGTAACTGAATTAATTACTAATACAGATTTAATTGCATTGCAAATTCATGTTGCGGATGGTGGTAAACTTCCTGAACAACCCAAAGAATTTCATGGTCATGCCATTGAATGTAGAATTTATGCAGAAGATCCTTATAACGATTTTATGCCTAGAAATGGGAAACTATTGAAATTTCATATTCCAAATTTAGTGCGTGTGGACACCGGCGTACAAAGTGGTGATTCTATCTCCATTTATTATGACCCCATGATTGCCAAAATGATTAGCTATGGGCAAAACCGTGAAGAAGCTATCCGAAAAATGATTTACGCTTTGAAAAATTCTACTATTCAAGGACTTACCAATAACCAACCCTATTTAATTCAAATTTTTCAACACCCTGAATTTCAAAAAGCTAATCTTTCTACAAGTTTTATCAAAAATTATGAGACGGATTTAAAACCCAATATCCAAAAAGAATTTTATGCTTTTGCCGCTCTAATTTATCAATCCTTAAATACTCCCTTATCTTTACCCTTTTTGCCGAGAGGTTGGAGAAACAATAAGTATCAACTTAGTTTTGAAACCTTTAAAATTCAGGACATGAGCTATAAATTAGAATACGAATGGTTAAATAATACGACATTGAAAATTCTTTATAATCAAAATGAGTATTTGGTTGATAGAGTTCAATTGCTTGAAAATCAATTAGTTTTTTTTGTTAACCAAATCAAATATAGTTTTGAGGTTCAAACTACTGAAAAAGGATTTGAAGTCAATCAAAATGGAATCAATTTAGAGCTTGAATATATTGAAAAATTGCCTGATGTTTCCCAACAAGAAGATAAAAACGCGTATATTTCTCAAATGCCGGGTGAAATTGTAAAGGTATTGGTTCAAGAGGGTCAGGAAGTAGAAGAAGGAACTCCCTTACTGGTTTTAATATCCATGAAAATGGAAAATACTATTTACGCTCATAGCAAGGGTATAGTAAAGGAAATCTTTGTTTCCGAAAAAAGTTTTGTAGAAGCAAAATCTCAATTAATCAAAATTGAAAGTTTAAATTAAAAAGATATGGATATGGGCGTGTCCCTTGCTACGCTGCGGGTCGGGCTGCTACGGGCTTCGCTAACGCTTCGGCAATCCTTTGGCTACTCATACTTCGTAGCCAAAGGCAGTGCCACTACGTGCCCTTCGCATCCCTCACGCTCAACCTCACTTTCAAGAAGTGTATTGATAGATTTTGATAATAAAAGTGAAACAAAAAAGAACTTTAGTTCGTATAAATAGAAGTTAGCGGTTATTGTAACGGACAACAGTGCTAACCATAATAGACAGAAAAAATAAATATATAATGAAAATAGAAGACATTTCAATATTCGGAGAATATGAACAAGCAGAAAATAGAGTTACTGCAGCTTTCTTACAAATTTGTAAAATCGGTGGTGAAGATTTCATTCGTTACTTGACAAATCAACTCAACATTCAATTACCGTGTAGTGAAATTGAAATTCACACACAAGTAAAAGGCAAAGAAACAATTCCTGATGGACTTCTTGAAAGTAACCAAAATAGAAGATGACACTTTGGAACAACGACACTGAAATACAATTTTTTACAGAAGCATTAAAGAATTTTGCTTCCCCTGAACAACTATTTTATAATTTGCAGGGTGGCTATTTTGCTTATGTTCCAAAAGGTTCAGACGCTGAAGGGCAAACCTTACAAAGCAGAAATTCACTTATTGGACAGTTCACAGAAAAATGGTGTAAAACACTATTTGAGCCAATAGCGAAAGAATTAGGATTGTATGCTGTAAATGGTGTTGTTTGTGATGAACTTGGTTTGTCAAGACAATCAAGTGCAGACCTTGCATTTTGCACAACAAATAATACTACACAAAAACCTGAAAACATTAAACTTCTGTTTGAAATTAAAATGAGTGTAGTTTCTAATCCAAATAAAATCAATTTTATTTGCTATAAATAAACAAATTAAATTTGCAAAAAATACTATGACAAATTATCAAGATAGAATATTTTTACAATTGTTAGATATCAATAACTCTACTGAACTTGTTAAAAAAATTTTAAGAAGTCCTTTGGGACTTTCTACCGATATAATTATCAAACTTTTTAATAATGAATTGAGTAATCTTAAAAATGATTTAGACAAAATAAAAATGTTTGCCGCAGGCATTAGTCGTGCAGAAAAATTGACTACTTACAAACTTGCTCAATATTATCCTCACATGTTTGCTTTTCATCAATTTTTTCAAAGTTCATATAGAGCAAGACAAGGCAAAGTTTTAGAAGAGATGATAAAAAATATTTTGAAAAATTATGCTAATTGTAACGAAGTTCCAGACAAAGTGGTTAGAATGCAAGAAATTTTATCACAAAGTTTTGGTTCTACCATTGAGAATTTAGATATTGATGTCATGGGCTTAAATTCAACTGATAAAAAGATTATTCTATTGCAACTAAGGTCAAGAGATGATACGGGTGGAACGACAGCCAAAGGTTCGTTAGTTGATTTATTACGAATGCTTTTAAGATTAGTACAGGAACCTGATAGAAATTTACTTTACTTAATTTGTGTTTGGGATGAAAGAAATTCACAACAAAAAAATTCAACAATTTCAAAAATATATTCTTCTTTAAAAGACTACATAAAAGACAAAAGCGAATTTAGAAACGAAATCGCAAAAGGTTACAAAATCAATAATAAAATTACTTTAAAGCTTGCTTATGGTACAGAAGAAATTAGTAACGCTCTTTTTGAATGGACAGAAACAGACAACAAAAATATTTTACATAGTATAAAAGATGTTGTAAATTTAATTGAAAATTGGGATGACCTTTGGATTGCTTATTCGGTTGCTAATATTGAATTAGAAATTAACAACTTAAAATCGGTTTCAAACATTAAATTGTTAAACCAAAAAACCGAAGTTGTGGGTTTTGATATTGATTATACCAATTATAAGACAATTTGTAATTCAGTTGAAGGTGTGGTAAATAAAATCTTACCAATTTGGAAAGAAGATAGTATTCCATTTGCAAGTATCTCTGATCAAACACATTATATCAGAGATTTGGTTTTTTTAAAAGTTATTTTTTCAAGATTATAATCAAATTAAGATGCAGCAAGATTTGTTTGGTAATATATTAAAACAACCAAAATTGCAAAACCAAGACGGTAAACACGATTTTAATCCTTGTTTGGTTTCTTTTAGAGAATTAGTTCCCGAAATTGTTAGCACTTCGTATTTAACACATGCAATATATTATTACCCTGCGAAATTTATTCCGCAAGTAGTCAAATATTGTATAGATAATTATACTAAAGAAAACGATTGGATAATTGACCCTTTTGCAGGTAGTGGAACAGTTGGGTTAGAAGCAAATTTAGCAAAACGAAATGCCGTATTATTAGACATCAATTATTTGTTAAATCATATAATTCCTGTGAAAATTCCACAGGATAAAACAAGATTAGAAATTTCAACATTAAATAAAAAATTAGAATATGTTTTTAATAACGAAACAGAATTTACACCAGCGTGGTCAAATTTAGATTATTGGTACTCACCGCAAATTTTAGAAGTATTAAAAAAATACTGGGAAGGACAAAAAAAACTTGAAAATGATTTGTATTCAATGATAATACAATCGGCATTAGTAAAGGTAAGTAAACAATTTTCGTATGCTGAACACAAAACACCAAAACTCTTTAAATCAAAATTTAAAAATCAATTTATAACAGAATTGCTAAAAAAAGATTGGAAATCAGAATTAATTTACACAATTAGAAATTTATCAATAGAAGCATTAAAAGATATAAATCAATATATCAATAAAACAATAAATAATATTAACGAAGTTAAATTTTTTGGCGGTGTGGATAGTGCAAATTATCAAATTGATAAAGATATTGAAATTGACTGCTTAATTACATCACCACCTTATTTACAAGCCCAAGAATATATTAGAACCTTTAAACTTGATTTATACTGGCTGGGTTACACCGAAACACAAGTAAAAGCTATTTCAAATTTGGAAATACCTTACAGAAAAGCAGATAAATTAATAGAAACCGAAACATTAAACAAAATAAGAGAAGAGTTAAAAATAAAAAAACTCACCGATATACTGAATTCCTATTTTTGCTACACCATCAAAGCCATAGAAAATGCAGCAATAAACCTAAAAAAAGGTGGGACAGCATGTATTTTTGTTGGGAACCCCAAAGTTGATGGAATTGAAGTAGAAACCTGGCGAATAATAAATGAATACTTTGCGGACAAAGGTTTTCATTTAAAGGCAATTTACGAAGATAAAATAAAAACCAGGCAGTTATTCGGTTCAAGAAATAATAAAAATCCCGAAGGAATGAAGTCAGAGTATTTGTTAGTTATTGAAAAAGCATGAAAAGACCAAAAGGAACAGCAACAAGTGCTTTCGGAACAAACGGAAGAATAAATCACGACAGTTCAAAGTTTTATAATTCTAAACTATACTCTGAACTTGGCAACAAAATAATCCTTGACAAGAATGAAAATGACTTTCCAGACGAGTTAGAAAATAAATTTATTCTTGGCTCGGCTGAGAATATGAAAGAGTTACCTAACAACTCGGTTCATTTAATGATAACTTCACCTCCCTACAATGTTTCAAAAGAGTATGACAGAGATTTATCACTAAAAGAGTATTTACAACTTTTAGAAACTGCGTTTAAAGAAACATTCAGAGTTTTAGTAAATGGTGGTCGGGCTTGCATAAATGTAGCTAATCTTGGAAGAAAACCATACATACCACTTTCTGACTATATTTCTAAAATCATGTTAGACATTGGCTTTAATATGCGTGGTGAAATCATTTGGAACAAGGCAGCAAGTGCAAGCCCTTCAACAGCTTGGGGTAGTTGGAAAAGTGC
>CAZBPK010000008.1:0-37552 GCA_964493765.1 uncultured Bacteroidia bacterium | reverse complement strand
CGTCTGTAATACTAGTAGCGGCATTAGCAGTAGGAGCAGAAGGAGTAGTATTCAGAGTTGTTAGATTGATGGAGTTGCTATTACCACTACAACCACAGCTATTACAGGCTCTTACACGATAATAATAAGTGGTATTACAAGAGAGGCCAGTTACATTGTAAGTGGTTACATTTCCTACATTGAAGTCATTATAACCTGTTACGAAGGAAGTGAATCCAGCATCTGTGGCAACATCTAGGCGATAGGAAGTTGCTCCTCCAGAAGCCGACCAGTTAGCTGTAAAGGAAGTGGCTGTAATACTAGTAGCGGCATTAGCAGTAGGAGCAGAAGGAGCCGATATACACCCTCCACAACTCATCTGTATCCAAGAGCTGCTGTAATTATCCCACCATTCATAACAATTCGAAGTTAAATTAAATATTAACAAAGACTGAGCAGGAGAACTAATCGCATCTCTTTGAGCCTGCGTTAAACGAGGAACCAATATGCCTCTTTCCGTATCTTCTACATCTAATCTTGCTGTACTATTAGGGCTTGCTGTCCCTATTCCTACATTTTGGGCATGTATATTCCATGCCCCTAAAACCAGAAAAAATAGAATAAATATTCTTTTCATAAGTGTATAATTGAATCTGTTCCAAAAATAATCAACATTTAGAAATCTTGTATGTATTTATACGTATTTTTTTTGAAAATCTTACATGCTTTTTTAGTATTTTCGTAGGTATAAATACTTAAAATGCTTGTTTTTGAAAAAATTCTTACAATAAAAATTTATTAATTCTTTTAATTTGTATTCTAAAGAACCAATAATAATTTACTAACTTAATGAAGATTAACCTCTAGCCTGTAATTTTATAATTTTGGTTAAAGGAGTTTTATAAGCATCGGGATAAATTGCCGTTTAAGGAAAGGTTTATGGGTAGCTACTATTAAGTGAATACCAATAGCTATCACTAACTGTGCTAATCTTGCAACAGGAGTTTCTACTTCTTTCCTGTCCTCATTGAATCGGCTAATAAAATTCTAAAATGTTTATGAATATTTTAATTGTTTTTCAGTTTGATTTTGACATAAATTTTTTATAATTTTGCCACACAAAAATATAAGAAAATGTTAAGAAGATTTTTATTCACAGGGGTTATTGGTGTATCCCTTTTATTAGGTTGCAAAAAAGAAGATAATACTCCTAGTAATAACAACAACAACAATAATAATAATAACAATACCCAGACTGATAAAAGGGATATGGCGGTAGGGAAGTACAATTGTAAACAATATGTATATACCAAAGCAGGTGCAATGATGCAATTAACAGATTCCGCCGCTTACGAAATTGAAATAAAAAAACATACTTCTGATACGAGCAAAATTGAAATTTACCAAGGTTCTCAAATTCTTTTTAATACATCAAATGTAAATTATTTAGCGGGTAATAACAAAGTAATCACTTTTGATATTCCTTCACAAAGCTATACTTATCAAGGAATTGCTCGTACTTCTACAGGCGAACCCTATTTCTTTACAGGTAGTGGTTATACTCATGGTGGTTATGATGATAATACCCAAAAATGTCAATTTGCTATTAGTCATGCAGCAGATAGCCCAGGTTTCTCTGTTGTTCATAGATTTGATTGCACTAAAAAATAATTTTATTCTATATGTCATTTGTAAGTGAATTTAAAGAATTTATTTCTAAGGGTAATGTATTAGATTTAGCCATTGGGGTCATTATTGGTGGAGCTTTTGGTAAAATTGTAAATTCGCTTGTTGCAGACATTTTAACTCCACCTCTAGGACTTTTAATTGGTGGTGTTAAATTTACAGAATTAAAGTTTACTTTAAAACAAGCAGTAATGGATGGAGAAAAAGTTGTCTCTGAAGCTGTTACGGTTAATTATGGCTCTTTTTTACAGCATATATTTGATTTTTTGATTATTTCATTTGCTATTTTTAATCTAATTAGATTAGTTAATACCCTTAGAAAACGTTTAGAAAAACAAGAAAATGAAGAAACTCAAGCTCCTACTCCTGATCCCGAACCTTCAAAAGAAGAAATTCTTTTGACAGAAATTAGAGACTTATTAAAAAATCGTTAATAGAATATTAAAATTTCAATCGTAAGAACCTGTTATAAATTTTTATTTCAAGTTCTTGCGGTTTTTTTTAGGGTATGATCGCTGAAAATATTAGATTAATACAAGAAAAAATATTAAATTTTTCCGATAAATATGGAGTAGAACCTCCTAAATTAATTGCTGTAAGCAAAAATCACTCTGTTGAGGATATTCAAATAGCTTATAATTATGGACTGAGAGATTTTGGAGAAAACCGTGTCCAAGAGTTGATTCGCAAAGTCCCTCATTTGCCTAAAGATGTTCGATGGCATTTGATTGGAAACCTGCAAACCAATAAAGTGAAATATATTGCGGAATTTATTTATATGATTCATTCCTTGGATTCCGAAAAGTTATTAAAAGAAATCCAAAAGCAAGCCGAAAAGCACCAAAGAACCCTCCAAACTTTGATTCAAATTAATATTTCAAATGAAAATCAAAAAAATGGTTGTTCTTATGAGCAAGCTGAACATCTATTAAAAGAATTACATAATTATCCCAATGTTAAAGTTTTAGGATTTATGGGGATTGCTGAAGATATTGATGATTCTAATGTTATTTTTGAACAATTCCAAAAATTATGGTATTTTTTTGAAAAATGTAAATCATTACAAAATGAACAAATTTTCATGAAAGAATTAAGCATTGGTATGTCTGGAGATTATGAATTGGCTATCAAAGCACATAGTACTATGGTTAGGCTGGGGACAGCTATATTTGGTCATAGAAAATATTATGAATAATGAGTATGAAAACAACTCACATTAAGTTACCTACCTTTTAAAAGTTAGGCATTTATTCATCAAAAATGTGTTGATGAATAAAATTTTTTATGGATTTACTCGATTTCCTATTTGAACAACATCATTCCAACCGTATTTATCTACAGATTTACCAGTTCTGATATTATTTAATTGTTTTTTGATTTGGAACATAA
Organism: uncultured Bacteroidia bacterium; assembly: GCA_964493765.1. Taxonomy (GTDB): domain Bacteria; phylum Bacteroidota; class Bacteroidia; order J057; family CALLMJ01; genus CALLMJ01. The sequence continues at coordinate 34,498 of CAZBPK010000008.1, read as the reverse complement.
GAGCATTTTCTGAATAAGAAGGAAGTTGATATTTTCTATCATGAATAGTGATAGAACCAATAGGAGCTACAATAGCTGCTGTTCCAGCCCCAAATGCTTCTTGAACTTTATTCTCTTGGAAGAATTTTTCTAATTCTTCTACACTTATTTTTCTTTCTTCAACGGTTATTCCCATGTCTTTTGCTAGGGTAATTATAGAATCTCTTGTAACACCATCTAAGATGGAGTCTGTTAATGCAGGAGTAACTAATTTACCATCAATTACAAACATAACATTCATGGTTCCAGATTCTTCAATGAATTGATGAGTAGAAGCATCAGTCCATAAAACTTGATCATAACCATTTTGAACAGCAAGAGCTGTTGGATAAAAAGCACCACCGTAATTTCCGCCGCATTTTGCATTTCCTGTACCACCAGACGCGGCTCTGGAATAATGAGTTTCTACATATAAGTTTAAAGGTTTTGAATAATATTGTTTCGCAGGAGAACCCACAATCATAAATAAAAAGTGTTCTGCAACTTTAACTCGAACCCTATCTTCATAGGCAATCATGAAAGGTCTTAAATATAAAGAGCTATCTTCAACAGAAGGAACCCAAGATTCATCAACTGTTAAATAAGCATGCAAACCTTCTTGAAATACTTCAAATGGAACTTCAGCCATAGCCATTCTTTTTAATGACTTATTGAATCTTTCCCAATGTTTTTTTACCCTAAATACAGAAATGTTTCCATCTTGCATTCTATAGGCTTTCATTCCTTCAAATACCGTTTGACCATAATGCAAGGATAAGTTAAAAGGGCTAAGTTGTAAAGGTTGAAATGGCTCAACTCTAAAATTAGACCAATTTTTTTGATGGCACTCCGCTACAAACATATGATCCGTTGGAGTTTTTCCAAATTCTGAGGTATCTAAATTAAATTCATGAATTTTTGTAGTTGAATTTTTTTGAATGTTGATGTTCAGGGTATTTTTCATAATAAATAAAATTTGTGATTGAGTGATTTTGCAAAGCTATATACAAAATTTGAAAATTACAAGCTGTAATTGATTTTTAATCTATGGCTTTGAATAATCATAAATAAAGTTGGATAAATCAGGATAATTTTTGGGTCTTTTTCTTTCATAATCTAAGATTTTGTTTCCTAATTCTTTAAGAAAAGGTAAACCCAAGTTAAAATAGTCATAGCGGTCGTCTCCTATAATTTGATTTTCATTCACATAAATTGTTGCACTTAAAAAAAACTCTGTTTTTTTATCAAAATCTACAATATATGCCACATCGGTCAAAAAGCCAACTGCCATTCCTACTTTATTGAAAATACGAATATTAGGAATTGTATCTTTGCCTTGCCCACCATAAATAAAATATTTCATTCGCCCATTTTCGTAGTAACTGAATTGCTTTTTATTCAAATTAGGGTCTATACTTTCAGAGGGATACATGGACATATATTTACGTATCAAATCATATTCTTCTTGTTTAAGTTTGAAGCGTTTAGACTTAGGCAATGTACTGGGCATCATAATGGCAATCAACATTTCATGTAAATCTTTCAAAGAAATGTAGGAATATTTATGAGGTTCTAAACCTCCTTGAACAGCAGTGTAACCATTCCAAGAAAATTTACCTACTTTATCAGTTTTTACATGAGGCAAAGCATAAGAAGAATCACAAACAATAGCAGGCTGTTGATAAATAAGACTATCCTCATGATAAAATTTGATAGGATTAATGTATTTATGCTCTTCAATTTTACAGTAAGTAAAAAGCCTTTGAATAATTCTGGTAGAATGAAATCCTCTTGCACGCAGGGTATCGTTGATGAAGTAAGGAGTAAGAAACTCAAAGAGGCGGTCATAGCCAGGATTATCAGAGATTAGGAAAATTTTTTTGATATACCCTTTGATGGTAGGGATACCAGAAGCCATATCGGGGTCTTTGGTTACGGGGTCCATTTGGCAATCTCGGCTTTTTTCATTCACAATTTTGGTGTCCCAATTCAAATTAGGAATGTTTAAACTTTTGAGTTTTTCTAAAGCTAAAGCCGCAACAGGCATTTTTAAACAGGATGCAGGATAAAAATATTCTGTGGTATCCAAGCGGTAAATATGATGGGTTAGTTTGGGAATATTTTTGGAATTTCTATCAATTTGGGTATAAATGAGTTGGAAACGATATTTTGTGGGGTTTTGTAAAATTTTATGAAATTCTGGAGAAAGTGTTTGGAGGAGACTATCTAATAAAGGGGATTTTTCGGAGGGAAAAGTGGGGTATTCTTTGTTTTTTTTTGTATTATGAGAAGTGTTTTTGGTGGTTTTAGAGTTTTGAGTTTTCGGATTTTGGGCGTAAAAAATAAGATAAAAAACATTGAAAAAAAAGAAAAGAAGCAAGGCTTTAGGGTTAAGCGTGAGGGATGCGAAGGGCTTGGCACTGCCTTTTGATGCTGAGTTTGCCGAAGCAGAAAAAGGATTGCTGTAACGAAGTGAAACCCGTAGCAGCCCGACCCGCAGCGTAGTGTAGCGTAGCAAGGGGCACGCCCAAATATTCATCAAACTCGTTATCTTTTTTTTCATTCGTAATGGTAATATCCTTTCCATTTCTTTTTTAAAAATTGTAAGATTTCGGCTTCTTTACCGATGTTTTTGGGTTGATAAAAAATGGTTTTTTCTAATCCAGAAGGTAAAAAGTCCTGATTTCCATCAGCATCAAAGATTTCGTAATTATGAGAATATTTGTATTGGGTTCCGTAATTTAAGTTTTTCATGAGGGAGGTAGGAGCGTTTCGTAAGTGCAAAGGAACGGAATGATGAGGGTTCTTTTTGAGGTAAGCAATAGCATCATCAATGGCGGTATAAGCGGCGTTACTTTTTAAGGAAGTGGCTAAATAGGTAGCGGTTTGAGATAAAATGATACGTGCTTCTGGCATGCCAATTTTATGTACACTATCAAAACAAGCATTAGCAAGCAAAAGAGCATTTGGGTTAGCATTGCCGATGTCCTCAGAAGCTAAAATAATCATTCTTCGTGCAATAAATAAAGGGTCTTCACCAGCAACTAACATTTTCGCTAACCAAAAAACGGCTGCGTTAGGATCAGAACCTCTTATGCTTTTGATAAATGCAGATATAACATCGTAATGATTTTCTCCGTTTTTATCGTATAAACCGATGTTTTGATGTAAAAGTTGTTGCACTTTTGGGTTGTCAATAAGTATAGTTTCTTCAGAAGAAGTTTGATAAATTAGTTCAATGATGTTTAAGGCTTTACGAGCATCGCCTCCAGAAAAAGCATACAATGCTTCCCATTCTAGTATTTGAAAGTTTTTTTGTTTTAAAAGTTCATCGTTTTGAAGGGCTTGTATAATAATGGATTGAATTTCTTCAAATGTTAAAGATTGAAATACATAAACATGGCAACGGGAGAGTAAAGCAGAAATGACTTCAAAAGATGGGTTTTCTGTTGTAGCACCGATAAGAATTATAGTTCCTTTTTCAACGGCATGCAATAAAGCATCTTGTTGAGATTTATTAAAACGGTGGATTTCATCAATGAAAAGAATGGGTTGTTCGTAGTATTTTGCTTGTTCTAGGATTTCTCGTAAATCTTTAACACCCGATTGAACGGCATTTAAAGAGAAAAGTTTTTTTTGTAGTTGATTAGCAAGGATATTAACAAAAGTAGTTTTGCCTGTTCCGGGAGGTCCCCATAAAATGAAAGAAACCCATTTTTTTTGTTGAATGAGGTTAAACAAAGGTTTCCCTTGACCAATAAGGTGCTTTTGCCCATAAAAAGTTTCAAGGGTTTGAGGTCTCATTCGTTCGGCTAAAGGTATAAAATCGTTGTTAGGTTTCATGAATTACAAAGTTAAGAAATTTGTAAAATGAAAAGCGGATTTATTTTTACACAGGGGTAATGGTTGGGATATACAGGATTATTTTTTGAGTTAAAAACCTTCTTGTATTGTAAACTTCTTGCTCCAAAATTTATTTTATGAATTGTCTGTATATTGATTTACTTGATTTAAGGATTTAGTGAAAAAAACTAGACTAAATAAGGAACAAAAATCAAAAAACCAATAATTGCTGAAAAAATGGCGGCAATTAAAACAGCTGCAGCGGCAACATCTTTTGCGTTTTTCGCTTTTTCATGATAATTTGGAGTTACTAAATCCACAACTTGTTCAATAGCTGTATTAACAGCCTCTAAACTCCATACACTTGCAATACAAATCAATAATATTAACCATTCTGTTTTTGTTATGGAAAAATAAAAACCTACAAAAATTACAGCAATTGTAAAAATGAAATGAATTTTAGCATGGAATTGAGAATGAAATAAAAATAGTAATCCTTGAAAAGCGTAGTAAAAACTTTGAAATCTTTTTTTGAACATTATAAATAACGCTCTAATTCAGCTTCTGATTTTACTAAAACTTCACGGGGTTTAGAACCGTTAGTGGGTCCTACAATACCAGCTTTTTCCATTTGGTCCATAATTCTACCAGCTCGGTTATAACCTAATTTGAGTCTTCTTTGAATTAAAGAAGTTGAACCGTGTTGATGTTTTACAATTAAACGAGCAGCTTCTTCAAACATAGAATCACGCATACCATTATCATCGTCGTCATCAAAAGAAGCATCGTCATTATCCATTCTTACTTCAGGAAGCATATAAGCATCGGGATAACCTCTTTGATGGGCAATAAAATCAACAACTTCTTCCACTTCTTTGGTACCAATAAAAGGGTTTTGAATACGGGTTAAATCAGAACCATTAGAAAAGAGTAAATCCCCTCTACCAATAAGCTGGTCTGCACCGTTGGTATCTAAAATGGTACGGGAATCCACTTTGGAAATTACTCTAAAGGAAATTCTTGCGGGGAAGTTTGCTTTGATAATACCAGTAATAACGTTTACAGAAGGTCTTTGAGTAGCAACCACTAAATGGATACCAATAGCTCTTGCTAACTGTGCTAACCTTGCAATAGGAGTTTCAACTTCTTTCCCTGCTGTCATCATTAAATCGGCTAATTCATCAATAATCAATACAATATAAGGCAAAAATCTGTGCCCATGTTTGGGGTTTAATTTTCGATTTGTAAATTTATGGTTGTATTCTGTAATGTTTCTTACACCCGCCATTTTGAGTAAATCATAACGGTCGTCCATTTCTTGGCATAAACTAGTTAAAACAGCCACCACTTGTTTGACATCGGTAATGATAGCATCTTCAAAATTGGGTAATTTCGCTAAAAAATGGTTTTCTAATTTTTGGAATAAAGAGAGTTCTACTTTTTTGGGGTCAATTAAAACAAATTTTACTTGGGAAGGGTGTTTTTTGTATAAAATGCTGGCAATAATACCATTTAAACCTACGGATTTACCTTGACCAGTTGCACCAGCAACCAATAAGTGAGGCATTTTGGTTAAGTCAGCAATAAAAACTTCATTAGAAATGGTTTTTCCTAATACAATGGGTAATTCTGCTTTGGTATCTCTAAATTTTTCGGTTGCAATAACGCTTCTAAAAGGCACAATTTCAGGATTAGAATTAGGAATTTCTATACCGATTGTTCCTTTTCCAGGCATTGGAGCAATAATACGAATACCTAGAGCCGCTAAGCTTAAAGCAATATCATCTTCTAAACCTTTAATTTTTGAAATTTTCACGCCCGGTGCTGGTATAATTTCATATAAAGTTACTGTCGGACCTACCGTCGCTTTGATATGAGTAATTTCAATTTTATAGTCTTGTAAAGTTTTAACGATTTTATTTTTGTTTTCTTCTAATTCTTCTCTATTTACTACAATATTTTTTGGAACCTCAATCGGAGAAAGTAAATCAATGGTAGGATATTGATAAGAAGATAAATCTTTGGTAGGGTCATACATTTCCCAGTCTCCAACGTCTTCACCATCTGTTAAAGTTTCTTGGTCTTCATCGGGAATAATTTTGACAAATTCTTCATCATCGGTTTTACCAATATTCGTAAAAACTTCATCATTATTCAAAGCCAAAATAGGAAGTTCTTTTACCCCTTCTTCAATTTCAAAAGATATTTCTCCTTTTTTTCTATTTTCAAAATGGGATTTTAAAGGTACTTCTAACTCAATGCTATCTTCAGATTCATCGTTTTCTGGGTTTTTGGGTTGATGGTGATTTGCTGAATTTTCTTTAGAATTAGAGTGAGCAGGCTCTGAATCGGGTTCCCAGTTATTACTATTGGCTTGTTTTTCTTCTTTTTTGTATTCTACACCATCTTTTTTGAAAGCTAAAATAAAATCATCTTCTTTTTTGTTATCTTTTTCAGGGTTTTGAACAGGAGAACCATCTTTAGAGGATATATTTTGGGAAGGTCTAGGAGTATCAAAGTTTAAAGACGGAATAAACTGAAATAAGTGTTTTGCCCATAAATATTGATTTTGCAAATGATAACTCAGAAATAAAATACAAATCATTAGCAAAATAAAACCTAAACCAAGGTTTCCAATAAACATAGAAAACCATTCTGCAATGGTAAGACCAATACTTCCAGCAATTTCAATGGATGACCAATTAAAAACCAAAGTCAATAAACCTAAAAGAATAGAAGTGAAGTAAAGGAAAAAGGTCATATAAAGAAAACCAATAGTTAAACGGTTCCACCCTTTATTAAGTAATATCACAAGACTTAACCAAATCAACCATAAAGGAATGATTAAACTGAAATAACCAAATCCATTAAAGATAAATACATAAGCTAATGATGCACCCAATGCACCTCCTAAATTTCTAGAATATTTTGCTAAGGTATTGAAACTTTGTTGGTATAAAGATTGGTCTGATAAACCATTGTGAATAAAGGATATAAAACTTACTATCAAAAAAATACTAACTAAAAATAAAACTAAAGCTAACCATTTTCTATGTTGGTCAGAAAACTTTAAATTCCATGAAAAAAGATTTTGAAGACCAAAATCAAAAGATTTGGAACTTGATTTTTTGTTCTCTTCTTTATTTTTAAAAGAATTTTTGGAAACTTTTTTAGGCTTTTCCATAAAGTACAAAATTAGGGTAAAACCTCAATACGAATGGTAGGTTTTTAGAATTGTAATCCACTTGTGAATATCTTTTAAATTGAATAAAATGTGGAAAATGTTATCAAGAGGCTTGAAATACCCAATATTCTTTGAGCAAATTATACTATTCCAAAAAACCTGACCTCAGAATAAAACTCTAAATGAATTGTAGAGAAAAACTACAGGTTATTTAGGATTTTATAAATAAATTTGGAATGACTTAAAAATTTTCCTTAAATTCGTACCCAAATTGAAGTTCATGAAAAAATGGATTTTGTTTGCTTTATTGCAAATTAGTTATACAATTTATAGCCAAGAATTTATGGAAGGTAGGGTAATTTTTAAATGGAAAAACTCCCAAAATTCTATATCTGATATACAAAACATTTTGGCTTCGCAAGTACCTATCTTGAAAAATATTTCTATCCAAAAAGTTTTTCCTTTTCATAAGCCTATTCAATTAGAACAAAATTCCCATAAAGTGGACTTGTCCCAAATCTATGAAGTTTTTTTTGATAAATTGTATCCTGTAGAGATTGTAGTAAAACAACTTTACAAGACCCAACTAATAGTTTGGGCAGAGCCTCGTTTTATTCAGCATTTATTTTATGACCCTAATGATCCAGATACTGCTAATCAATATTGGATTAACAATATTCAGGCAAGGTTGGGCTGGAATATTTCTAGAGGTGATACCAATGTGAAAATTGCTATTATTGATAACGGGATTCAATGGAATCACCCTGATTTAGTAGATAATGTTGCTTATAACTGGGCTGACCCTATCAATGGTATTGATGATGATAATGATGGTTTTGTTGATAATTTTCAGGGTTGGGATTTAGTGGGTGCTGGAACAAATGGAATTTTTACTCCTGATAATGAACCCAATTCTACTTTGAGTAGTCTTCATCATGGTACAAGTGTAGCAGGTTTTTCTTCCGCAACAACCGATAACGGAGTGGGAATTGCAGGGGTTGGCTTTTTATGTAGATTTATGCCTATCAAAACAGCTGGTGAAGATTATGGAAATCAAATTATTGCTGGTTATGAAGGAGTAGTTTATGCAGCAGACAGAGGTTGCCAAATTATTAACTGTTCTTGGGGAAGCTCTTTTTATAGTTTTTTGGGTCAAGATGCTGTAAATTATGCAACTTATAATCGTAATTCGACGGTAATTGCAGCAGCAGGAAATAGTAATAATACCCAAAAATTGTATCCCGCTGCATATCCTGTGGTGGTAGCCGTGGGAGCTACCAATAGTGCCGATTTAAAAGGAAGCATTTCTTCTTACGGCCGTCATATTACAGTAATGGCTCCAGGAACTTCCAAAACTACCGCTTTCCAAGACACTTACACTCAATTATCAGAAAATTATACTTCCTTTGCTTCTCCAATAGCATCAGGAGTTGCGGCTCTAATTAAATCCAAAAATCCCAATTTTACAGCAGAACAAGTTGCTCAACAACTTCGTATTTCTTGTGATAATATTGATAATTTGAACCCCTCTTTTGCAGGGCTTCTTGGTAATGGGCGTATTAACCTGTTTAAAGCCTTGAATATCACTTCCCCAGCTGTTCGTATTCAAAATTTCGTTTTAGTAGATGGTAATAACAACATTCCTCAAAGTGGTGATAGTATAAGAATTACAGGAGTATTTAAAAACTTTTTATCTCCAACTACTAATTTAACCGCTACTATCGTTTCTAATGATCCTTACATTACCGTTCAAACTGCTACTAGAAACTTAGGAGCTATACCAACATTGGGCGTAAGAAGCAACACGCTTCCTTTTGTTATCAAAATTGCTAGTAATGTACCTGCTAATTATAATGCTTTTATTACCGTTCAGTATATTGATGGTGCTTATACAGATTTTGAATATTATGAGTTTGTGATAAATCCTACTTATGCTAACCTTGCTACCAATTATGTTCAAACTTCTATCATTGATAACGGTAAATTGGGTTATGTGGATTACCCCAGTAATACTTTAGGTTTAGGTTGGTTGTATGAAGGGAAACAACATTTATTTGAAGGAGCAATTTTAATTGGAAGAAAAACCAGTGGTGGAATTTCGGACAATGTAAGAACTGGAGGTTTTGGTTTCTCTAATGATTTTGTGAATACACAATCTGTAGTTTTAAATTCTCCGGGTTTAGTTGCTAACCAAGAAGCACAAACTTCATTTAATGATAATGGAAATTCAACCCCTTTAAATTATTCTGTAAATCAAAAAAGTTGGGCTTTTGCAACTGATAAATTTATTATCAATCAATTATCTATTCGTAATAACAATTTTACTATTCAAGATAGTGTTTATTTTGGAGTATTTGCTGATTTTGATATAGGAAATCCAAATAATAACCGCTCTGAATATGATAGCACTACCAAAATGGTTTATACTTACAGTTCAGATGCTAACTATCCTGAATATGTAGGGATTGTTCATTTAACTTCTTCGCAATTTGGCACAGGTTGTTTTGTTAAAGATGCTTATGCAGGAAATTTTACCTTTACAAAACCTAATAAACTTTTAGCCATTAGTTCAGGTATTGATTCTTCATCTGCAGGTTTATCAGGTTCTGGTACAGATACTTATCAATTTTTATCATCAGGTCCAATGACCATCTTACCCTTAGATTCAGTGGTTACTGCTTATGCAATAGTTTCTGGCAGCAGTTTGAATGAGTTAAAACAAAATGCTCAACAAGCAAAACTAAAATATGAATGTATTATAAACGGTTCCAGTTTAACAGTAGATTTAGGTCCTAATATTAGTAGTTGCGGAACAGCAACATTAAATGCTACTACACCCGGGGCAGCATCTTACTTATGGTCTAATAATGCAACTACTCCTACTATCCAAGTAAATGCAACTGGCACCTATACCGTAATTGTTTTTGACTCTTCGGGTTGTTCTAAATCTGATGATGTTTTGGTAACCATTTTTAATCCCTTAAATATCAATTATTATATCAACAGAGACAGCTTATCAACAGCGGATACTTTATTTTTTGCAGATAGTACTCAAGGTTCTACTTCGTGGATATGGAATTTTGGTAATGGCTTTGGTTCTATGAATCGTTCAGGTTTTTATCAATTTCCTGCACCTGGTTCTTATACTCTCACTTTAATCGTTTCTAATGGAACTTGTTCTGATACCCTTACAAGAACCATTATCGTAACACAAGCAGTTTCTAACGATAAAATTTCTCAAAATCAAATTAGGGTTTATCCTAATCCAACCCAAGGAAATCTACATTTAGAATCAATGATTTTTACAGGAAATTTAGTGGTTGAGCTGTGGAATACTCAAGGCCAAAAAGTGATGCAAAGAAATTGGAGTACTCATCAACCTTTGATGCTTAATTTGGAGCATTTGACCAAAGGATTATACTTATTGAAAATAGAAAACGAAATTTATAAAATAGTAATTGAATAATGATTCAGGACTTAAAAGGACTTGGAGTGGCTATAGTTACTCCATTTAACGAAAAAAGAGAAATTGATTTTCAAGGTTTAGAACGTTTAATCCAATTTTTAGTTAAATCCCAAGTAGATTATTTGGTAGTCAATGGAACTACAGGAGAAAGCGTAACTTTATCTAATGAAGAAGTTAATGAGGTTTTACAATTTGTGATTGAACATGCAGGAAACATACCTGTTTGGGTAGGATGCGGTGGCAACGACACTCATAAACTTGCCAAAAAAATGGCAAAGTTTGAGTTAGATTTTCAAATTAAAGGATTTTTATCAGTCTCTCCTTATTACAATAAACCTACACAAAAAGGAATTTTTGCCCATTATGATTATTTATCAAAATCTACTTCTAAGCCTATCATTTTATATAACATTCCAGGAAGAACAGCAAGTGAAATTAGTATAGAAACGATATTGCAACTATCAGAGATACAAAATATTGTAGCAATAAAAGATGCAGTAAATGACATCAATAAGTCTATGCTTTTGGCTTCTCAAGTTCACAAAGATTTTGCTTTATTGGCTGGTGATGATGCAATGGCTTTACCCATGCTGGCATCTGGTTATCATGGAGTAATTTCTGTAATTGGAAATATAAAACCTGTTGAATTTAAAAAAATGATTGATTTTGCTTTAAATCAAGAAATGGAAAAAGCTCGTAAACTTCATTATGAAATGTTGCCCTTGATGATTTCTTTGTTTAAAGAAGGAAATCCTGCTGGAGTAAAAGCATGTTTAGAAATGATTGGAATCTGTGATAAATATGTAAGATTACCTTTGGTAGAAGCTTCAGAAAATCTTGTTTTGGAATTAAAAAAAAATTTTTTTTTGAATAAAGCAGCTATTTCCTAAACTTGAACAAATTTTTAAGAAAATTTGTTATGATTGCATAACAAAAAAATTATATTTTTGCGGCAAAATTAAAAAACAGAAAATATGTATTGGACATTAGAATTGGCTTCACATTTAGAAGATGCTCCATGGCCTGCAACCAAAGAAGAGTTAATTGATTATGCTTTAAGAACGGGTTGCCCAATGGAGGTAGTAGAAAATTTGGAAGAACTTCCAGATGATGATACTCCTTACGAAACCATTGAAGAGATTTGGCCCGATTATCCCACAAAAGAGGATTTCCTCTTTAATGAAGATGAATATTAATTTTTATATCTTAAAATTTTAAAGTTAAATACCCTAATCTTATAACACGATTAGGGTTTTTTATATTCATAAATTTCCAAAAAACTAGTTCGGTTTACCCAGCCCCCAAAATTAAAATATTTAATTAACCATTCAGGATAAAATGAATAAACTCTCTGGTATTCTTTAGGGATATTCTGTTTATCTCGAAACGAATAATAAACAACTAACATTCTTTGAAACCTTTTATCATTTAGAGCAATACTGTCTCCTTCACAATAAAACCAAGGGAAAATGCTCGTATTTTTTAAATAAATTTGATGATTTAAGCATTGTGATTTCGGATTTTGATTTAAATATTTTTTACATGGTAAATCAAAACTCTCATTCTTAAAAAAAACAATAATAGGCTCATGAACCGAATAGTTTTTCCAAATAAATTCATAAACCAAAATATGAGGCTCCAAATATTGAGTAACAGTAACGACTAAAGGTAATAAATGCAAAAAGAAAATAAACTTTAAAATTTTTTGAGTGTAAAGAATATTTACAACACTGGATATATATTCCCAAAATTTCATAAAAATATAGGGTAAAAAACCCATAATAGGAAAGAGAAATCTAAATTCTTTATGAGAAATCACAAAGTGAATAGTAATAAAAGGTAATAGGGTCCATACAAAAAGATGTTTTGGGAACTTCACAAGGAAATAAAAAAATGCTAATAAGTAAAAAAAGTTTAAAGCGAAGGTTTTGCTAATGTATAGTTCATAAAAAAAGTAATACCAAGGTTCACGACCAAACCCAGCAGCTTTTTTGAGAATTAAATTTTGATAAAAATAATTATAAGGAGCTATTACCCATTTTCCATAAAACCAAGAATCTATTAAAGTAGATACAATAAAAATCAATCCACCTCCTAATGCCAATGCTAAAATTGTTTTCCATTTTTGTTGATGAAATATTAATACCCAAGCTAAAACACCAAGAATAGCAAAAGCTAATTGGTAACGAAAAACAAAAGCCAAACCCAGAAAAATACCCGCATAAACATTCTTAGAAAATAGATTTTCAGAACGATATAAATATATAATCCCTAATAACCAAAAATTTTCAGACCAAGCCTCCGAATTAAACCTAACATGTAAAAAAACTGTAAACCAAGTAAAAAAACTCAATAACCAAAACCATTTTTTGAAATCTTCTTGAAATTCTTTTTCAAAAGTTTTTACAAATTGATAAGTAACAAAAATGGATAAAACAGCAGAAAGAAACCTTAGGAGGAAAGTCCAAAAAACAGGATTATGTTCACCATAAATGAAAATAGAAAATTGATGAACAAAAAATGCAATGATAGGTTGTAAACTAGGTCTCATAGCATGATGAAATTCCCAAGGAAGCGTTTCAGAAGAAACCATTCCACTTAAATAGCCCGCAAATTCTAGTAATTGAAAATGTTCATCAGGATGAAAATACCCCACATTATAAAATACTCCTAAAAGAGCAGAACCTACTACTAAGAACCAAAAAAATTTGCTCATTTCCATTCAATTGGTACAAAATTAATCAATTTTTCTAAAATAATCTATCTTTGTGATTTATATTAAATGAAATGGGCTTTGGAAAAAATAAATTTTGGATGATAACCATAGTTTTGGGTTTAATTTATTACTCAGAAAATAATCCTGAATCTAATTTTACAAAATTAAAATTGCATTTATTTTTATCCGTTTTTTCTATTGAAACGTAAGTATGTTTAACCATAAATTTATCAAGGATTTACTTTTTGCATTTCTTTGGGGACTTTTCTTAATTATAATTTCTATTTTGATTTTTTATGTAAATAATCATAATTTTCAATGGGTAAAATTTTTACAATTTGATTCAGTTCACTATTATAAAATTGTGCATTTAGGTTATGACCATAAACGCTCTGCATTTTTCCCTTTATTTCCTTGGATTTGGAAAGCATTAGGAGGTTATATTTCCATCGGAATTTTGCTGAATAGCTTTATTTTTTCTATTTCTTTTGCAATCCTTAATCAACTTTTTCAATGGAATTATTGGCAAAAAATTTTATTTTTATCAATTCCTTCTTCAATTTTTTACTTTTTGCCTTATTCTGAAAGTGTATTTGCTCTATGCTCAGCATTTTTACTCTATTCTATCATTCATAAAAATGATTGGGGTATAATATTCAGTTTTTTATTGGTTAGTTTTTCAAGACCAGCATTTACCATACTTCTGCCCTCATTAGCAATTTACTTGATATTTGAAAACTTTACTATTCAACGAAAAATTAAAATCTTCGTATTAAGCGGTTTTATGAGCATTTTTGCTTTATGGCTTGTCAATGAATATCAATATTCACATAGTCAAATTTCATGGGGTTTTTATTCTGCTCAGCAAACTTTTTGGGACAATCATTGGAGAATACCTCGTTTCCCTTTATCTAGCTATGGAGATATTCATATTTTTAGAATTGATTTATTTTGTTTTGTGATAGGAATTAGTTGTGCATACTTATTGATTTCCCATTTTTTCAATAAAATCAAAAAAAAACAATGCCAGAAAATTATTGGATATTTATATATTCCTATTTACCAGGAATTTGCTTGTTAGTATTTTTAACCAGAGGAGGCTCTTTATTTAGCCTTAATAGATTTGTTTTATCTACCATATTTGGAGGAATTTTTATTATTCATTTAGCTCAAATTTTAAGAAATTTTTATTTACCGTGGATTTTGCTTAGCTTCCTCATCATTCTTAATGGATACTCACACATAAAGCATATTTTGGTTCAATTACCCATATTTTTGCCTTTTATTTTCTTAGCATTTTTCCATAAGAAATGGTCAAAAATTTTTTTAATTTTAATTTTTATAGGTTTTCAGTTATTTTTTATGCAAAAGTTTATGTTAGGCTTATGGGTTGCATAGAATTTTAAAAGCTCAAAAAATTTATAAATTTATCCTTTGAATAGCTATAAAAAAATTTTTTTGTAATTTCGTGTTTTCAATGAATTATTTAAAATTCTTCTTGAGCTTTTGGGTAAGTTTGGGTTTTTATCAAAACTTATTTAGCCAAAAAGAGAACAGTTATGCAGATGTAATCGTTGAGGCACATTTTGAACCTAATAATCTAGGTTATAAGTTTTTTTATGGAGGTTATCCTAATCAATTTCCATTGGATTTGCCTTTAACAGTAGTTTTAGAAGAAGATAACCGATTTATTAGCTTACCCAAAGGTTCATATCTCATTTTAAAATTTACCGATAATTTTATAATTGATGGTGAAGGTCCTGATATTTTTTTAAAAGAAATTGGAGCCAGCGGAGAAAGAGCAAGCGTTTTTGTTAGTAGTGATGGAAGCAATTTTACTTTTTTAGGAATTGCTAGAGATGATTCTACTACTGCTTTGGATTTAGCCAATATCAATTATAAATCACCCGTTCAGTACGTAAAAATTTTAGGATTAGATAATTTTGGGGGTTCACCCGGTTTCGATTTAGAATGTGTTTATGCTTTGCCACGTTCTAATGTAAAAAGTTATACTTTTTTAGCAGAATTTGAAGAAGAAAAAGGGCAAATTTCCTTTCCTATCAAAATTCTTGTAGATAATTATAATTATACCGAATACGAACTTACCCCTGATGTTCTAAATTCCTTATTAAAAGTTGTCAATTGGATTAAAGAACATCCTAAAGTTCATGTTAAAGTTATGGCTCATTGTGATGATTTTGGTTCAAAAGAATTTCAAATGAATGAAACTAAATTACGTGCTAAATGGGTTTATGATTTTATGGTGATGAAAGGGATTCCAACAAAACAAATTGAATATATAGGAATGGGTTCTAATCAACCCTTAAAATCTATAGACAATACCAAAAGGTCTGTAAACAGAAGATTAGAATTAGAAATTACTCAAAATCAGTAAAACTATGGTTTTCTCTAAACCTAAAATTCTTTTTATTG
Organism: uncultured Bacteroidia bacterium; assembly: GCA_964493765.1. Classification (GTDB taxonomy): domain Bacteria; phylum Bacteroidota; class Bacteroidia; order J057; family CALLMJ01; genus CALLMJ01. Next base: position 18,838 of record CAZBPK010000008.1, on the reverse strand, counting down.
TTCTCGCTGTTTTTTTTGTTTCTAATGTGATTTTAGCCGAATTTATTGGCGTAAAAATATTTTCCTTAGAAAAAACATTAGGTTATTCTCCCGTGAATTGGACACTTCTAGGCATAGAAAACATATCCTTTAATTTAACTACAGGAGTGATTTTGTGGCCCTTTGTATTTTTAACTACCGATATTGTAAATGAATTTTATGGAATCAAAGGAGTTAGAATTTTATCTTTTTTGTCCGTTGGAATTATTGCTTATGCTTTTCTTATGATGGCTTTAGCCATTGAATTAAGCCCTGCTGATTTTTGGATTTTTTCTAATAATCTCAATATGCAAGAAGCCTTTAAAGCGATTTTTGGACAAGGCTTATGGATTATTGTAGGTTCAATGGTTGCTTTTTTAATCGGTCAATTTGTAGATGTTTTTACTTTCCGTTTCTTAAAACGTTTCACTCAAGGAAAATCTATTTGGTTAAGAGCTACTGGTTCTACCCTCATTTCTCAATTGATTGATTCATTTGTGGTTTTATATATTGCTTTTGGTATTGGTGCAGATTGGAGTTGGTCATTAATTTTATCGGTTTGCACTTTAAACTATATCTACAAATTTATTTCTGCAATTCTACTTACTCCATTAATTTACTTGGTACATTTTTTCATTGTACGTTATTTAGGCAAAGAATTAGCCCATGAAATGATGGTCAAAGCTATGTAAAATAAGAATTTGGGCGTGTCCCCTACGCTAACGCTTCGGGGTCGGGCTTGCTACGGGCTTCGCTTTCGCTTCGGCAATCCTTTTTCCACTTTTTTCAAAAGCGTCAAAAGGCAGTGCCACTTCGTGCCCTATGCATCCCTCACGCTTACATTTAAGTAAAACTTATTCAAGATGAAATCTTTCAAACTCAATGAAAGAATCATTATGTTGAATTACAGAAGCTTTGGAATAAATCAAAGAAGAAAATCTCAAGGAAGAAGCAGCGTGGCTCTACATAACTAATTCCTTGAAGCGAGTATTGAAAACGGAACAGAACTCAATGAACTATTGCCGAAATGGAGTCCTTTAAATCTTCTGTATTTGACCCAAGAAGCAAACAGTTTTCAAAAATTATTAGCATTTGTTCAAAAATTTAAAGGGGTGGGGGGCAATTATAAATCAGTTTGCCTGCAAATATTTTTTGTTTTAAATAACAAACCCTTCCTTTATGGAAGGGCTTGTTATTCACTTTTTCAATAACTTTTTCAAGAAATGATGTTGCTCCGTATGAACTTCTATAATGTACATTCCTTGAGCATAATTTTCAGTATGAAGAGTAATTTGTTTTTGGTTAAAATTTTCCATGTTTTGGATAAGATTTCCTTGAATATCATAAACTTTTAAAAACCTAATTTCTTCTGATACTTCAATTTGGATTTGGTCAGAAAATGGATTGGGTGCAATATGAAAATTCACAAAATCAATAGATAAACTTGCAATATTAGAATATTGAAATTCTCCATCTGCTTCTATTAAAATTACTTGGTAATATAATGTATTTTCATTAAGTTTTGAATCCTTGTAAGTATAATTTAATGAGTTGGGTAAATATTCAGTTTGGTAAATTTCAGTCCATTCTTGATTATTCAAAGATTTCATGACGATAAATTTTTGAGCATTTGCAGAAGAATTGGATAAATTCCAATTAAGAACTGCTTGATTTTCTTCATTCAAAGTGGCTTTAAGGAAAATTTGCGTTGTAGATAAAGTGATATTATTTCCAATATAAAAGATTGCATCGCCGGGAGTAGCTTCTCCACCAAAAGAAATACAAGGATTAGCATTATTGTTACAACCGGGATTGCCATTATTAGCTTCTGGGAAAACATTTTGAGGTTGAGAAAAAGTATAAAAGAATATAGGACCTTTTGCACCAGCCCCCCCCGCACCATGAAATTGAGCATGTCCTACATTTCCTGTATTTCCACCATTCGTTTGAACATATAAAGGGCAATTATTTGAAATTTGATAAAAAGGAATTTCAAGAATTATAGAACCTCCAGCACCACCACCACCAGTAGCATCATTTCCTCCATTAACAGAATGGATTCCATTTGCTGAAATAAAACGTGTACCTATACCATTCGTTTGAATTGTTTGTGCTTTAATGTAAATAATTCCACCGCCGTTACCACCATCTGTTCCTACGCTATTATTTTGTTGCCCACCACCACCACCTCCTCCCATAAAAATACGATTTACATTAATTACATTGCTTAGCGCTAAACCTCCAATTCCTCCTGCACTATTAGGGCAAGTTGCTCCATTATTCCAGCCAAAGCCTCCAAGCCCCCCTTGTGTAAAATTACCGCCGCCGCCACCACCGCCATTATGGTCATTGCCACCACCACCACCATTTAACACTCTTGCACGGCAATTTCTGTAATTATTATTGGTAACTCTATAAATTCCTTCTCCTTTAAATCCATAATTTGCATTATTTGCAATATAGGGAGTTTCTCTACAGCCAGGGTTAGTGTTCCAATTATTAGATTTTTGACCCCCTCGAAATCCAATGCCATCGGCTAAAATGTTATGGTTCAAAATTAAATTTCCTTGAACTTCAAAAGCAATGACCCCCCCTATATTTCCATTCCAAGGTAAGCCGGTTATATTTCCTGTTGTTGTAAAATTGGGATTTCCCAGTTTTCGAAAACTGATTAATTGCACCCTGCAAGTATTACATATATTGTAAGAATTTACTAATTGATTTAAAACCACAGTATTGGCATTAGGGCGTGCTTGTATAGTACTAATTTCATATAAACCTGCTGAATTAATATTGGCTAACTCACCAAAATTGATATTATTATTGGTGTTGTTTCCAATAACATTATCCTGCATTTGCATAATCATTACTTTTTCATTTACAATAAATGAGTGAAACTGTTCATTGATATTGGCTAAAGTTAAAGTGGTTCCGTTGATAGCGGTTACTTGAGCGTAAGCATTAACAGTTTGGCTAAATACTGTTGAAACTTGTACAAAATAAGCAAGGGCGAGTAAAACTATTGATTTCATATTGGTTATTCCTCCTACTTATTTGTACGTGATGCAAAATAAAAAAGTTACATATAAGCGTAAAAAAAAATAAAATAAATTTATAAATTATTAATTATTACGATTTAATAAAAAAATATTTGTATAAAAAAGTTATTTATTTTATAAAATACAAAAATTTAGTTGATTTATTATTACATTTTCCCAAACATTTTTTCTAGTGTTTGATAACGATAATCAAAAATTTCTTTGAGTTTATTTTTAATGTAAATTTGATTCATAATTTTTCCAATAGGTCCTAAAGGAATTTTGTAATGAACCAAGTCGCTCATTTCAACTCCACCAGGAATTTCTTTAAAAAAATGTTTATGATGCCATAAAGAATAAGGTCCAAAACGTTGCTCATCAACAAAATAGAAAGGTTCTTGAACATGAGTAATCTCTGTAACCCATTCCATAGGTATTCCCAAAACAGGTTTTACAATATAAGTAATAATTTGACCTGCATACATTTTATTATCTCCACCAGAAGTAATATCAAAGCCCATGTAAGGAGGAGTGATGGTTTTAAGATTCTTAGGAGAAGAAAAGAATTCCCATGCTTCGTTTAAAGAGATTGGTAATTTTTGAACAGTTTTTAAAGTGTGCATAATTAAAATTTTGGTATTTTGATAAGATTTTTTTTTAAAAAAAAGTTCAAATGAGTATAATTTATGCGTTTTTCTTCTTTGAATAATCAAGTTTTGGGGTCTATGGATTTCAATTTTCTTCAACAATCATTAGCATAAATTAAATTAATGGGAATTTCGTCATTCACATTTTATAAAAAATAAATATATCTGATGTGGAAAAACATATAAAAAAAATGATTTTTGAGATATCAATAATAATTCTTAAAATTGCAGTTTTATTTAGATATGGCAGATACATCGGATATCAAAAACGGTTTAGCAATACGCTTCAATCATGACATTTACACTGTTGTAGAGTTTCAACATGTAAAACCGGGTAAAGGTGCAGCTTTTGTAAGAACAAAATTAAAAAGTTTAACTTCTGGTAAAGTTCTTGATAATACTTTTCCTTCAGGTACCAAAATTGAAATTGTAAACTTAACTCGTACTAAATATCAATATTCTTATCCTGATGGAAACGACTTAGTATTTATACATCCTGAAACCTTTGAGCAAATTAATATCCCAAAAGAAAAAATTGAAGGTGTTGAATTTTTGAAAGAAAATGAAATGGTAGATGTTGTGATAGATAGCGATACCGATAAAATCTTAACGGTTGATATTCCTATTTTTGTGGTGATGAAAGTAATTTATACTGAGCCCGGAATTAAAGGAGATACAGCTACTAATACTTTAAAACCTGCAACTTTAGAAACAGGTGCTGAAGTAAAAGTTCCCTTATTTATTGATAATGATGAAGTTATCAAAGTAGATACCAGAACAAGAACTTATGTTGAACGTGTTAAATAACTATTAATCACTCAATCAAAAATATATATGGACTTAAAATCAATTTTAGAAATATTGAGAACTGTCAATAAATCAGATTTGACAGAATTAGAAATTGAAGAAAAAGATTTCAAACTTAAAATCAAAAAAGGTTCAGGAACTTACCAAGTAATTCCTCAACAAATATTACCAGTAAGCGGAAATGTATTACCAACACCTTTGAATTTACCTGTTTATCCATCCAATCCTCAAGAATTACCCATTGCTTCTAGCACTGAAACAAAAGAAGAAACTCCTCCAGTTTCAAAAGCCAATACCGTTTTTATCAAATCCCCAATGATTGGCACATTTTATCGTTCTCCGGGTCCTGATAAAGATCCATATGTAAAAGTAGGTGATAGAATTAGTACAAAGCAAGTGCTTTGTTTGATAGAAGCTATGAAATTATTCAACGAAATTGAGTCAGAAGTAGAAGGTAAAATTGTAAAAATTTTAGTAGAAAATGCTCAACCCGTTGAATATGACCAACCTTTATTTGAAGTTGAATTAGCATAAAAAACTATGTTTAAAAAAATTCTTATTGCAAATAGAGGAGAAATTGCTCTACGTGTGATACGTACATGCAGGGAAATGGGAATCAAAACGGTTGCTGTATATTCCACTGTAGATAAAAATAGTTTGCATGTTCGTTTTGCAGATGAAGCTGTTTGTATTGGTCCTGCTCCTAGTAAAGATTCTTATTTGAATATACCCAATATTATTTCAGCAGCAGAAATTACGGGTGTTGATGGTATTCATCCGGGTTATGGTTTTTTGGCAGAAAATTCAAAGTTTGCTCAAGTTTGTAAAGACTATAATATCAAATTTTTGGGTCCAAGTCCTGAAATTATTGATGCAATGGGGGATAAATCCACTGCTAAAGAAAATATGAAAAAAGCAGGCGTGCCTACTATTCCGGGTTCTGATGGTTTAATTTCTAGTGTTCAAGAAGCGAAAGAAATTGCAAAACAAATTGGTTATCCAGTGATTCTAAAAGCTACAGCTGGTGGTGGTGGAAGAGGAATGCGTTTAGTTTGGAAAGAAGATGAATTAGAATCCGCTTTTCAACAAGCCTCTCAAGAAGCCGGAGCTGCATTCGGTAACCCAGGTTTGTATTTAGAGAAATATATTCAAAATCCAAGACACGTTGAAATTCAAGTAGTTGGAGACCAATTTGGTAATGTTTGTCATTTATCAGAAAGAGATTGTTCTATTCAAAGAAGACACCAAAAATTGGTAGAAGAATGTCCAAGTCCTGTACTAACACCTGAAATTCGTGAAAAAATGGGTGAAGCAGCCATAAAAGCTGCAAAATATGTAAATTATGAAGGTGTAGGAACAGTAGAATTTTTGTTAGATGAAGATGGTTCATTCTATTTTATGGAAATGAATACTCGTATTCAAGTTGAACACCCTGTTACAGAAGAAATCTTTTTGTATGATTTAATCAAAGAACAAATTAAAGTTCATGCAGGTATTCCTATAAGTGGTAAAAATTATTATCCATCAGGAAGATATGCAATGGAAGTTCGTATTAATGCTGAAGACCCCTATAACGATTTTAGACCTTGCCCCGGTGAAATTACCGAATTTCATTTACCCGGTGGGCATGGAATTAGAGTAGATTCTCATGCTTATAAAGGTTATGTGGTACCCGCTAATTATGATTCAATGATAGCAAAATTAATAGTTTCTGCATTTTCTCGCGAGGAAGTAATTGACAAAATGTCTCGTGCATTAGAAGAGTTTGTCATTGAAGGAGTAAAAACCACTATTCCATTCCATCGTAAACTCATGAGAGATGAACGCTTTAGAAAAGGGCAATATTCCACTAAGTTTTTACAAGAATTTCAATTCTAATATAATTTTAAAAGCTTAAATGGTGTGCATCATTGCAGCACCATTTAAGCTTTTTAAATCTTTTTCTTAATTACTGTAAATATTTAAAAAAAAAGCATTCAGTAAACATTGAATGCTAATCTTTAAGTAAGAATACTATTAATTAATTCCCATTTTCTTTAAAACTGCTTGGGTCATATCGTATTCTGGATTGAAGTATAAAACTGTAACAGCTCCAGATTTATCTAACATAAAGTCAATACGTTTTTCTTTTGACAAGTCTTCAATTGCTTTGAAAAGGCGGTCTTGAATGGGTTTCACTTTTTCTTCACGAAGTTTAAAAAGTTCACCTTCATAACCAAATTTTTTCTTTTGAAATTCTTTAGCTTTTTTTTCTTCATTAATAATTTCGTCTTCTCTTTTACGTTGAACATCAGCAGTTAAGAGAACTTTTTCTGCTTCGTATTTTTGATACATTTTTTCAATGTTCGCATACATTTGCTCTAATTCTTTTTGCCATTTTTGAGAAATTTGATCTACTTCTTGTTCCGCTGCTTTATATTCAGGAATTTTTTCTAAAATAGCTTTAGTATCTACGTACCCCCATCTTTGAGCGAATGAAAGGTTACCGAAAATCATTAAAACAAATACAAAAATGATGGATTTTTTTAACATATTCATATCTTTAAAGTTTATAATTGTTGACCTAAGACAAAAACTGGAGTGGGTTTAAATTTATAACGACCATTAGCTCCAATTTCATATTTCCCGTCTAATCTATGAGCAAAATCTACGCCAAGCAATCCAAAGAATGGTAAAAATAATCTTACCCCAACGCCAGCAGCAGGTTTTAAACTAAAAGGATTAAAATCTTTTGCATTGTACCAAGAATTACCAGCATCTAAATAGGCTTGAAACCATATTGTAGCACTTTGCTCTAAGGTTACTGGCTGACGTAATTCAAGCGTATATTTACTAAACATAATTGCACCAGAGGCATTTACATTTTGTTTCACAAAATCGCTTTGTTCGTAACCTCTTAAGCCAATAAATTCTCTACCATCAAAAGAACCAAATGCTAGCCCTGCACCACCGAGTACAAACCTTTCAAATGGAGGAGGACCAATTAAAGGGTTATAGCCTCCAAGAAGTCCATGTCTAAATCTTGCATTAATTACTGTATTAGTTTTTTTGCTTAATAATACAAACCATGAACCATCAAATTTCCATTTATGGAATTCCATCCACTTGATTTTATCGGTATAATTTTCTTTAGACCAATCTTTTTTTGTCATATAGGACCAAGGCGGTGTAACTTCGACAGATAAAGTCAACTGAGAACCTGTTCTTGGGAAAATGGGTGCATCAATACTGCTTCTATCAAAAGTTTGTCTTAAACTCAAAATATTAATAAAGGCGTTGTTGATATTTCCATAAATACTAATTCCGTTTTTGATGTCATAATTACGGTAGTTCAAACTAGTATAAGAGCGAAAGAAATCATCAGGAAATTTCATTCTACGACCTAAATCTATAGAAGCACCCGCAGAATTTACTCTATAACCAATCCAAGGATTTCTAAACATAGAGTAATTGGCAGAAACGCCTAAAGAATTAGGTTTTTTCCCACCAAACCAAGGTTCCATAAAAGAAACTGCATAGTTTTGGAAATTAATACCATTTAATTGTGCATTAATGGATAATCTTTGACCATCACCAGAGGGAATAGGATTCCAAGCACCTTTTTTGAAAAATCTTTTTGTTGAAAAGTTGTTAAAGTTCAAACCTAAGGTTCCAACAAATCCACCACCGATAATATTACCATTCATATCCCTATATCTACCACCATATCCACCTTGTAATTGCAATTGGTCAGAAGATTTTTCTTGAACGATATATTTTAAATCTACAGTTCCTTTTTCAGGATTAGGCATGGGTATAACATTCATTTTTTCTTGGTCAAAGAACCCTAAAGCTAAGATTTCCCTTTGAGAACGTATTAAATCTGCACGAGAAAATTTTTCTCCGGGTAAAGTTCTTAATTCTCTTTGAATCACATAATCGGAAGTTTTGGTATTGCCTTCTATGTAGATTTTATCAATAATGGCTTGGGCACCTTCTGTTATACGGATTTCAATATCCACAGAATCCCCTACAATAGCTACTTCTTCAGGCTCTGCTCTAAAAAATAAATATCCATCATCTAAGTATAAAGAACTAATATCTGTGCCATTAGGATCCATGCTTAATCTTCTTTCCAACTTTTGACTATCATAAACATCTCCCTTTTTTATTCCTAAAAGCTCGGATAAGTATTCAGAAGAATATTTGGTATTACCCACCCAAATAATATTTCTATAATAATATTTTTTTCCTTCAGAAAGGTTTAAAGAAACCATTACACGTTTAGGATTTTCTAACCAAAAAGTATCGGATTCTATTTTTGCATCTCTAAAACCTTTTCCCTGTAAATAACTTTCCACTTTTTGTAAATCCTCTTGGAAACTACCTTTAATAAACTTTGAACGAGACCAGAAACGATAAAACTTCATTTCTTTGGTATTTTTCATTTGTTTTTTGATTTTTTTAGCAGGAATTTCTGCTAATCCACTAACTAATATTTTTTTAATTTTTACACGAGGTCCTTTTTTAATATTGATTTTTACAATTTCTCCATTAGGATTGTCAGGGTCTTTTTGGGTATCAATTTGAACATCACAAGTATAAAAACCTTTATCTTGATAAAAGTTTTTGATTATACGAATGGCTTGGCGTTTTTTGGGTTCTGTTAATATTGTACCACGAATCAATTTGATTTTTTCTCTTAAATCATCAGCATTAGATTTAGATATTCCTTCAAATTTGAATTTCGAAATTCTAGGTCTTTCGGTAACTTTAAGTTTAATAAACAATTTATTGGCAGCAACGTTATCTAATTCAATAGAAATATCAGAGAACAATTTTTGTTCCCAAAGTTTTTGAACTGCATCTGAAAATGTAGAACTAGGAATTTCTATATTGGTACCTACTGATAAACCCGAAAGTAATATAACGGTATTTTTATCGGTATATTCTGTTCCTTCTACTAAAATACCCGAAATTTGATAATTACCGGGAGTTAAATTTTGGGATTTTGATAAAGAATAAAATCCCAAAATAAAAAACATGAAAATTTGAAATCTGAGCATCATATATTATTGATTATGAATTTGTTCACTGGTTTTTCCAAAACGTCTTTCTCTTTTTTGATAATCTTTAATGGCTAACATCAAATCGTTTTTACGAAAATCCGGCCATAATGTATGAGTAAAATACAATTCTGTATAAGCAATTTCCCAAAGTAAAAAATTAGAAATTCTATACTCTCCAGAAGTACGAATTAATAAATCAGGGTCTGGAATATTCTTAGTATCTAAAAATGATTTAAAGAGCTCTTCTGTTATTTCAAAATTCAAACGAAATTCACCATTAGATTTATAGTTGCTAGTGGAATAATCTAAAGAGTTTTCAAAAACTTTTTCAACAAGTTTAAAAGCTGCTTTTAAAATATCTTGCCTACTACCATAACTCAAAGCAAGAACTAAATCCATTCTTTGATTATTTTTTGTAGCATTTAAAACATAATCTAATTCACCTTGAGCTTTTACGGGTAATTCAGTAACCTCGCCAATCGTTTTTAAACGAATTTGGTTGTCATTTAAAGTTTTGAGTTCTTTTTTAAGAGTTGTAACCAAAAGTTCCATTAAAGCATTAACTTCATCTTTAGGTCTTTGCCAATTTTCTGTAGAGAAAGCAAATAAAGTTAAATACTTTACGCCTACTTCTGCAGCAGCTTCAACCGTTTCTCTGACTGCTTTTACTGCAGATTGATGCCCAAAAATTCTTTTAATTCCTTGTTTTTTTGCCCATCTACCATTCCCATCCATAATAATCGCTACATGATTAGGAACCTTTTGAGCCTCCAATTGATACTCTTCTATTAAACCCATTTCTAACTCGCAAAATTACTATTTTTTGTAAAACGAAATTAAGGGACGGATTATTCTTTAAATAAATTCATGCTGTTTTTTTGTGTTCATTTTCGTAGCTAAGGACAAATGGTAAATTAACCCAAATAGAATTGCCATTACCTACTCAAAATTGGAGGTAATGGCAATCGCTTATTTGTAAAAATGGAGTTAAATTAAAAATTGATACCTAAACCTAACCTTAGGTTTAACATTTGAAAAGTTGATTGATAAATGTTACCCACATGGTGTTTATGAACAACTTGAGTTCTTCTGTTAATAAAATCTACATAATAAGGGGTAACTTCAGAGTTTCCTTGTTTAGTGTTATGACTGTGAGTTGGGTTTGACATATCCTCTCCAAGGGTAGGATTCATGAAAGATATTTCGCCTCCTATTGAATAACCTGCATTAAAATCCACAAAGAAATTTTTAGCATTTGAAAAATAGATTTTGGTTCCTAAAGCGGGTGTAATATTAAAAGTTCTTGAACTATGTAAATGTTCTTGTTCTAAAGCAACACATTCATCATCATAACGAGGATCTTCAATATATAAATTGGTATTAAAAGAAGCACCCCCCATTCTTAACATTGCATAGGGTTCTATCATACTTTTCACAGGAAATTGATACTTTAAAGCCAATTGGTAAGAAGCTATGGAACTATTCACATTTACATCTACATTGGCAACGGTATTATCTGGAAAAACATATTCTTGAGGAGTTTTTTTAGAACCGTATATAATGTAATCTATATTACCACCAATCCATAAAGGGAAATTTTTGGGTTTAAACATTGCTTGAAAAATAACTCCATGACCTTGGCGAATATAAAACCCCAAATCTCCTGAAGGTACTCCCATTTTATAACCAGCAACTATTTCTAGTTTTTTATCCAACTCTTGTGCGTTTAATGAACTAAAAACTACCAAAATAAAAAATAAAATTTTTTTCATATTTTTTAAAGTTTATGGTATTAATACGTAAAAAAGAATAAAAATGTTACAATCTAAATTAAAAAATTGTGAATACATATTTTAACACAAACAGCAAAATCAAAGCAATTACTGCTACAATCACAAAAATAGGATTAAAATTATTTTTTGTGTTAGTTTGTTCAGAATTTACGGTTTGGGTTTTTGTAGATGTTGAAATTACTTTTGACTTAGCTACTCTTTGATTATCAATTTTATCAAGTTCTTGAAGAATATGATTTTGTTCAGAAGCCCTAATCCCAACCATAATATCGAAACGTATTTCTACTTCTTTTCTCAATTCTTCATTACGAGCAAGAGTTTTTTCAAATGCACTGGCTTCTTCCGGTGTCATTTCATTTCTTAAATATTTATCAATTAAATCAAATTCGTCTATCTGTTGCATAAAAATTAGTTAAATTCGTTCATTTTATTTAAAACGGATATTTTTAGTTTTTTTAAACATTTATTTTTTTGTGTTTTTGAGGATTCTGCATTCGAGAAACCCATTTTTTCAGCAATTTCTTCATGAGAAAAATTTTTAAAATAAAAATAACTCAATACTTGCTTACAAGTATCAGAAGCGTTGTCAAAAACCTCTAAGACAATTCTTTGCCTTTCAGTTAAAGCCTCAAATTCTGTAATTTCATAAAGAAAATCATAACCCTCAAATTCTTCAATTTTAAAATCAAAATCAGAGAATGTTGCATATCGGGATTTTCTTCTTAGATATTCTTTCCAAATATTTTTACAAATACCAATAAAATATGTTTTAATTTTAGTAGTTTCTTGGAGTTGATATTTGCCTTCATTTACATTGTTAATTAATGCTAAAATAGCATCTTGAACAACGTCTTCTGCGTCTTCTTTTGTTCCGCCGTGAAGTTTTACATATTGTATAACAGAAGGTAGGTAAGTCATATTGATATAGTAGAACGCCCAACCATCATTATTTTTTAAGCTATTATAAATTTTTTCCTCTAAATCTTTACTAGATTGGTTTTCTTCAAATTGTTTTTTACACCAATTGATTAAAAATTTATGAATATCAAAATCTTCTTTAACTCTATTGCTCAAAACTAAACTTCTCAAAACCAAGATAGCTTTTTTTAATAGATTTTGGGATTCACTTTCATTATTAACTAACTGAAAAATTTCAGGATAATAATCTTGGTAAATTTGAGAAATAATTTTTACGTCTCCTTCTTTGATAAGGTTAATCACTGATTTTGAGTCTTTTTTGGAGAAGAAGAAAGCCATATTTTTGGCAAAAATAATATATTTTTGATTTTCAATGAAAATAAAACCGATAAAAAATTTTGGTAAATAAAAATTTAAGCAGTATTTTTGCAAAACTTTTGAAGGTATTGTCCGATGGTGTAACGGTAGCACAGAAGATTTTGGTTCTTTTAGTCAGGGTTCGAATCCTTGTCGGACAACAAATAATCATAAAATTATGGCTTTTAGAATATTTTCAGGTACTGCATCTAAGCATCTCGCAGAAGAGATTGCCAATTTTTATGGTTATGATTTAGGGGATGTTACCATTAATAAATTTTCTGATGGAGAATTGCAGCCAGTTTATGGTGAGTCTATAAGAGGTCAAAATTTATTTATTATACAATCCACTAATCCTCCTGCTGAGAATTTATTAGAACTATTATTAATGGTAGATGCTGCAAGAAGAGCATCAGCGGCACATATTACCGTTGTAATACCTTATTTTGGTTATGCTAGACAAGACAGAAAAGATAAACCAAGGGTTTCTATAGGTTCAAAATTAATTGCAAATTTATTAACTGCTTCAGGTGTAGATAGAGTGGTTACAATGGATTTGCATGCAGGCCAGATTCAAGGTTTTTTTGATATTCCCTTAGATAACTTAGATGCTACAGCAGTATTTATACCTTATATTCAAAGCTTAAATTTAGATCAAATTACAGTAGCTGCACCCGATATGGGAGGGGTAGCAAGAGCAAGGATATATGCAAAACATCTCAAAGTGGATATGGTAGTTATTGATAAGCATCGTGAAAGAGCAAATCAAGTAGCTTCTATGCAAATTATTGGAGATGTAAAAGATAAAAATGTAATTTTAGTGGATGATTTGATTGATACAGCAGGAACATTATGTAAGGCTGCGGATCAATTAATAGCTGAAGGAGCAAAATCTGTTAGAGCATTTGTTACGCATCCAGTTTTATCTGGAAAAGCTTATGAAAATTTAAGCAATTCACAACTATTGGAATTAATTGTTACCAATACGATTCCATTAAAACAAAATCATGAAAAAATCAAAGTGTTATCTATTGCACCTATTTTTGCAAAAGCATTAAGAAAAATTCATAATTTTGAGTCAGTAAGTTCGTTATTTTTAAAATAAAAGTTAGAGATGAAGTCAATTGAGGTTCAAGGAGAACTACGAAGCAACGTAGGCAAAGTGAGTGCAAAAGCAGCACGAAAAAATGGTAAAGTTCCGGCAGTAATTTATACTACTGAAGGTCCTATTCATTTTGAATTACCCATTTTAACTGCTCAAAAATTAGTACGTACTCAAGATGTTTATTTGGTGCAGCTGCAACTTGGCGATAGGCAATATCCTTGCGTTATCCGCGAAGTTCAGTATCATTCTGTTTATGATTATATCCTACACATGGATTTTCTCGCTGTTAACGATGAGAAGGCTATAATCATTGAATTACCACTAAAATTAGTTGGAACAGCAAAAGGTGTTTTAGCAGGTGGGGTATTAGTACAAAAAATGAGAAAATTGAAAGTTAGAGGTATTCCAACTAAATTACCAGAATTTATTTCAGCAGATGTTTCTGAATTAGAATTAGGTAAATCTTTAAAAATTAAAGAAATGAAATTGGACGGGTTTGATATCATGAATAGCAAGGATATCCCTGTTGCTAGTGTAACTGTCCCTCGTTCTCTAAGAGTTCAACAAGGAAAATAGTTTTAAAAGATTATTTTTATTTACAAATCTAAGGGTGCCTTTATAATTTGGCACTCTTATTTTTTTATCCGCCTGCATGTTTTTTTTGACTATATTTCTGAAACTTGGGTTGTGAATTGTTATAAAAAATTTTTTAATTTGTTATTCAGGAAGATTATTTTTTTTAATTAGGTTTAGAAAATGCAAAATATGCGTGAGGGAAGTTGAGGGTTTAACACTTCCTTTGGCTGCGAAGAATGAACAGGCAAAGGAAGTGCCGAAGCGAATAGCGAAGCCAAAAACAAGCTTGACCGAAGCGAAGCAGGGGCACGTCCCCCAAAAATATAACTATTTTTTATCTTTTACTTTTTCCAAGCTATCAGTTGCTGGTATTTGGGTTTTGGGCTGCAAGTCTATAATTTTTCCATTGCTTTGAATTTTGAATTGTAATTTAGTAGGAGGTATATCATCAACATTTAGAACTTTAGATAGAAACTGGTAGGTAAGTTGAATATCAAAAGCATTTTGTAAGGTACATTCTAAAATTTCTGAACCTTTTTCTTTTTTATGTATTTTAGCTACTTCTAAGGCATCAATCCAATTACCAGTGCTTTTTTCAAATGTTACAATGTAAAATTCTTGCAAACTTCCGTTGTACAAAATGGTACCGATAATATTATCCGAAATTTTAAATTTCCCTATATAGTAAAATGAAGTACTTCTTTCGTCTTTTACTTGAATGGTTTCTATATCCCCTTCTTTTACTTGAACTTTTTTCCCTTCAAAAAATTTTTTTACATATTCAAATTCAACAGCACCTTTAAAATAGGTAGAAGCATTGATATTAAAAGGAAAACTTAACATAGGGATTTCATGATACAGAGTATCCCAAATAACAGGTTTTTGAATGCTTTCTGCGGTTATTTTTTTTTCTTTCATGGGTTTGGGTTTTTGCCTTTGGCAATGAATAGAAAGTAAACCTATGATGAGCATAATGAATAGTAAACGCATAGATACCTTTTAATTTTTGCAAATATAAAAAATATTTTAAAATTCTTTAATTTTTTATTTGCATTATAATTCAATTTATCAACTTTATTATTATAAAAAAATAGCCTTATTTTTGTGTTTATGTTTAGATGGTTACTTTTAATTAGTGTATTTTTTCAACAAATACAAGCACAAAGTTTATTATGGAAAATTGAATGTAAAGACTGCCCGGGTCCTTCTTATTTATATGGAACTATGCACGTTAAAGATTCTAGGGCATTTCAATTTTCAGATTCTTTACTACCAGCTATAGAAAGTTGTGATTTGTTTTCTTTAGAAGTTGCGATGGATTCTATTAATCCAATGAGTTTCTTATCGGTAGTGATGTTACCCTCTGGAAAAACATTAAAAAGTTTTTATTCTAAAAAGAAGTATAAAATTGTTGAAAAAAAATTTTACGAAAAAACAGGTATGAAATTAGCCATGTTTACCAAAATGAAACCCTTTTTTTTGCAAAATATGCTAGGAGAAAAGGTAATAGATAACAAAGAAAAAGATTTTCTGGACTTGCATTTGTACAATTTGGCAAAAGAAAGAAATAAAAAAATAGTGGGGTTAGAAAATATACAAGATCAAATTAACGCATTAAATTATATTCCTTTAAAAGAACAAGCTAAAAATCTATATTCAGCACTAACAAAAAATAATTCTGATGATGAAAAATTAATGAAAGAAATGATTGAAAAATATGCTCAAGCAGATTTAGAAGGTTTGTATGAATTGATAAAAAAAGTAGAATATAAAGATGATTTTTTAAAAAAATTATTGGATGATAGAAATGTAAACATGGCAAATCGTTTTTCAGAATATGCTAAAAAGTTCACAATTTTTGGTGCAATAGGCGCAGGGCATTTACCAGGTAAGAATGGCGTTCTTCAATTATTAAAAGATAAAGGTTTTGTGGTAACTCCAGTAAAATGAAAAAAAAGTTTTATGTAGTTTGGGAAGGGCGTGAAACAGGAGTTTTTGAGTCTTGGGAGGAATGTGAAAAACAGGTAAAAGGATTTCATGGTGCTAAGTATAAAAGTTTTGATAATCTTCATTCCGCAAAAACGGCATTTTTAAATTCTCCAGAAAAATATTTTTCAAAAACCCATAAAACTCCTATCCATTTTGAAGCCTTAAAAAATCCTCCTATTTTAGAAAGCATAACCGTTGATGGTGCTTTTAGTTTTGGTACTCATTTATCAGAATATCAAGGTGTTTATACAAAAACAGGAGAAAAAATTTTCCATAAAGGTCCTTTTATAGGAGGTTCTAATAACTTAATGGAATTTTTGGCTCTTGTTCATGCTTTGGCTTTATGTAAACAAAAAAATTGGCATGTTCCAATATATTCAGATAGCAAAACAGCGATCAGCTGGGTAAAACAAAAAAAAGTAAACACAAATATCCAGAAAACATCTGAAAATCAAGAAGTTTTTGTATTGATTCATAGAGCTTTACAATGGCTTGAAAATAATCAATATGAAAACTTAATTTTAAAATGGGATACAGAAAATTGGGGAGAAAATCCCGCTGATTTTGGCAGAAAGTAATTTCTATTAAAAATTTTTTTTAAAGAAAAAGAAAAAATATTAATTTTGCATTAAAACATATAAAATGAAAAATATATTACTCTTACTTACAACTTTATTAAGTTCATCTTTGTTAATAGCCAATAATTTACGGATTAGTACTCCGTATTTGAATGGGTCTAATCAATTGGTGTTTGCAGTGAGCTGGGATAACTCATGGTACACTAGTTCTGCACCGAATAATTGGGACGGTGTTTATTTGTTTATCAAATACAGAGATTGTGCATCTACGAATGCTTGGCAACATGCGATTATCAGTACAAACGTTGCTGACCATTCTGTAGAAGCACCATTAATTATTGATTCTTATAAACTTTCTGATGGTAGGGGATTGATAGTAAGGCGTTCCGGAATAGGCAGTGGAAATATTGTAAATGATACCGTAAAAATTAAAATTAACACGCCTGGACCAGGGGCTAGCTATGATTTTCAGGTTTTTGGTATAGAGATGGTCTATATTCCTACAGCTTCTTTTTATTTAGGAGATGGGACTTCTACTTATACCATTACTAATGGTGGCACGAGTAGTCCTTTTTTAGTTACCAATGATAATGCTATTACGAGGGGGGCTGCGGCAGGGCAGATTTATTGTAATCCTAGCCCAGGGACTTTACCTGCTGATATTCCAGCGCCTTTTCCTGTGGGCTATGATAGCTTTTATGTCATGAAATATGAAATTACCCAAGCACAATATGTAGCTTTTTTGAATACTTTATCTTCCGACCAAGCGGCTAATAGAGGTTTTATTTATAATGCTAACCGTATCAACATAGGTGGGGCATGGCCTAATTTTACTACTAACTTTCCTCATCGTGCGATGGGAATGTTAAGTTGGTACGATTTATTGGCTTATTTAGACTGGGCTGCTTTAAGACCTATGACCGAAACGGAATATGAAAAAATTTGTAGGGGTCCTAATGTTCCAGTAGCAGGGGAATATGCTTGGGGTACAGGGGCTATTTTCGATTGTAATGCCATTACTGCTGATGGTACCAATACGGAAACCAATACCAATTTACCTCCCGCAGGCAGTGGAATTGCTAATTTTAATAATGATGTAGTCATCGGACCTATGCGTTCAGGATTCGCAGCTACTCCTACATCTAATCGCTTGCAAGCAGGAGCTGGTTATTATGGAGTCATGGAATTGTCGGGTAATGTATGGGAACTTTGTGTGAATATATCTCAAGTAGAAGGAAGGTCTTTTACAGGTTTGAATGGCGATGGTAGTTTGACTTCTGCACCCACAGCAGGCTTCGCGAATACTGCTAACTGGCCTAGTACCTCTGCGACTACTCTAGGATATGCATTAAGGGGAGGTGCCTATGATGCTGGTGCAGCTCTCCTTAGAGTCTCCAATAGATCAAATTATTTCTGGAATGATGGAGGGAGAAATCCTACCGTAGGAGGCAGAGGATGCCGTTAGTTAGGGGGTGGCGTATGAGAACGATATTGCTTTGCTTTTGGGGGCTGGTGGTATATGTTTATGCACAGCCCTACCAAGGCGGAGAATCCAGTGGGTTTGACTACCAGAACGTTATCTACTGCTCCGCAGAACTTTTGTCTTTTCAATCTTCAGGGATAGGAAGTGGCTTTTCGTCTCAAGCCAATTATTATTGTGATACCCTTAATCAAAGATTGAGCTTTAAAGGGGACTCTATGAGTGGTCATTTTTTTAGTAGTTTTTTGCCCTGCGCGGATAGTGTTAAATATACAAGTTCAGGGATAGGAAGTGGTTTTTCGTCTCTAGCCAATTACTATTGTGATACCCTTAATCAAAGATTGAGCTTTAAAGGGGACTCTATGAGCGGTCATTTTTTTAGTGCTTATAGTTATTGTATTCCTTTTTTTGTGAGAGGGGATTCTATGCGTGGTCATTTTTTTATTTCCGTTTATAACTGTATTCCAATAACTTATAATGGTAC
>CAZBPK010000007.1:0-29575 GCA_964493765.1 uncultured Bacteroidia bacterium | reverse complement strand
TTTTCATTCAAACCATTTTTCTACTGCTTCAAAAGGTGTTCTTATTCCTAATTCCCGCCTTAAACTGTAGTCTTGTAAAAGAAAAATCCAAAAGACGTTTGGCTCAATGGCGGGTGACGTGGTTAATTCTATCAACGTTATCTTAGTTAATATTGAGGTACCCCCAAACCCGCCCGAACGCAAAGCCCGAAAACGTTAGCGGGCATTATAACATTACAAAGCGACCCATTGGACAACAAACAATAACCCAATACTCCGTAAATGAATGGTATGGTTGAAAAAGTCAAATGCGTTATCAAATCCCATACTATTCTCAAAGAAAAATAGGAAACAAAAAAAGTAATGCAAACACATTTTCTTAATTTTTTTATCTTTTACTTGCTTTATAGAAAACACGGTCGAGTGTTTGTTGCTTTTTAAGTTCTAATTTACCTAATGAATACGTATGGGCATTTCCCAATACTTCTGAATCTATTCCATATCGTTTATGAAAACGAACTCTTACATTGCAAGTTATATCCAGTCCATTGGCAAATGGTTATCCTGATAGTTTCTCAATTTTTCAACATTATGAAAAGTGTTTGCCCAAAAAACGCCTTTAATTTCAGCAGTAATTAAATGACCTTCCTTTTTAATGAACTTAAAAAAGTACCAACGCTTGTCAGTTTGTTTTTTGACGTCGGTTATTTTTGCAGTTATCCAAAATGTATCACCGGCAATCTGTTTTTGAATTGCATCGTTTATTTCGTTTACGAGTTCTGAAAGTTTTAGTCTTTTTGCCATTATTTTAGATAAATTTGTTCAACAACAGTTGCCATTGCTTTAATGTCATCTTCGTTATAATCGCAAAGTTGGTCATAGCCTCTAAATTTCTTTAAGTCATTTGCGTATTGTGCATAAAGCATTGCAACTTGATATCCGTCCATATTTGGATGCTTAAAATTATAACCATAAAATTCTCCCAAGTCACCAAGTGTATAGGATTTGATAGGAAAGGCTAAAGAAGCTTTAATGTCAAGCAAAATGTCGTCAAATATTAAATGGTTATGTTTTAATTTTTCTTCATCAAATCTTTTTCTTAAAACTCTTTCATCAAAACGTGAACCCGAATAGGAAATAACAGGTTCGTTTGGATGGTCTGATAGAATTTCCAAGCATTGCTTTATTATTTTGGGTTCATCTTTGGGGCTGTCAGCAACCAATTGTATGAATTCGTTGGACTTAGTAATATAAATACCAATCATCCAAACTATACTTTGAAAAAAGTCGGTTTCGATGTCTAAGTAGATTGGATTTTGAGAAATATTTTTCGGAGCTTTTATTTTAATTACTCTGTTCTGATAAAGCGCAAGACCTCTTAAATAAAGAGGAAGTCCGCCTTTTTCTGTCCAACCTAATACTTGTGAAATTTTTGAAACTCCTGCATTAACAAATTCTTCAACTGTTTTAATACCTACTGAACGAAATTTTAAGTACGTTTTTCCACCAATTCCGTTGATTTCGGATATGCTTAATTTGTTGGGTTTAATCTTTGTCGGATGTTCGTTGGGTTCAGTGATTTTATGAGAGATTAAATTAATTTTCTCAAAAGTCTTTTTAATCACTGTTGGGGTGTCAGCAACCACTACTTTTTTAACTTTAACAGTCGGCTTAGCTTTTTCAGTCTTAGTTGTAGTTTTCTTAAAAGATTTTTTTGCAGTCTGTTCGTCAACCTTTTTTGGGGTTGGCACTTTAGTGGTTTTCTTTGCTATCTGTTTCGCCATTGTCTTCTTTTTAAAATCGCTTATAACGCTTCGCCGCTTGCCGATGTTTGCGATTCCGGAGTACTTCACTATCCACCCAGCACAAACTTGTATACAAGCACTGCACTTGAATTAAACACGTCTGTCCCCATTGCGTCAAAGGGCTGTTGGCGGATGTGGCTCTTTTTCTCACTTCATTAGCCTTTTAATTTCTTGAGCTATCTGTTCTATAACTTCTTCGTTTTTTATCTTATCGTCTATGCTGAAAACTACAAATACTTCCCCCCCAAACTTTTTGGTGAATTCTTTAAAACTTGCTTTCATTCTTTCGGTTGCAGAGTAATTGCCGAAATTTGCTTTTGCTGTTACGGGCTTTATTTGTATGCCAAATGCTTTTTCTCCAACCCAGGCAAGGTAATCAATGTCTCCTGCGTGGTCAAGTTCCGGGTCGCTTTCTTCGAATTTTACATTCGGAAATGTCTTTGCAAGATTATCTTCAATTACTGATTTTTCCCTAATAAACCCATCAAAAGTTCTGTAGATTGTAAGATTGTATATGTAGTCAATACAATCCTGTAATGTTAGTTGATTAAAGGCTTCTGACCATTCAGGAATAACAATTTCTTTAATTTTTACATAAAGCCTTTCTCCAAGTTCTTCAAGACTTTCTTTAGTTATTTTGGTTTGGGTTTTACCATCAGTAGTTGCATTTTCAAAATACCATTTTTCCCATTCTTCAATAGTTTTCGGTTGACATTCTCGGATGAGAGCCATTACTGCACCAACTTTGTTCGGTCTGGAAAGCTGATAGGTTTGTGTTGCATAATTGAGAACCTTCTCCTTTTTACCAAATTCTTTGGAATATCGCTTTATTGTTTTTTTAGCCATTTTGTTGTTTCAAGAGTTTTAAAAATTTTTCTTTGTATTTGAAATCAATATCGGTGTCCACTTGCACCAAACCATTTTTGATTAAATGAGCATTGATAAATGTCTTATTTTCAAGGTAGAGATAGCAAAGCAAATTGTTTTCACTATCGAGCTTGAGGTTGTCGTATTTCAGAAACACGCGTTTACCTTTTGTTTTTTCAATCAGAAATGCAGTTGCTTTGCCGTTAATTTTCGGGTCTTCTTTAACACCAAGAAGTTTTATGGTTAAATCGTTACCTAACCGAATTTTTTCGGGGCTGATAACTTCTTTTACTGTAAATAATTCTTCTCGTTTCGTTGAACTGTTTTTATCAATTTTGGAGCCAAATTGAAGTTTCTTTATATCAATTTTTTTGTCAAGTGTATGTGGGTCTTTGAAAATATAAGGCAGTTTTTGAATTTCTTTTTCAAAGTTGGTTTTTATCCGTTTTTGTTCCAAAAATTCATAAGTTGTTCCATTCAAGTCCTTCTGATGAACTTCCAATTTTTCTTTGATGATTGGGATAAATTCAGGATTGATTTCATATCCAACCGAATTTCTGTCTGTGTTTTTAGCTGCCAATGCTGTTGTTCCGCTTCCTGCAAATGGGTCAAGAACTGTTTCTCCAATGAAAGAAAACATTTTGATTAGTCGCCTTGGCAATTCTTCCGGGAACATTGCGATGTGTCCGCTTTGTCTTGTTCCCGGGAAATTCCAATGACCTGCAAAATATGTGTTCCATTCTTCGGCAGTCATTTTGGAAATTTCTTTCTGCTCTTTGGTTGGTTTAGGACTGTCGCCTAATTTTTTGAAAACAAGAATAAACTCATAGTCCAATTTTAAAATTCCGTTTCTCGGATAGGGATATGAACCCATTTGAACGCCACCCCCTGTTGTGTTGCTTGTTGTTAATTTCTGCCAAATAATAGCTCCCATATAATCAAAGCCTATGTTTTCGCAGAATTTGATAATTTCTTCACGAATTGGAATTACTTTATATCGCCCGTAATAAACTGCTCTTGCGAACTGGTCACCAATATTAATACACAGCCTGCAACCGTTGTGCAATACACGATAACATTCTTTCCAAACTAAATTAAGGTTGTTGATATAACTTTCGTAACTGTCGTGAAATCCTATTTGATTGTCTGTTCCGTAGTCTTTTAATTGCCAATAGGGTGGCGAAGTGATTACCAAATGGACTGAATTGTCCAGTAATTCAGACATCTGTCTACTGTCTCCGTTTATTATTTTATGATGAGTATTCATGTCGCTTTAAATTAAAATTTTATATCGTTCAAATTTAGTCAAAATGTCGGATAGACTGTTCAATAATTATCAATTTTTAACCTATTGCCAGACGATTGCTGTGTCGTTTTTGCCATTTCTGCCAACGTTTTTCGGGCTTTTCGCTCGGGCGGGTTTGGGGGTACTTCACTATCAACCAAGCACAAACTTGTATACAAGCACTGCACTTGAGTTAAACACTTCACCCTTCATTGAGCCAAATGTCTACTGCAAAACTATGCAAAGATAGTAAATAAATTTTTATCATTTGACGAAACAAATAAAATTTTGTCAGTTACCTGTTCCTGTTGTGCTATCGGATTGAAATTCAACTATACAAAAATCATCTATTTTACTGCTAATCGGTTTGTGTTTAACTAAAATAAAATCAAAACTACCTACATTGTTTAGTTTCACTTCTGAAAATAGTAAAACGTTATTAACTGAACCAAAGGCACTTTTAGTGACATCGTGAAATACCAAATTGTTTTCTAAAAATCTGTGTGGACAAATAATCGGCTTTTTATTACTATGATTTACAGAACAAACGCCCATTGGATAGGGTATTGTTCTACTTTGTTTATCACATTTTGCGTTTAAAAATCTGCAAAAATGTTTCTTAATTATTTTGCACTGCTTGTTTTGTCTGTTTTTCAACAGGAAAACCGAAAACTTCGTTTATAGATTTGAATTCATCTTGCTCATTTTTTTATAATTACAATTTCTTCGGGTAATGCTATGTTGTGTCCTGTACTACGACGTATTCTAAAAAGTTCTTTTTTGCAATTTCTGTAACCTATTTCTTGTGCCATTTCTATTAATATATCACAAACAGGAATGTAAACGCCTTTTATTGTTTGGTCGCCAACTACTTGTAAAAAACTTGCATTAGGTTTTAATAATTCGTAAAATTCTTTCATACACAAATACATATCACCAAAATATTCTCGTACCATTCTCGGATAATCAAATCCCCAATTTTTATCTTTGGTTCGTTCATAAATTTTGTCGGAAACTAATTGTATAGTCTTGAATTGAGTTATAAAATTTTCGGAATTACTTTCTTTGAAAATTAATTTTGTGCTACCTTTCACCATCTTTCGCTTAATTTGTTGAACATCGTTCATATCTTTGACAAAATCAAGTAGGTATAATTCCAATCTTGTTTGTCTTGTATATTCTAAATCGTTTGGATAGGGTGGTGAAGTTATGATAAAATCGATGGTTTCTTTTTCAATATATTGACTTGCATTCAAACAAGTATCATTTATCAATTTTGATGTTCCATAATTATCGTATTTTTGAATTGCCTGTAAATCTTTATATATTTGGATTACTTTTTTAGTAAAAATGTCCCAAAATTCTTCTTTTTCACGAAACGGATAAAAAGTAGTTCCAGGACATAGTGAAACATAAGAGGCATCAAAACAAGATTTTGACATTGTAAGTAATAGAAGGTTTTTAATTTTGATGTTCTCAACTTTATCAATCAAGTTTTTTAATAAATTAACTTCTTTTTGCAAACTGATACTTAACCATTGATTTAATTCTTTTTTGGGCATACGTTCCAAGAATCCTTTTTTCAGTTCTAATTCGTCATAGTTTTTTATCTGATTAACAAATTGTTCGGAAATATCTATTACTGTTTGCTTAAACAATTTTAAATCAATATCCCAGGTAGTTTTAACTTCCAAAATAAATGTCATTAAAGGATTTGCATCAAAACCTATTGCATTACAGTGAAATAAATTTGCGGCAATTAAAGTTGTTCCACTACCTGCAAAAGGCTCAGCAATTAATGAATTGGGCTTTAAGTTATATTCTTTAATTTTTTCCTCAATTAGTTGATACGGAAAATCTTCCAAATAATCATACCATTTATGAACTACTCCTAATTTATTTAACTCGCTGATTGTTGGATTCAATTCAAATAACGAATTATTTGAAACTCCGTTCTTAAAGAATTTTAAGAGTTCATCAGAAAACTTTTTGTGCTTATAATCATTCCGTTTTATGAAATTTTCCATTATCTTTTTTGAGCGACTGGGAATAGTAATGTTTCCCAACTCTCCCTTCAAAAATCCCTTCTTAAATAATGAATGTATTGCATCCTTTAAAATTTTGCTATCCTTGGGGTAACCTGTTAGTTCAGATAGTCCTTCAAAAGAGGTCTGTTTATTTTCGTAAGAATCCATAAAAATTTGCTGCAAAACTTGTGCTTGTAGAAAAGGTAATTTATTGGAATTTACTTCTTTCATTTCATTGAGTTGTTACCACTTCTACAAAGTTAATCATTTTAATTATCAAGAAAGTAGTTTTGCAACGGTTACATGTGTTATATGCTATTTTTATTTATTCTTTGGTGAATTTAAATTGTTTACCACCTTGAAATAATATCATTGTTTTGTCTATTGTATTAAATTCAAGTTTTAATCCAGCTTGGTCAAACTTAAATTTGTCTTTGTCGGTTGCTTCAAGTGGAAAAGCGGGCTGTCCTGTCCCTTGTGCAATTAAAGTATTGCCTTCTTTTGTAATGGTAATTTTCAAAGGAACTTCTTGCGAAAAATAAACGCCTACATACTTGTCTAATTCTTCTGAGGTTAAAATAATAGTCTTAAATTCTGGAATTTCATAAGGTCTGTTGTATACTGCACTTAACACTATAATAGAAATGTCATTGATAACCATATTGGTTCCATTTGAAGACAAAACATACGAAATATTGTCTTCTGGGAAATGTATATAAATTGAGCTAAAACCATCAATTTCGCCTTGATGCCCATAACCGATATTTTTATAGAAAGAAATTTTAAACAAACCCATTCCATAACCATCTTTAATACTTTTCATTATTTCAAGGCTTTGATTGGTCAAAAGTTTACCGCCAAACAAAGCATCTGCAAATTTTGTTAGGTCAGTTGGTGTGGAAGCTATTGCACCTGCACCTAATGGAATAGTAAAATCTGTTTCAGGTTCTACTTTCCAAGTTCCAAGATAGCGGTATGATTTACACTCGTTGTTAGTAGTATTGATTTTACCAAAAACATAAGTGTTCGTCAAGCCAAGGGGTTTAACGATAAATTCTTGCAGTAATTCAGAATATGATTTTTTAAAAGTTTTTTCAAGTATATATGCCAAAAGTACATAATTTGAATTGCTGTACTCTGCTTTACTGTCAGGGGCAAAGTCGCTTCCGCCTTTTGTAATAATTTCAATCATTTCTTTTTCTGTCTTGGGTTGTGTGTACCAAGTCAAATAGTCTTCATTGTCGGTAAAGTTGTGAATTCCGCTTCTATGATTAAGCAAATGTTTTATTGTTATCTGATTAGCATTTTTAATAGTTGGAAACCATTTGTCAATCGTCTGATTAAGGTCTAACTTTTTTTGCTCAACTGCTTTTAGAACCAAAACTGCTGTAAATGATTTGGTAATTGAGCCAATTCTGTATTTTGAATTTTCGGTTGCTTTTACGTTATTTTCAACGTCTGCAAAGCCGATTGCTTTTGTGTAGATAAGTTTTCCGTTTTTTGATACGGCAACACTTCCCATGAATTTGTTGTTTTTTTCAAGCGTGTTGAAATAGTTGTCTAATTTAGTTTTATCAAAGTTCATTTGAGCAAATCCGATTTGAATAAAAGTCAAAACTAGTAATGTTATTAAAATTATTTTTTTCATTTTAGTTATGTTAATGTTATGATTTATAGGTTATTCTAACGTCGCAATTGTACACAATATTTTTCTTTTTTGCAAAACTTTTTTCTAATTTTAATTTCGTGAAGTATTTCGGGGCAAAGATGCGTTTGCTAGGAACTGACTTTCAACCCAGCACAAAATTGGAAGAATACACAAGACTCCAAGTTTGTACGTCCCCCCGCTTGCGGCAAACGTGTGTTAGGGGTTCGGTTTTCTATTGTCATTTACAGCAATTTGTTCCGGCTTGTGTTGGTGGACATTTTTCTGTCCCATAGCTACAATAAACGCAACAGTCTCCCTGTTTGGGTTTTAAAACTTTCTTACATTTTTCACATTCGTAAAAATACTGACAAGCGTCTGTCGGCATTGTTTCTTCTTTTTTGTGTCCACAGTTAGGACAAGTGATGGTTGATTGTAATATTACTTCCATTTTATTTTTCTTTTTTGTTGGTTACAGAATATCCTGTTGAGTTAATTGCTTTTTCAATGTCTGCAATGTTAGTTTGGGAATTGTCAAACTCCACGATTGCATTTCCCTTTTCGTAAGAAGCATTACAATTTATTATTCCTGGTAATTTGTTTACTTCGTGATTGACATGTTCTTCGCAACTTGCACAAGTCATACCACTGATTGTAAACTCTACTTTTTGGATGTTGGCTTTGTCAACCACTATGATTTGCTTTTCGGTCTTTGGGTAGAAAATGCTTGAATAGTATGGAAAGGCAAGCATAATAATTGCAAACGCTGTAACGATTCCTAAAAACATTTTTGAATGAATGAATTTGGGTTTTTCTTCTGTTTCACAGTTGCAGTTGATTTGCTTTTTAGGTTTCAATTTTTGATACCAAGCAAAACCAAGCACCAAGATTGTCAAGCCGATAAAATACGGTCGGAATGGTTCAAGCCAAGAAAAAGTTGATGCAAGTCCGCTTGTCCCTGCAATGAGTGCCAAGACAGGCGTTATGCAACACAATGACGCAGCAATAGCTGTTAAAATTCCTACTCCGATTAGTTTGTTGTCGGTTTTCATATTGTTTCTAAAATTTTGTTGTCGTCAAGTATTTTGAAAATCGGTTTCAATATTTTTTCATACTCTTTTGTCAATGAGTAAAAAATGGTTTGTGCTTCTCGTTCGGTTTCAATTAGTTTTCTGTCTTTGAGTTTTCGTAGATGTTGAGAAACTGCCGAAATCGTCATACCGAGAATGTCACTGATATCACAAACGCAAAGTCGTTTTTCTTCATAAAGCAGAAAGAGAATTTTCAGTCTTACGTTGTTACCTGCCAATTCAAGTCCTTTTGATAAATAGTCAAACGAGCCGCTGAGTTCTGAAACTCGGTCTTTACAACGGTTTATTTGATTAATGTCCGCCTGTTGTCGTATGCAAGAATTATTATCCATATTACAAAGATATATTTTGTTTTTTTATTTAAGCAAATTCTAAAATATAAAATTTGAAAAAAAATGATTTTTTTGTCGGGTAGTGTCATCATAGCCTTTCCACTAACGGTTTGGCGCTTGGTGCTGCGATTTTTTGATGCCATTTTTAATGTGAATTTGTGCTAATTGATTTACAAACTTAAAAAATCCTTACTTTTGCAGAAAAAAATGAATTGGTTTAGATATATCATGGGAATCATGTTTTTGATGAGTTTACAAAGCCTATATGCTCAGCAGGATACAACAAAAACCAAACCCAAGCAAGAACGTGATAAAAACATAACAAGTTTTCAAGAAAAACAAGATGCTATTATCCAGCTTATTGAACAACAAAAAGCTCCTCTAGATAAAATTTTGATTACTGTTGAACATCATCAAAAAATTTTAGCTCAATGGTCTGATTTATTGAGAAGCCCTAAAAAAGTAGAACAATATCGTTACGAAGCACGTGATTCAGTATATAATATTCGTAAATATGTGGATAAAGAACTCACTAAATTAAAAGATTTGTATATTAAATGGCAACCCTTTTCTTATGATTTAATGGCAGTATTTACTCGCTATGGTGAACTTTTAGTACTTGAAAAAGTTGATGAGAAACTCAAAAAAATGATTTTAGCCTATAGAGAACATACAGATAAAATTACAAAAATTTTGAATATTGCCGAAGATATTAACAACGAGTGTGGTTATTTATTGGATTCTAAATTAAAACAATGAAAATTATTTGTATAGGTAGAAATTACGTAGAACATGCACAAGAATTGCAAAATGCAGTTCCTGAAGAACCCGTAGTATTTTTAAAACCCGATACTGCTTTAATGAAAAATGGAGAAAAATTTTGGATACCTCCTTTTTCGAATGATATTCACTATGAGTGTGAATTAGTCTTAAGAATTGGACGTCAAGGAAAGTTTATACAACCTAAATTTGCTCATACTTATATAGATAGCGTAAGTCTAGGAATAGATTTTACAGCTCGTGATTTGCAAAATGATCTAAAAAAGAAAGGTTTACCCTGGGAAAAAGCCAAAGCCTTTAATAATTCTGCTTTATGTTCTGATATTTTTATTCCGTTTGAGAACTTTCGTGATATTCAAGATGTTCATTTTACGTTAAAAGTTAATGGTGAAGTCCGCCAAATTGGACATACAAAAAACATGATTTTCCCTATAGTCAGTATTATTGAGCATGTTTCTCAATATTTTGTCATTAAAACTGGTGATTTGATTTATACAGGCACACCTGCTGGTGTAGGTAAAGTTTCACCCGGTGATAAGTTAGAAGGTTTTTTAGAACATCAAAAAATGTTTGAAGTCATTATTGCAGGTTGATTATGAATACATTAGAATTGTTTCAAGAAAATCTACAGACCATTGTTCCAAATATAAAACTTCATGCCAAGTTTTTAAATACTTTAAGTTATATGGAACACATTGGTTCTTTTAAAATTATGACTACTCAACATAGTGAGCACATTGATGAAATGATTTTAAAACATGCTGCCGAAGAAGCACGACATGGGTATTATTTAAAAAGACTTTCCCACAAAATATTACCCAATGAAAATCCTGATTATACTCCTCAATATTTATTAGCTCCGATTCAATCTAAACAATATTTGCATCGTTTGGATATAAGCATTAATAGATTGCTCAAAAAATTTGATTTAAGTTCTCATGATAAAAAATTTGCGGCATATTTATTAGTTACCTATGGAATAGAACAAAGAGCTGATAGTCTATATCCATTTTATCAAAAAATGCTTGAAGAAAACCAAGTGAAAATTTCCGTAAAATCTATTATTTCAGAAGAAATTGGGCATTTAGAAGAGATGAATAAATCCTTGGAAAGATTTGGAAATGTAGCAGAAACTTGGAAAATTGAAGCTCAAAATATAGAAAATCAATTATTTATTGACTGGAATCAACAAATGGCACATGATTTGAAAAGTCTTTAAATTATGAAAAATTGGGTTTACTTTGTGGTTATTCTTTGGAGTTGGGGTTATTCTCAAAACAAAGAAAATATTAAAGAATGGAAAGTTTATAAAAATGCCAATTATGAGCTTCAGTACCTCAACCATTGGCAAGTTGAATTAGATAAACCTTTTGAAGATTTTATTGCATATTTACGACCTTCAGGACAAGGTTTACCTATGAGAGAAACTATTGTAATGACTACCACTTCTATCACCGACCAACCCATTCATAATTTGGATAGTTATCAAAGAATTAAAGAAGAAGAAGTTAAAAATCAAATTTTTAGATCTGAAATATTAGAAAGCAGAATTACTAAAAAAGCAGGAGTGCCTATTCATATTATTGTTTATAAAGGCGAAATGGAAGGTATAAGGTTAAAATGGAAAGAATGGACTTGGTATAAAGATAAAATACTCTATCAATTGATTTTTACAGCTCAAGAATCTACTTATGATACCTACATTCGTTCTGCTGAAGCTTTACAAGCAAGTATAAAGTTTAAATAGTTATTCCAAAATGAACATATTAGAAAGCATACAAAAAAAATCTGAGGAAATTTTTCCAAAAGTAGTTGAAAATAGACGTTATTTGCATCAAAATCCTGAATTAGCATTTGAAGAATACCAAACTTCAGAGTTTGTTCAAAAACAATTAGATTTATTGGGCATCCCTTACCAAAAAGGAATTGCAAAAACGGGTGTTGTGGGTATTATTGAAGGAAAAAAGCAAGGGAAAATTATTGCATTAAGAGCTGATATGGATGCTCTTCCTATTTGTGAAGTCAATAATGTGGATTATAAATCCCAAAATGATGGTAAAATGCATGCTTGTGGTCATGATGCTCATACAGCTTCTTTATTGGGTACTGCTGAAATTCTCAATGAAATGAAAGAACATTTACATGGAACAATAAAATTGATATTTCAACCTTCTGAAGAAAAAACTCCGGGTGGTGCATCTGTGATGATTAAAGAAGGGGTATTAAAAAATCCAGATGTACATAGCATTTTTGGGCAACATGTTTCTCCTAATATTCCAACAGGAAAAATTGGGGTTCGTTCTGGAATGTATATGGCTTCTGCAGATGAAATTTATTTAACCATTCATGGTAAAGGAGGGCATGGTGCTCAACCCCATACCACAATAGACCCCTTAGCTATTGCTGCTCAACTAATTACAACCCTTCAACAAATTGTTAGTAGAAAAGCAGACCCCCGTATTCCATCAGTATTAACTTTTGGTAAATGTATTGCCAACGGTGCTACCAATATTATTCCTGAAACTGTGTATTTAGAAGGTACTTTTAGAACCTTTAACGAAAAATGGAGAGCAGAAGCTCATGAATGGATTACTAAAATTGTTCATCAAACTGTAGAAGCATTTGGTGCTAAAGCAGATTTGAACATTGTTAGAGGTTATCCCGTTCTTTTTAATGACGAAAAACTTACCAGTTTAACCAAAAGTTGGATAGTCAATTATGTAGGAGAAAATCAAGTTTTAGACTTAGACTTATGGACAGCGGCAGAGGATTTTGCATATTATACTCATGAAATTCCCGGTTGTTTTTACCGTTTAGGAACAGGCAATGAAATCAAAAAAACTCAATTTGGTTTACATACCCCTCAGTTTAATATTGATGAAGATGCTCTCAAAACCTCTACGGGATTAATGGCTTGGATTGCCTATAATGAATTAATGAATTAAGATTATTTTATTGAATTGTACAGTTTTACTTAGTTCATTACACTTTGAAAAGGGTAATGAACTAAGTAAAACAAATCCTTAATCTTCTATATTTTTAGTTTTAGATTTAACTTCTTGAGATTTTGTAAATTCTGCAGGTTTTGAAACCACTTTCATACTGTCTTTTAATTCTTTGGAAACAACTATGTAAGGACCTACAACAATTTCTTCATTCTCTTGTAAACCATTGACAATTTCAATAAATTCATCATCACTAATACCTGTTTTTACGGGTGTTTTAAATACTTGATTGTTATTGTAACGATATACAATTTCTTGAGCTTTAGAATTTTCTTTTTTCTTGTTTAAGTCAATGGTTACCGCTTGGATTGGCACCGATACTACGTTTTCTTTTTTATCTGTGTAAATACTCACATACGCAGACATTCCTGGACGAAAAGGACTTTGACCGGGACCCGGAATCAAATGTTTTAGATCAGGTACATCTTGATAACTACTGGCGTCAATCAAAATTTTAACAGTAAAATTGGTAATTTGGTCAGTAGTTCCAACTGCATTTTGAGATGCAGAATAGGCAATATCTTTTACATATCCTCTAAATTTTTTCTCTGGAAAAGCATCAACTTCTACCAAAGCTGAATCTCCGATAGTAATATTTACTACATCGTTTTCATTGATTTCTACTTTAACTTCCATTTGAGACAAATCAGCAATTTTCATTACTTCAGTTCCTTGCATTTGGCCAGTACCCACTACTCTCTGACCTTTAGTAACTGGTAATTTGGTAACAAAACCATTCATAGTAGAAAACACGCTAGTTCTTTGAAGATTTTCTTTGGCTTGTTTTAAAGAAGCGTTTGCACTTTCTACACGATAAAAGGCAGCTTGAGCTAGCTTTTTATTGGCTTCTAATCTAGATTTTGAAATTTGATATTTAAGTTTTGCGGCTTCGTATTCGGTTTGGGATACTACTTTTTTGTCATATAAACCTTTGATTCTGAAATAATCCACAGAATCTTGAACTAAATTGGTTTCTGATTGAGTAACATTAGAAAGAGCATTTTCATAATCTGATTTAGCAGCATTTAAACTTGCTTGAGCTTGTTCTAAAAGTGCTTGATAATTATCCGGTTTAATCACAAATAATAATTGCCCCTTTCTTACAAAATCACCTTCTTTTACTGTAATTTGAATAATTTCACCAGATACATCGGGTGCAACAGAAAGTTCTGTAACTGGTTGAATGGTACCCGATTCGGATACTTTAGAAACTAAGGTTTTTCTTACAGATTTAGCAATTTCTACGGTTGTAACTTTTTCTTTACCCCAAAAACCTAACCATTTTGTAAGAAAAGTTAAAGACAATAAAATTACTAATATAATTCCATATTTTTTTAGAGGATTATTCTTTTTCATATTTTTTACAATGTTATTATATTTTTACCTTGATAAACTTCTAAAATTTTTAAACGTAACCAAAATTCGTATTTTGCTTGTATTAAATCCGATTCAGCTTTATATTTTGAACCAAAAGTTTCATAAAATGTATAAAAATCTACACTACCAGCATTGTAACGTTGTTCTGCAAATTCATAAGCCGCAGATAAAGCTTTGAGTTGTTCTTCGACTGCATAATAACGATTTTGAGCATTAATAGCATCTAAATAAGCCTGTTGAACTTGCTTGGTTATGGTATTTTTTGTGCTTTCTACTTCAATTTCAGCATTTTTGATATTCAATTCAGCGATCTTAAAAGCTCTAATATTTTGCCAACGGGAAAATATTGGTACATTCAAAGTTATTCCAATATTTTGATTAAAATTATCTTCCACTTGTTCAAAATAAGAAGTTCTTCTTCTTCCTAAAAAACGAAAAGTTAAGGGGTCAAATTCTGCAATACCACCATTAGAGGAATAAGAAGAACCTAAACCACCATTCATACTAATACTAGGTAAACGATTAGCAAAACTTAATTTTTTAGCGAATTTATTAGATTCTAATCTCATATTGGCTTGTTTCATTTCGGGTAAATTTTGAATAGCCTTTTGAATCAATTCTTCTAAATTGGGTAATTTTTGGTTCATGTCTAATTCAGGAAGCGGAGGAAAAACAAAATCTCCATTAATGTTATTTTCTTCAATCAATTGAAGCAAAGTCAGTTTATCTTTTTTTAATTGATTTTGTAAATTGACAATA
The DNA here is from genome assembly GCA_964493765.1 of uncultured Bacteroidia bacterium. Lineage (GTDB taxonomy): Bacteria > Bacteroidota > Bacteroidia > J057 > CALLMJ01 > CALLMJ01. Next base: position 14,623 of record CAZBPK010000007.1, on the reverse strand, counting down.
TTCAATTTTTCATTAGCAATTTGAGCATTCAAATTTAAGACTTCATTTGAGTTTCTTAAACCCGCATCAACCAAAGCGGTCATTTTTTCTAATTGTTTATTTAAAGACTCTAATCGTTTTTCGGCTACTTTCAAATTTTCTGAATCAAAAATAATTAATAAATAAGTTCCAAAAACATTCATAAGAACTGTATTTTTGGTAACTTCAATTGCCTGCTCAGAAGCTGCATAATTATAAAATTGTTGTTTCCTTGTGTAATGATTTGCAAAACCAGAAAAAACTGTCCAAAATAGATTAACACGCGGTGTTGAAAAGGTGGAGGAACGCTGAATTCTTTGGAAAGTAATTTGGTCAAATGATGTACCAAAAGTTCTTGTCCAATTTAAAGAACCACTTAAATCAGGGAGGTAATTATACTTGGTTTGGTCAAAATTTACTTTGGCAATATCCTTCGTAACCTGTGCCTGCTGAATTTGTAAATTTCTTTCTAATGCTAATTGAATACACTGTTCTAAGGTCAATACTTTTTGGGCATTTACAGAATAAGTAAGCAAAAGAAGAACCGAAAATAATCGTAACATTTTCACAAAACAAAACTATATTCCGCAAAGTTCAATGAAAATTATTCTGAATAAAAATAGATTGTTAGGAACGGATTAATAAGGTTTTGAAATGAAAAATTAATAGAAATATTTGAATTTCAAACCATGATTAAGCCTGAGGAATGTTAAGAGTTTTACTATTAGATTGCTTAAATCCCTCAGGTAAATCTTTCTTAATATTATTAGCAAATCATTAAGCGATTACTTTTAATAAACTTTTTACAGACATTGCTTTTTCTATAGCTTTAATCAATGATGCATCAGTTACAGTAATATGTCCCATTTTGCGGTAAGGTTTAGTAATAAGTTTCCCATATAAGTGCAAATACACTCCTTCTTGTTGCAGAACCTCACTTAAACCTTGGTAAACTGCCGTTCCTGTATATTCAGGTTCTCCCAAAACATTAATCATTACCGAAGGCATGAGAATTTTTGTAGAGCCTAAGGGTAAGCCTGAAATCGCCCTTAATAACATCTCAAATTGAGAACAATCGTTAGCTTCCATGCTTTGATGTCCTGAATTATGGGGTCTAGGAGCAATTTCATTGATATATAAATTTTCGTTGTTATCCAAAAAGAACTCTACTGCCATTATGCCCACTAAATTCAGAGTTTTAGCTAAATGAATACAAATTTCTTCAGCTTGTTTAGCGATGCTTTCAGTAATTGCGGCAGGGGAAATTAAATAATCTACCAAATGATGTTCAGGGTGAAAAACCGTTTCCACCGCAGGATAAACTGCAATTTCATCAAAAATATTTCTCGCAACAATGACCGCTAATTCTTTTTTACAGGTAATTTTTTTCTCTAATACAGACGGTTCTTTAAAAATCGTTGAAACATCAGATGGTAAATTCTCTAATTTAATAACGCCTCTACCATCATAACCTCCTTTTCTTAATTTTAAAAATGCTGGTAAAAAATCTTGATATAATTTTATTTCCTCCTGTGGATTCCCTAATAGTTCAAAAGAAGCCGTTGGATATCCTTGATTCTGAAAAAACTTTTTTTGAACCCCTTTATCCTGAACCATTTGAACAATTTCGGGCTGGGGATATACTTTTATTCCCCTCTCTTGCAACTCAAACAAAGCATCTACATTAACATGCTCAATCTCAATGGTTAAAACATCAACCTTTTTTCCAAAATATACTACAGCATCATAATCTTGAAAATTTTCATTCAAAAATTCGTGACATATTTTGCTGCAAGGTGCATTAGGATCTGGATCCATCACATAAGTAATGACGTTAAAATCAATACAAGATTGTATTAACATTCTTCCCAATTGTCCTCCCCCTAAAATACCAATTTTATAATTTTTTTTATACATACGTTTTTGCGATTTCCATTAATTGTTTTCTGTCTAATTTCCCACTTAAATTAATAGGAAATTGCTCTATTTCATGAATATATTTAGGCAACATATAAGGAGGTAGATACCTCTCAAAGTGTTTTTGAAGTTGAGGGATATCCGTTCCTTTTTTTACAAAGTAATGTAAACTAAAAGAATTTTGCGTATTAAGAACGGCTACTGCAACGCTTTCCTCTTGTAACAAATCATAAGCCACTTTCTCAATTTCTGATAGTTCTACTCGGTAACCATCAATTTTGACCTGAAAATCTTTTCTTTCCAAATACAAAAAATCTTGATTTTCATTTAGTTTACAAATATCTCCTGTTTTATAATGATAAGTTCCATCTTTTTGAAAAAATACTTCTTGGGACTTTTGGGGGTTATTCCAATAGCCATAAGTTACTTGGTTTCCCGCAATAATCAATTCATCATCTAACAAATAAAGCTGTGTATGGGGTAAAGCTTTTCCAATAGGCACAATATCGTTCCAACATTCTTGTTCCGTTTTTTCTGAAATAGCATAATAACTTACAAAAATGGTCGCTTCCGTAGGACCATAAACGTTTTCTATGTAAGCATTAGGAAGACATTTTTTCCACGCTTTTAAAATGTTCCATTTTAGCGGTTCGCCACAAAAAAGATTATATCGTAAAGATGGCAACTCAATTTCCTCAAAATAAGGCTTTAAATAATTCAGTACCGAAGGCACCATCAGAGCTATAGTAATATGTTGTTCCTCTAAAATCTGAATAATATTGAATGCTGCAATTCCTTCATTGGGGAGTAAATGCGTAGATGCCCCGAAACATAAAGGAAAAAAAGTACTGAAAACCGATAAATCAAAAGTAAATTCAAACATTTGTAAAAACTTATCTTTTTGAGAAAAATCTACGGGTTGATGTAAAATCATAGCATCAACGAAGGTTGCTAATTGGCTATGGTAAATAGGAACACCTTTAGGTTTGCCCGTAGAGCCAGAAGTGAATAACAAATATGCAGGATTATTAAGTTCGTAAGATATAGATAAAAGTATATCCTCAAAATCTTGGAGATTTTTCCAGTGAATACAAGTATTTTCATGAGTAATAGTTTGATTTTGGGGGTCGACAAAAGTTTGCGTTTGGCAATCTTGCAAAATAAATTGAACTCTTTCGGTAGGGTAAGAAGGGTGAATAGGAACGTAGCCTTTACCTGCTATCCAACAGCCTAACAACGCCGGTAACACTTCTACACATTTATAAACTTTTACCGCAATCCAAGGCGAAGACTCCTTTTTTAATACCTCTGCAATAACAACGGCTTTTTCCCAAACTTGTTGATAAGTTAAAGAGCTTTCATTTTGTTGAATAGCAACATTTTGAGGATAATTTTTTACCGATTGTTGGATATATTCTAAAATGGGTTTCATCAAAGCCGTTTTTTGAACTGCAAAAATAAAGAATTTTTAGGCTTTTTCTTTTTAAACTTGTCAATCAGAATAAAAATTTCCTATTATTGCATTAATAAACTCAAACCAAAATGGCACACGAAATTTTAAAAAAATATGTACGTTCAGGGCAAAGAATTTTTGTTCATGGCGTTGCAGCGAATCCAAGATATTTAGGATCGGTCTTAAATGAAGTAATTTTAGAACAAGATTTAAAAAATATTGATATAATTACTTTATGCCCTTTCGGAGAAGTTGCTTATAATCAAGCAGCTATGAATGGGAATGTACTTATTAACTCTTTATTTGTATCAGAACCTATTCGTAAAACCATTCAAGCTGGTCGTGGCTCTTATGTACCTGTGTTTTTAAGTGAAATTCCTGAACTTTTTTCTTTTGGTATTTTACCATTAGAGGTAGCCATTTTTCAGGTTTCTCCTCCTGATAATCACGGATATTGTACTTTAGGCGTTTCTGTAGATATAGCATTAACCGCTTTAAAAATGGCAAAAGTTTGTATTGCTCAAATTAACCCTAGAATGCCCAGAGTCCATGGTGATGGTTTTGTACATATTTCCAAATTTGATGCAACTATTGAATTCCAAGAAGAGTTACCCGAAGTTTTATCTTCAGAGCCTACTGATGTAGAAAGAAAAATTGGAGAATATTGTGCTAGTTTAGTAGAAGACGGAGCAACTTTGCAAATGGGAATTGGAGGCATTCCTAATGCAGCATTAGCTTGTTTGCATAATCATAAAAATTTGGGTATCCATACTGAAATGTTTTCTGATGGTGTAATTCCATTAGTAGAAAAAGGAGTGGTGAATGGTATTTTCAAAAACAAACATCCTCAAAAAGTTGTAGCGGGTTTTGTAATTGGCTCCAGAAAAGTTTATGATTTTATTGATGATAATCCATCAGTAGTTTTATTAGATTCCAATTATGTAAACGATGATGCGGTAATCAGAACCAATCCAAAAGTTGTAGCGATAAACTCCGCCATAGAAATTGATTTATTAGGACAAGTTGCTGCTGACACTATTGGAATGAAACAATTTTCAGGAATTGGAGGTCAAATGGATTTTATTAGAGGAGCATCTTTATCACAAGGTGGAAAACCCATTATTGCATTACCCTCAACCACCAACAAAGGAGTTTCACGCATTGTACCCTTTTTAAACCAAGGAGCTTCAGTTACCACTACACGTGCACATGTCCATTATGTAGTTACAGAATTCGGTATTGCACAATTATTTGGCAAAAATATTCAACAACGTATGAAAGCTTTGATAGAAATTGCTCACCCAGACCATAGAGAAAGTTTAGAAAAAGCTGCTTTTGAAAGGTTAAAAGGATAAATTTTAAGTTTTAATTTCATAAAAATATTACAACCATTTGCAAGCTATCAGTTAGTCTTAATAAAAATTTTTAATTGATTTTCAAAAACTTACATTAAATATTTTTTCAAAAATTTTTACATACAAAAAAAACTTGCTATTTTTGCAAGCATTATGAAAAGTTCGTTAGTATTAACTATATGGTGGCATTTCAACGACTACAACAGTAGGCGAAGCCATTGCTATTAGTTATAATTACCGAATTTTAGCGTGCCTACTGTTTTCCAGTAGGCTTTTTTTATTTTAAACCCATTAATGAATTTATGAGAAAAGAAAAGTATAAAGTTCACGTAACAAAAATTTTAGGAGATGAAATTACTCCTGTCGATGCTTATCAAAAAATACGGGCAATGTATCCTATCAGCTTTCTTTTAGAAAGTTCTGATTACAAATCTAAAGAAAATAGTTTTTCTTATATTGTTTTTGAACCCATTTCCAATTTGAAAGTATTTTCTAATTCCTATCAGTTTCAGCAGGGTAAAGAAATCCAAAGATCAAAATATGAGGGTTCTAAACCCTTATCGGAATTAATACAAAATTTTCTAAATACTTTTGAAGTAGAAACTGAAAATCAAGAAGACTTTATTTTAAGTGGAATTTTTGGTTACATTGCCTATGATGCAATTCCTTTGTTTGAAAAAATTCAGCTAAAACAAGATAATCGTTTTCCACTTGTAAACTACTTCTTCTTTAAAAACCTTTTAATTTTTGACCATTTCCATAACCAAATTTTTTTGGTAGAGCATTTACAAGACCACCAAAACTCACAAAAAACTAAATTATTGAGGATTTTAGAACAAATGAGAAAACAAACGTTTAATTTTCAACTCATTGGTAATGAAACTTCTAACTTTACAGATGAAAAATTTTTAGAAGCCATTCACGATGTACAACATCATTGCAAAATTGGTAATGTTTTTCAACTGGTATTATCTAGGCAATTTTATCAATCCTACCAAGGAGATGATTTTCAATTGTATAGAGCCTTGCGTTCAATCAATCCTTCTCCCTATTTATTTTATTTTGATTTTGGAAACTTTAAATTGATGGGTTCCTCTCCAGAAGCTCAAATTCGCATTAAAAATGGTTTTGTCTCCACTTTTCCTATTGCAGGTACTTATCCTAGAAATAATACTAATTTAACAGAACTTTCACAAAAATTATTATCTGACATTAAAGAAAATGCTGAGCATAACATGTTGGTAGATTTAGCAAGAAATGATTTATCTAAACATGCCAAAAATATTCATGTTGAGAAGCTAAAAGAAGTGGAAGTATATTCTCATGTTATTCATTTGGTTTCTAAAATTCAAGCAGAACTTAATAATTATCAGGATACTATCAAAGTATTATTAGATACCATACCCGCAGGAACTTTAAGCGGAGCACCAAAATATAAAGCAATGGAAATTATCAATGAATTAGAAAATCAACCCAGAGGTCTTTATGGTGGAGCAGTGGGTTATATCGGTTTTAATGGAAATATAAACCACGCCATTTGCATACGTTCCTTTTTAGCTTATCAAAATGTTTTACAGTACCAAGCAGGTTGCGGAGTAGTTTATCTCTCCAAACCTGAAAATGAATTAAATGAAGTCTATCATAAAATATCCGCATTAAGAAAATCATTACAAATTGCTCATGCCTATGAATACTAAAATTATCGTAATTGACAACTACGATTCGTTTACCTATAATTTGGTGAACTTACTCTACGAAGTTGGAATAACAGATTTGGAAGTTAAAAGAAATGATGAAATTTCTTTAGAATATATCCAAAATTTTGATAAAATTCTTATTTCTCCGGGTCCCGGATTACCTCATGAAGCAGGCATTATGATGCCTATCCTTCAAACTTACGGTTCAACCAAAAGTATTTTGGGGGTATGTTTGGGACATCAATCTATTGGAGAAATTTTTCATTCTCGTTTAAAAAATTTAGATTTCCCATTACATGGTGTAAGTTCAAAAATTAAAATCTTACAAGAAGATTATTTATTTCATCAATGCCCAAAAGAATTTCTAATTGGTCATTACCATTCATGGATAATAGATAAGTTAGGAAATGAATTAGAACTATTAGCGGTAGATGAAAAAGGTAATAATATGGCTATACGTCATAAGTATTTAGATATCAGAGGTGTACAATTCCATCCCGAATCTATATTAACAGAGCACGGGTATCAAATCATTTACAATTGGGTTCATCATCAAAAAGAACAATCATTATGAAAAAAATCTTACAGTCTTTACTAGATTACGAAAGTTTTGACAAAGAAAAAGCGAAACAAGTGTTAATAGATTTAACACAAAATAATTACCCAGCATCACAAATTGCTTCATTTTTAACAGTTTTTATGATGAGAGGTATCACTTTAGAAGAATTGAAAGGATTTCGTGAAGCACTATTAGAGTTATGTATTACCATAGATTTGGGTACTCATCAAATAATAGATGTTTGTGGAACAGGAGGTGATTCCAAAAATACTTTTAACATTTCAACGATTACTGCAATTGTGTTAGCAGGAGCAGGAATTCCAGTTGCCAAACATGGTAATTACGGAGTAACTTCAATATCAGGCTCTTCCACTGTACTTCAAACTTTAGGAATTGTATTTACCCACTCACAGGATTTGCTTCGCAAACAATTAGAAAAAGCTAATATTTGCTTTATGCACGCACCTTTATTCCATCCAGCGTTAAAATCGGTTGCTAATATTCGTAAAGAATTACAAATAAAAACATTTTTTAACGTTTTAGGACCATTAATTAATCCCGCACAACCTCTGTTCCAATTTAATGGGGTTTTTAGTTTAGAACTAGCAAGAATGTATCATTTTTTGCTTCAACAAGAAGGAAAAAAATATTTTGTGTATCATACTACTGATGGATACGACGAAATTTCCTTAACCTCCGAGTTTAAACTTTTTTCCCATTATCATGAAGATTTGGTAAATCCGTTGGATTTAGGGTTTAATTTTTTACAGCCAGAGGCACTCCAAGGCGGTAATACTGTTCAAGAAAGTGCAGAAATCTTTATGAATATATTAAAAGGAAAAGGTAATGATGCTCAAAATCAGGTCGTTATAGCGAATGCAGCTTTAGCAATTCAGTTGTTTAAATCTTGCAATTTAGATACAGCTAAAAATTTAGCAGAAGATAGTTTATTTAACTTAAAAGCATTAAAAAGTTTTGAAATTCTTAAATCCTTAAACTTATGAATCTATTAGAGAAAATTGTTTTGGATAAACGCAAAGAAATTGAGGAAAAAAAATCCATCTATCCGATAAAATATTTAGAAAAGTCTATCTACTTTTCAACGGAGTGTGTTTCCTTAAAAAAATATTTACAAAAATTTGAAAATCAATTTTCTATCATTGCAGAATTTAAACGAAAGTCTCCGTCTAAAGGAATTATTAATGAATATGCAAAGGTAGAAGAAGTTACCTTAAGTTACATGCAATCAGGGGCTTGTGCTTTATCTATTTTAACCGATGAAAAATATTTTGGAGCAAAATCTGATGATTTGTCTGTTGCTCGTAATTGGCATTTCTGCCCAATTTTGCGTAAAGACTTTATTTTAGATGAGTATCAAATCGTAGAAGCCAAATCTTTAGGAGCCGATGTCATTTTATTGATTGTAAGAATTTTAGATTTCTCTCAAATTCAAAAACTTACTGATTTTGCTAAAAGCCTTGGTTTGGAAGTAATTTTAGAATTTCATGATGAAAAAGATATTCAAAAATGCTCTCTTTTTACGGATTATGATATTGCGGGTATCAACCACCGTAATTTAGATACTTTACAATTTGACTACCAAAATAGTATCAAATTATTTGAAAAATTACCCCAAAAAATATATAAAATTGCTGAAAGCGGTATTCATTCTCCAGATACTTTAGTGAACTTAAAAAAATTAGGATACAATGGATTTCTGATGGGTGAATATTTTATGAAGTCTCACAATCCTGGTTTTGCATGTAAGGAATTGATTGAAAAAGCACAAGAATTATGGAAATAAACTTAAAAATCAAAGTCTGCGGTTTAAATGATTATGTTAATATACAAGAAGTTATACAACTTCAACCCGATTTTCTTGGCTTTATTTTTTATCCACTTTCTAAAAGATACTTTACTTTAAGTTCTTTGCCACCCATTTCAAAGGATGTTAAAAAAGTAGGAGTATTTGTAAACCCTAATTTAGAAGAAGTGCTAAAATTGGTTAAACATTATAATTTAGATTATGTTCAACTTCATGGAAAAGAAAGCCCTGATTTGTGTAAACAATTAAAAAATGAAGGCATTGAAATTATCAAAGCATTTGGTATTGATGAAAAATTTGATTTTCAGATACTTCATTCATTCGAACCTTATTGTAGCTATTTTTTATTAGATGCTGAAACCGGAGGAAGTGGAAAATCTTTTGATTGGAATTTATTAAAAAATTACAAAATTCAGACACCATTTTTACTGGCTGGAGGTATAAGTTTAGAAAATTTAAACGAGGTTTTAAACCTTAACCATTCTCAAATGATTGGTTTAGATTGGAATAGCCGTTGGGAAATTCAACCCGGAATTAAAGACATTTCATTACTTAAACAAGGATTTCCAAACATTAAAAAATATGATAAGACCCGATAAAAATGGATATTACGGTGAATATGGTGGAGCATTTATTCCTGAAATGTTGTACCAAAATGTTAGTGAATTGCAAGAGAATTATGAAACAATCATTTATTCTGAAAGTTTTCAAAAAGAGTACAAAAATTACTTAAAAAATTACGTAGGCAGACCTACCCCTTTATACAAAGCCCAAAATTTATCTCAAAAGTATGGAACAAAAATTTTCCTAAAACGAGAAGATTTATGCCATACAGGAGCCCATAAAATCAATAATGCCATAGGGCAAGTATTGTTAGCAAAATATATGGGGAAGAAAAGAATCATTGCAGAAACCGGTGCAGGGCAACATGGAGTAGCAACAGCAACAGCTTGTGCCTTATTAAATATGCCTTGTGAAATATTTATGGGTGAAAAAGATATGGAAAGACAAAAACTGAATGTTTTGAGAATGAAAATGTTAGGTTCTAAAGTAACTCCAGCTACTTCAGGAAGCAAAACGCTCAAAGATGCGACCAATGAAGCGATAAGAGCTTGGATTCAAGACCCTCAAAATACTTATTATGTTATCGGTTCTGTCGTAGGTCCACATCCTTATCCTGATATAGTTACACTTTTTCAATCCATTATTAGTCAAGAAATAAAACATCAACTCCAAGAATTAGAACATGTAATACCGAACTATGTAATTGCTTGTGTTGGAGGTGGAAGTAACGCTATTGGCGCTTTTTATCAATTTATAGGTAACGGTTTCACAAAACTTGTTGCAGTGGAAGCTGCAGGAGAAGGAATTCATACCCAAAAAACAGCGGCTACCATTGCATTGGGTAAAAAAGGAATTTTACATGGTTCTTTAAGTTATTTAATACAAACGGAAGATGGTCAAATTTTTGAGCCTCATTCTATTTCCGCAGGTTTAGATTATCCCGGAATTGGTCCTATTCATAGCTATTTACATGACGCAGATTTAGCACAAGTACTTTCTGCAACTGACAATGAAGCCTTAGAGGCTGCATTAGAACTTACTCAATTAGAAGGAATTATTCCTGCATTAGAATCTGCACATGCGATTGCTGCTTTAAAAAAATTAAATTTTAAATCTGATGATATTGTAGTAATTAACCTTTCAGGACGTGGCGATAAAGATATGAACACTTATCAACAAGTATTTCAATATGAATAAATTACAAAAAATTTTTCAAAATCAAAAAGAAAATTTGCTTTCTATCTACTGTATGGCGGGTTTCCCAAAACTTTTGGATACAGTTCCTTTGATAGAATATCTATCTCAATGTCAAGTAGATATGATAGAAATTGGGTTTCCTTTTTCTGACCCATTAGCAGATGGACCCGTTATTCAAGCGGCAAGCCAAAAAGCTATCCAAAATGGTATGAACTTAAAAGTTCTTTTTCAACAACTTACACAACTTCCTCCTACATCAACTCCATTAATTTTAATGGGCTATTTGAACCCGATTTTACAAATGGGTATCCATAATTTTTTAGAACAATGTTCTCAAAATCAAATTGATGGACTCATAATTCCTGATATGCCCTTAGAATTTTATGAAAAATACTTTCAATCCGAAATGCATTCACGCAACATCAACAGTATATTTTTGGTAACTCCTTCCACACCTTTCCATAGAATGCAAAAAATCAAAGAATTAACTACTGGATTTGTTTACATAGTTTCTGACCATTCTATCACTGGTCAAAATGTTCATTTTGAAAAACAAAAAAGTTATTATGAAAGCGTACAAACGCATTTTCAAGATATACCTAAAATGATTGGTTTTGGAATACGTGATAAAGCTACCTTTCAAATGGCTTGTCAATACGCTAATGGTGCAATTATTGGCACTGAATTTTTAAAATTTATGGATAAACATAACATTACATCAGAAAATATCAAAAACTTTATTCAAAGCATAAAATCATGATTTTAATACAGTTACAACCATTCATTAACGAAGAAAACCAACAAGAATTAAAATCCATTTTGGTAGAACAAAAAGGAAAAATTTCAGAAGTTCAAACAGGATTTCAGCGATTTTGGGTAGTGCAAGTTGCTCAGAAACTAGATATTCGTATAATTGGTAATAAAAATTATGTTAAAGACGTACATTATGTACCAGAACCTTACCCATTAGTATCCAACAAATGGAGGGTAGAGCCTTCGGTTTATGATTTAGGTAATGAAGTGTTTATCGGTGGAAGAAAGGGGGAGAAAATCATTGCGGGTCCTTGTTCTATAGAAGATGAACAGCAGGTAGAAAAAATTTGCCAATTTTTACATAATAATGGAATACGATTAATGCGAGGTGGTATTTTTAAACCCAGAAGTTCTCCTTATTCTTTTAGAGGTCTAGGAATTGAGGGTCTAAAAATGTTTCATCAAATTGCGCAAAGCTATAATATTAAAATTGTTACCGAAGTAATGGAAGTTAGCCAAATTGAACCCATGTATCCCTACGTAGATATTTTTCAAGTAGGAGCAAGGAACTCACAGAATTTCAATTTATTAGATGCACTCGGCAAAATCGATAAGCCTGTATTACTCAAAAGAGGAATTTCAGGTACGATTGAAGAACTTTTATATTCAGCGGAATACATTTTTTCTGCAGGCAACCCCAAAATCATTTTATGCGAAAGAGGCATAAGAACTTATGAAACTGCGTATAGGAACTGCTTTGATGTCAATGCTATAGCGATTTTAAAGGATAAAACTCATTTACCGGTTTTTGGAGACCCTTCTCATGGAATTGGCATAAGAAAATATGTTCCCAACATAGCATTGGCTGCATTAGCCGCTGGTGCTGACGGCATTTTAATTGAAGTCCATCAAGAACCTGAAAAATCGGTTTCTGATGCTCAGCAAACTTTAAGTTTTGAGGAGATAAAAAAAATAATAGAATTTACAAAGACTTGGGTAAGTTGAAAGTGTTCATAAAATTATTAGTTAATTATTTACATAAAAAATTCATAATTTTGCAGAAAAAAAAATATTTTTGCGGTATCAATGTGTACTGTTTCATTCTATCCTAAAAAAAATGGTTATGTTTTAACTCATAATCGTGATGAGAAAATTTGGCGTCCTATTGCTGAACCACCCAAAATTTATGAAAATCAATTTATTTATCCTACTGACCCTCAAGGAAATGGTACTTGGATTTTAGATTATGCTTATGGTACTATCTCATTATTAAATGGGGGGTTTATGAAACATAAGCCTAACCCTCCTTACAAAAAAAGTCGTGGGCTCATTTTGAAAGAATTTTCTTTTCAATCCGCTCATAATTTCCATCAATTTATTATCAATTATGATTTAGAGGGGATAGAACCCTTTACCATTATTTCTGTAAGTTCAGAAAACCAATTACAATTAAATGTGTATGTTTGGGATAGTCAAGAATTGCATTATTTGCCCAAAAATCCTGAAAATCCTTTAATATGGTCAGCAGTAACTGTTTATCCCATAGAAACTATTAAAGAAAGGGAAATCTGGTGGAATCAATGGATTGAAGCACACCAAGAGGCAAGTTCTGAAGAAATATTATCTTTTCATTTACATGGTGGAAATGGAAATCCTCGTTCAAATATGGCAATGGTTGTACCTGGTGAAGGGCAAACTGTCAGTATTTCTCAAGCTATTCATACACAAAATCAACGAATTTTTGAATATAAAGATCTACTAAAATCTCATCAACAAAAAATCATATTATGAAAAAAATCACACTTCTTTCGGTATTTTTCTTATTATCCTTGCAATTAAAATCGCAAGATACTTTAACAGTAATGACTTATAATTTACTGCAGTACGGTTCAACTGGACATAGTTCTTTAGCACCTTCCGTGAAAAATCCCAATTTAAAAACGATCATAAATCAAATTTTACCCGATATTTTTGGGGTCAATGAAGTTTCTAATAACTCAGCTTATTGTCAAAATATTTTGGTAAATGTTTTAAATCAAGATGGAAGAAATTACTATAAACGAGCTGTTTATTCTAATCAAACCAATTCTTCTTTAGTGAACATGTTATTCTACAACTCTAACAAAGTAGAGCTTTCCAATCAGTATTTTATTAATGGAGGAATTAGGGATATGATGTTATACAAATTATACTACAAAGACCCAAACCAAAATCCCATAACGGATTCTACATTTATTTATGTTTGTGTGGTTCATTTAAAAGCAGGTAACACTTCTAACGATATTGCATCAAGAAATAATGAAACTCAAGCAGTTATGAACTATTTGGACAATATGAATCTACCTTCTAATACCAATTTAATCATCATGGGAGATATGAATTTATATACTTCTTCAGAAGTTGCCTATCAAAATTTGATTACACATACCAATACAACAATTCGTTTTTACGATCCCATCAATAGACCCGGCGGTTGGAGTGATGACTCAAATTTTAAAGATATTCATACTCAAGCCACACGAATTAGCTCTGAAGCCGATGGAGGCAGTGGAGGTGGATTAGATGATAGGTTTGACCATATCCTCATGAATCAAAATATTATTAACGGAAATAATAAAGTAAAATATGTTCCTGAATCTTATAAAGCATTTGGTAATGATGGCAATCGATTTAATGGCGCAATTAACACTTCAAATTCCGTTGTAAGTTTATCAGTTGCTAATGCACTGTATTCTATGTCAGACCATTTGCCTGTTATAGCAAAAATTTTGATTAATTCTCAGCAATCTAGTGTTTCTTCTAATTTCAGTAGTTTACAGTGGATAATAACTCCCTCTTATCTTTCCATTCAAAATAATTATCCATTAATCGGAAAATTATGGATTTACGATATTTTAGGACAGGAAGTTTATCAACAAAATTTAACCAATGAAAGTACATTTTTACTTGATTTAAACATGCTTAAAGAGGGAGTTTATTTTGTAAAATGGTTAGAGGACTCTGGTAGTATAGAAATAAAAAAAATTATAAAATATTAAATTATGAAAAGTTTCGTGTTTTTACAAAACAATAGCAAATAAATTATATCAATGGCTTAAATATCATAGCTTTAACATATAAAATATGTTGAAAATGAAAAAAGTAATAATAGTTTGCTTTATTGCTCTACTGGTCAGCGGCTTAAAGGCTCAATAAGATTTTAGTCCAATAGCACAATTGATTACAGAGCATAATTATCATTGACAACATGAAATTCTTAAAATTTGACTTCATGAATAAAAAGAT
>CAZBPK010000006.1:0-35837 GCA_964493765.1 uncultured Bacteroidia bacterium | reverse complement strand
ACACATTTTATCAAATTCATTAGGAATTGCAAATTCAGCGGCTAAACTAGAAACCGAATCAATTTGTTTATAAATAGCTTTTCTTAAATTTTCGTCTTTGGTTTGATTATATTTTTCATAAAGAGCGAAAATTTGGTCTAAGTAAACTTTTTCTTTTTCAAAGTTTTTAGTGCCAAAAAGGTCAGTACCTTTAAAAAGCATGTGCTCTAGGTAATGTGCAAGTCCCGTATTATCTGCGGGGTCATTTTTAGAACCTGCTTTTACTGCAACGGCTGTAAAAATTCTCGGTTTGGATTTATTAACACTTGTCCAAACCTGTAAACCATTAGAAAGTGTATAAATTCTTACTCCCAGCGGATCATTGGGTACAAAACTATACTCATACTTGCCATCTTTTGATTGGGCTTTTTGTAGCTGAGCTTCTAAATTTATGCTCATCAATAAGCATAAAAGGAAAATAATATATTGCCTCATTCTATAAAATTTCAAACAAAAGCAAATATAAATGTTAATTTAGTATGCAATTAAGTATGAATGTTAAATAAATTAAAATAAGCATTTTGTTCAAAAAAATATAGTATTCATAAATTCGTAGAAATATTTTGTTTTAAAGATAAAAAAAACTTTTAATTTTGCTTATTTAAATTAAAAAACGATGAAGTCTGTATCTATAACCTTAAAAAGAATTGAGTGTATCAAAACCAATGAAACCGGTAAAGATGAATTATTTGTTCAAATTCATGCAAAAGAAGAAGTTAATGGAGGTATTGATTTAATTACTACTTGTCCTAAAAATCAAAATGGATATTGGAGTATAAAAAATGGAGATAAATTAGATTTGGAAGAAATTTTATTTGTTGATAAAATTCAGCATGGTGTTTCTATAAAAATAAATTTTATTGAAGAAGATGTTACAGGTCTTTTAGTTCATAAAGCTATTCAAGAATTAATTGATGACCATATTGGAGAATTAACCGTTATGGTGAATTCAGAGGGTAATAAACAAATTCAGGAAGGAAGAAATACCAAATTAAAAGAACAAAATGGAAATGATTACCTGTTTTCTTTAACAGGAAGTGGTGCCCATTATTTAGTTACTTTAAACATTAAATAAAGTTTAGTGTATTCACTAAACTTTGAAGTTCTTATTTATTTTCTTGGATGAAAAGTTTTATGAACTTCTTTTAGGTAACTTTTATCCAAATGCAAATAAATTTCCGTAGTTGTTATTGAAGAATGCCCTAGCATATCTTGCACTGCTCTTAAATCTGCACCGTTTTCAATTAAATGGGTAGCAAAAGAGTGCCTAAAAGTATGTGGGCTGATAGATTTTTGAATATTGGCTTTTTGAGCTAGGTCTTTGATAATTAAAAAAAACATGTTTCGAGTTAATTTTTTTCCTCTGCGATTTAAAAATAGAAACCCTTCGTTTCCTTTTTCGGGAATTTGGTGGTTTCTAACATTTACTAAATAAAGTTGAATATATCTTATAGCAGATTGTCCTAATGGGATTAATCTTTCTTTATTACCTTTACCAATGATTCGGATAAACTCTTCTTCAGGAAAATAATTTTGATAAGGAAATTCTACCAATTCAGAAACGCGTAAACCGCAAGAATAAGCAAGTTCTAACATAGCACGATTACGAATTTCAAGTGGGTTATTCATGTCACATTGTTCTAAAATTTGGTCTATTTCATAAACGGATAGAACTTCAGGAATATGACGATAAATTTTGGGTCTATCAATTAACTCAAAAGGATTTTTAGTAATCAATTCTTCAAATTCTAGCCATTTAAAAAAGGAGTTTAAACTACTTAAATTTCTATGAATAGAGTAGTTATTGAGTTCATAATTGATTTCCAAACTCATTAAATATTCTTGAATTTGTAAATAGTTTATGGATTTTAAATTATCAAGATTTTGAACAGTAAAATGCTCAATAAACTTTTCTATATCAGACTTATAGGCATTTAAAGTGTGGGTTGATAAACCTTTTTCAATTTGTAGAAAAAAATAGTAGTTTTGAAATAATTCTTGGAAATTCATGATAATTGTTATAATTTTGGCAGTAATTAATTAAAAAGTTTATAAATCAATGAAGGTTCAGTTATTATTTATAATGATGTTGATTTTGGGTTTCAACATGGTTTATTCACAAAAATGCGAATGCAAAATTAATGGAAAATCACCAGATTACGTATATCAAAACGAAGCAATGAAAGGATACTGCGTAATGTTTTTTGAAAAAGAAACGGGATTTTATTTATGTAGGGATTGCACCCCCAAAAATCAGGTACCATTAAGTTTTCCACAAAATTTAGACACTAAAATTTATATCGAATGGTTAGAAGTGAATAAAAAAAGTAAAATTACTGCTTCAGAAGCTGTTTTAATCTATGAAGGTTTGAAACAATGGGAAAAAGCCAAAAAAATGATTGGATTTCAAATTACAGCCTCTGGCTTAGGTTATAAAATTATTCAACAAGGCAATGGTAAAAAACCAGAGAAGGGAAAAAATGTTAAAGTACATTATAAAGGAAGCCTTGAAGATGGGACTGTGTTCGATAGTTCTTATGATAGAGGCCAACCATTTGAATTTCCATTAGGTATGGGTAGAGTTATTAAAGGTTGGGATGAAGGCATACCTTTGTTTAATGTTGGCGGTAAAGGAATATTAAAAATACCTGCAGATTTAGGCTATGGAAGTGCTGGAGCTGGAAATATTATTCCTCCTAATGCTACTTTGATTTTTGAAGTAGAAATCATAAGTGCCGATTAATTTAATAATTATGAATACTCAATACTCAATCGCAATTCAAAAAAATTTAATCGCCAAATCCAGGATAGATGAAGTTAAC
This sequence comes from uncultured Bacteroidia bacterium, assembly GCA_964493765.1. Lineage (GTDB taxonomy): Bacteria > Bacteroidota > Bacteroidia > J057 > CALLMJ01 > CALLMJ01. The sequence continues at coordinate 32,976 of CAZBPK010000006.1, read as the reverse complement.
TTTCAAGAATTAGGGTTTGGAAAATACTTTGCTGACCACATGTTTGTTGCAAAATACAAAGATGGTGAGTGGATAAGTAATGAAATTGTTCCTTATGGCGAAATTTCGGTAAGTCCTGCTATGTCTGCCTTGCATTATGGACAAACCATTTTTGAAGGTATGAAAGCTTACAGAAATGTTCATGGCAAAATTCAACTTTTTAGACCCTTAAATAACTGGAAAAGGATGAATGTTTCTGCTGAAAGGTTAGCTATGCCTCATGTACCTGAAGATGTTTTTATGGGAGGCTTAATAGAATTACTCAAAATTGACCAAAACTGGGTACCTTCAGGGAAGGGAGAATCATTATATATAAGACCTTTTTATATTGCCTCAGACAATTTTGTGGGTATGAGACCCTCTTCTGAGTATTTATTTATGATTTTTAATTGCCCCGTAGCCGCATATTATTCAAACCCAGTAAAAGTAAAATTTGAAAAAAACTTTATCAGGGCAACTCCGGGTGGGGTAGGGTACGTTAAGATGGGAGGGAATTACGCTCGTTCTATGTTAGCCACTGAATTAGCAAAATCTGAAGGTTTTGATAATGTAATTTGGTTAGATTCTCAAGAATATAAATATGTAGAAGAATGTGGTACTATGAATATTTTCTTTGTAATAAACGATACAATAATCACTCCCCCTACGAGTGGAACCATTTTAGAAGGTATAACTAGAGAAAGTGTAATTCACTTGGCCAAGGATTTAGGTTTTAAGGTTGAAGTAAGAAAATTATCCAAAGAAGAAATATTAGAAAGTTATCAACAAGGGAAATTACAAGAATGTTTTGGTACTGGTACTGCTGCTTCTATTTCTCCAATAGTAAAAATTGGATATGACCAAGATACTTATATTCAATTAAATGAACCCAATCAATGGAAATTTGTACCAAAATTACAAAAGGAATTAAATGCAATTAGAATATCAGAGATTCCAGACCGTTTTAATTGGATTTTTCCAATAAGTTAAAAAAAAATTTAAAAAAAATATTTGCATTAATAAAAATGTTTATATATTTGCAATTCATACAGAAAAAATAACTGTTCAAACAAAATGATAATTAGTAACTCTTGCGATATGAAGAAAATTTTATTTACACTGCTAGCTTTATCATGTTTAGTAGGTGGAAATGTAAAAGCACAGGATCCGCAGTTTTCTCAGTTTTATTCTAACAAATTATTATTGAGTCCAGCATTTGCGGGTACAGGAATGGGTCCAAGAATAGCCCTAAATTATAGAAGACAATGGGCAAATATTCCTGGATACTATAGAACAATTGCTGCATCTTATGACATGCCATTACAATTTGGTAACACTCGACATGGTGTAGGTCTTTCAATTATGGCTGACCAAGCGGGGGAAGGAAATCTTGCAAAATTAGATGCTATTCTCCACTATGCTTATGAACTAGATTTAGGAGATAATCATGCTCTACGATTTGGTTTAGGTGGTGGTATTCAACAAGCGTCTTTAGATTTTTATAAACTTCGATTTAGTGATCAAATTGACCCTAATTTTGGCTTTGTAAACCCTACAGGTGAAGTTAAACCCGTTGATTCACGTATTATTGAAGATATTAGAGCAGGTGTTACCTATTTTTCTAAAAGAGCTTGGTTAGGATTTAACGCTGATCATATCACTGAACCCAAACAAAAATTTATGTTGGGTGGTATAACAGAAAAAGATCTTGTAAAATTACCTATGAAAATGCAAGTATTTGGTGGCTATCAGTTCCCCATGGGTGGTGAAAATAGCAAAACTAGCATAACACCAGCATTTTTATTTAAAGCACAAAGACCCTTCTGGCAATTAGATTTAGGTTGTTATGTTAATTTTGATCCATTAGTAGTGGGTTTATGGTATAGAAATCAAGACGCAGTAATTGGATTAATTGGATTAAGGTACAATCAATTTAGTTTTGGTTATTCTTATGATTATACAATATCAAGATTAACCAATCGCATAACAACAGGTTCTCATGAGATTTCACTGATTTATGAATTTGAACAATCTCAAAGAGCTAAAAAGATGAGACATAGAACATTACCTTGTCCTAGATTTTAAATTTAGGATGAAATTTTAAAAAAAATTTAACGTAATTGTCATTGGAATTAAAAAATATATTATTTTTGCAAACATTAAAACACTCTTAATAATCATGAGAAGAAGTCTTTGGACTGTTCTAGCAGTATTAGCAATTTTAAACATCGTTGGATGTAAACAAGACAACATCAACATGGTAGGTAAATCCAGTTCAAAAACTGGATTAAAATACAACGATGGAAATTTTGAAGTAAAGAATTATAAAGGTCAGGAAACAGCACCCGGTCTTGTATTCATTGAAGGTGGTACATTCCACATGGGCGGTGGAGAAAAAGATATAGCTTATGCTATGGATAACCGCGAAAGACAAGTAACTGTCGCTAGTTTCTATATAGATGAAACGGAAATTTCAAATGTAGATTGGAAAGAATTTTTATTCTTTATTAATAAAGATTCTGGACAACAAAAATGGGAGTCATTGTTACCTGATACGAATGTATGGATGAGAGATTTGGCATTTAATGATCCTTATCGTGATTATTATTTCCAACATGATGGTTTTAATACTTATCCTGTTGTAGGTATTAATTGGCACCAAGCAAATGAATATTGTGTTTGGAGAACTGCTAAAGTGAACGAGGATTTATTATCAAAAAATCCTGATGCAGTGCAATGGCCAGCGTATCGTTTACCTACGGAAGCTGAGTGGGAATATGCAGCTAGAGGTGGTTTAGAACAAGAAAACTATCCTTGGGAAGGTAAATCTTTAAGAGATGCAACAGGTGCTTTCAGAGCTAATCATAAAAGAGGTAGAGGTGACTACGCTGGTAGATCTAACAAAGGTGGTTCTAATTTACCTGGTGGTTTAAATGATGCTTATATGATCTGTGCTCCCGTAAAAGCTTTTTATCCAAATGACTTTGGATTATATAATATGGCTGGTAACGTAGCTGAATGGACTTTAGATACTTACAGACAAATGTCTTATGAAGATGTTGAAGATTTGAATCCTTGCCGTCGTCATGGTGTTACTCAAGATCCTTATGAGCAAGATGATAAATATGACAGATTATACTCTTTAGTTAACCATGATGATAAATTCTCTGGTCAGTCCTTATTTTATAATCCATTCCCTACTTACGCAAATTCATCTAGTGATAATGTAAAAGTTTACAGAGGTGGTTCTTGGGCTGATATTGCATATTATTTAACTTGTGGTTCTAGAAGATGGATGTATGCTGATTCTTCTGCTGCAACAGTAGGTTTCAGATGTGCAATGATTAGAGTTGGTAGTCCTTTCTAATATATTTAGAAAATCAAAATAATATAGCCCCTTATTAGGGGCTTTTTTTTTCAATTAGATGTAACAATTTATTAACATTAGTATTTTTGCCAAATTTTAGCTATATAAAAAAATGATTGAAAACATTTTGAAATTTTTATTTGTTTTTTTATATTTGTAGGCTTTTATATTTATATTTGTAGTTTTTTATAGCTGAATGAAGATGTTTAAAATTTTTCAAAAAGCATTGCTTTTTTTTCTTATCTTTCATAGTGTTGAAGCAACGCATTATAAAGGTTTAGATGCATGGTATACATGTTTGGGTAATGGTATTTATAGAGTATATGTTAGAGTTTATGGAGATTGTGCATCATCCTTAACTGTAGATGATCCTCCTGGAACTGGTGGTTTAAGTGAAACTTTTATTATGACTCCAGCAAATTGTGCAGTTCCACTGGGGCCTTGGGTTAAACTACCTTCTCAAATACCTAACACTGTACCACCTGATTCTGCTATTTATCCTGATGTTACACCAATCTGTCCTGGATCTCCGGTTCCTACAAGATGTACTAGTCCCAATAGTCCTATTCCTGGTACTAGAGAAATAGTCTTTTATAGAGATTTTAATCTTAGCAATTGCACAAGGTTTGAGATAAGAATGGGAAGTTGTTGTAGAAATGATGCTATAAGTAATCTTCAAAATCCCGGTAGCCAAGGTATCGGTTATTCTTTAGTTATTAACAGACAACAGGCTGCTTGTAATAGTTCCCCATATTTTACAGAAAGACCAACTCCATATCTTTGCCGTAATGTTTTAGCTTCTATTAATCAGGGTGCAATTGACCCTGATGGTGATAGTTTAGTATTTCGTTTTTGTGCCCCACAAACTGACAATTTTACGGGTGTTCCTTTTAATCCTCCATTAACTTTTAATAATCCTTTTCCTGCTGCTTTTGGTGCTGTGTTAAATCCACAAACTGGTACAATAACTTTGACTCCAACTTTAAACAACTGGAATGGTGTTTTTGCTATTTGTGTTGATGAATATAGAAATGGTGTTTTGATTGGTACAATTTCAAGAGATATGCAGGCAACCGTGATAGATTGCAATGCTTTATCTGCATCTTTTGGTTTTGGTCCTCAGTCTCCGCCTGTTGCTTCTGGTATTAATGGCACAAATCAATTTGCAGATACAGTTTGTTTAGGTGATAATATAAATTTCTTTATAAGAGCTTTTGACCCTGATACTGATAAGGTGCTTATGAATTGGAATAATGCTATTCCTGGTGCCTCGTTTATTACCTCTAACGTCTTTGTGGATAGTAATATTGCCTATTTTAGTTGGACTCCTACTACTTCTGGTACTTTTACTTTTGTTGTGAATGTTAGGGATAATCATTGTCCTTTGCAAGCTTCTAACCAATTTGCTTATACGATTTTTGTACCTCAAAAACTGGATACACTATCTTATTCTACTGTAATTCAATGCAATGATGTGATTTTTAATGTTGTGCCAACGGGTGGTGTTTTACCTTATACTTATGCTTGGACAACAACCTCTGGTTCATTTGTTACTCAAAACCCGACTATTACTTTTGGTGGTCCAGGAGATTATCCTGTTCAGCTTATTATTACAGATGGAGCGGGTTGTACATTCGTTATTAATGATACCGTAACTATTACTCCAGATGATGGGGTGTTTATTGATGCTGGGATTGACTTATCTTATTGTTCGGGGACGGGACCTTTTTCTATTGGATCTAATCCATTACCTAACCAAACTTATTCTTGGACCCCAACTAATGGTCTCAGTAATCCAACAATAGCAAATCCTTTTGTTGATTTATCAAATTTAACTGGTGCGCCTATTTCAACCGATTATATTTTAACAGTTACTAAGTTTAACTGTGTTGTTTCTGATACTGTTAAAGTGACTGTTTATCCTGTACCTCAATCCTCAATTACTGCAAATCAAGCAGTTTATTGCATTGGTGAAACTGTTAGATTAGAAGGTCCCCCTGGAATGAGCTCTTATATTTGGAATACTGGAGATACAACTCAAGTAATTGAGTTTACAGCAACTAATTCTGTGAGTGTTTCATTAGCAGTTGCTGATAATGGTGCATGTTTAAGTCCTTTTGTTAGTTACTTTGTTCAAGTTTATCCTAGACCTACTGCTAGCATTGCTAGTCCTGATTCTATATGTCCTAATCAATCCATCACATTAACTGCTTTTGGTGCACAGAATTATGAATGGAGCACTGGTGCAACTACTCCAACTGTTAATGTTACACCTTCTTCAAGTGGTACAACTTATTGGGTAATTCCATTTAATAACGGTTGTGCTGGAGATACGGTTTTTAAAACCATTTATTTCTTTAATGTACCAACGCCTAATATTATTCCTGCAAATGTTTCAGACCAATGCATAGAAGGTAATAGCTTCACATTCACTGCTACAGGTGGGGACTCTTATTTCTGGGATTTTGGATACGGTGCTTTACCAGCAGTATCTAGTCAATCTACGGTAACTGTGTCTTATTTAGCACCAGGTCCTAAAGAAGTAAAATTAGTTGCTTATAGTAATGGATGTATTAGTGATACTGTGAGAAGAAATTTTGTAATTAACCCCAAGCCACAAGTAACATTCCCTACTCCTAATCCACAATGTTTTGCTGGTCATGCTTTTGATTTTGATGGGCAAGGAATTTGGGGAAGTAACCCCAATTTTAGATGGGATTTTGGCTCTAACGCAACTCCCCAGACTTCAAATCAAGAAAATCCTCAAAATGTGAGATTTAATGCTCCAGGTACTTACCCAGTAACCTTTTACGTTGTTGAGAATGGTTGTACTTCCAATGTTGTAATTAAAGATGTAATTGTTTATCCTACTCCTGAACCTCCAACTGTTACAGGAGATAGTATTTGCCAAGGTTATGCAACAATAGTTTCTGCTAATACAAACGATCCTAATTTACTTATAGAATGGTTTACTTCCAATTCAGCTCAAACTCCTTTCTTTATTGGTAATCAATATTTTACTCCACAATTGAATAATTCTGTTACATATTATTTAGGTACAATTAATTCTGATAGTTGTAGAAGTGTAACGAGAGTTCCTTTGCTTGTAAAAGTATATCCTTCTCCTTCCATTCAAATTACTGCATCAGAAGATAGCGTCTATTTACCAAATGCGATTGTTCAATTTAATGCGAATGTACCTAATAATGTAAAAACTTGGTTATGGACCTTTGGAGATGGTAGTCAATCTACAAATCCGAATCCCGTTTATCAATATACTCAAGAAGGTATCTATGACGTTACTTTGACAGTTGTAGACTCTAACGGATGTGTAAACTCTGTAATAAATAATCAATTAGTGCATGTGCTTAAAGACTTAAAAGTTTTAATACCTTCTGCATTTACTCCAAATGGAGATAACATAAATGATGAATTCTTTATTACAACTAAATACATTACTTCTATTCAAATGATTATTATGAATCGTTGGAATCAAGTAGTTTATGAAACCAATGATTTGAATTTCCGTTGGAATGGAGTGGATAAATCTGGGAAATCCTGTCCTGAAGGTGTTTATACCTATTTTATCAAAGCACGAGATTTTGAAAATCAATTGTTTGAATTTTCAGGAACTGTTACTTTGATTAGATAATCATATTTCCATACTAAATTTATCAAGGGGCTGTTAGTTATCTAACAGCCCCAATTTTTTTAGGATTTACGAAATAATTGAGAAATAATTTGAACCTCAAACATTTTTTGTTAATCCATGTTTTTACCGATTTTGCAAAAAAATTCTCCTAACAAAAAATGAATTTTTGTTTATTTAACCTATTCTCTTTAACTTTGAGGTTTGTTTTAAGTTTTCAAAAGAATGTTGCTGAAAAGCATTGAAATTGCAGAAATGTATAATGGGGAAGTTCAGGGTGATCACAATTTAGTGATTGAATCGTTGTGTACAATTGAGGAGGGTAAAATTAATGGATTGGCTTTTTTGGCAAATCCTAAATATACTCCATTTTTATATGAAACTCAAGCATCAGCTGTTTTAATATCTAAAGATTTTGTACTTGAAAAGCCTGTTTTTACCACTTTAATTAAAGTAGAAAATCCTTATGCTGTTTTTACTGATATTCTTAATCGTTATTTTCGAAAAAAAATTCAACTATCTGGTATTAGTAAAAATGCTGAAGTAGATGATTCCGCAATTATTGGTAATAATGTTTATATAGATAGTTTTGTTCGTATTTCTAAAGGTGTAATTATCAAAGATAATGTAAAAATTTTTGCGAATTGTTATATAGGAGAAAATGCAGTTATTGATGAAGGAACAGTAATTTTTTCTAATGTGAACATTTATGACCATACACTAATTGGTAAGAATTGTATTATTCATTCTGGAACGACTATCGGCGCCGATGGTTTTGGGTTTGCGCCTCAAAAAGATGGTACATTTATAAAAATTCCTCAAATTGGAAATGTTATCATTCATGACCAAGTAGAAATTGGTGCAAATTCATGTATTGATAGAGCAACATTAGGTTCTACAGTGATTCATTCAGGGGTTAAAATTGATAATTTGGTTCAAATTGCCCATAATTGTGTTATTGGTGAAAATACTGTTTTAGCTGCTCAAAGTGGTGTATCTGGTAGTACAAAAATTGGAAAAAACTGTATGATTGGAGGGCAAGTTGGAATTGTTGGTCATATAACTATAGCAGATGGTACACAAGTTGGTGCACAATCGGGTATTAGCAAGACTGTTAAAAACAAAGGTTCGGTTTTAAGAGGAAGCCCTGCTCAAGATATTAAATCTCAGTTAAAACTTGAGGCTCTTGTAAGGCAACTTCCAGATCTTTATGTAAAAATTCAAGAATTAGAAAATCAATTAAAAAGTTTAAAGAACTCTTAAAAATTATATATGTACGAAAAACAGCATACGCTAAAAGCTGACGTTTCTTTTGAAGGTATAGGCTTACATACGGGTATAACATCAAAAATTACTTTTAAACCAGCTCCTGAAAATCATGGTTTTGTTTTTAAAAGAGTAGATTTGAATGAACAACCTCTTATTCCTGCCAAAATTGATTATGTAACTGAATTGGAAAGAGGAACAACTATCGCAATTGATGATGCGAAAGTTCATACCGTAGAACATAGCCTTGCTGCTTTAGCAGGTCTTCAATTAGATAATGTTTTAATTGAAATTGACGGTCCTGAAGTGCCTATATTAGATGGTTCTTCCATTGAGTTCATTAATGGTTTTAAAACCGTTGGTATTGAAGAGCAAAAAGCCAATAGAGAGTTTTATGTGATTGACGAACCTGTGCATTATCATGAACCTAGTAAACAAATTGATATTGCGGCTTTTCCATTTGATGGTTTTAGATTAACTGTAATGGTGGATTATAATTCCAATATTTTGGGCATTCAGCACGCAACTTTGGTTCAAATTGAAGATTTTGAAACCGAGTTTGCTTCTAGTAGAACTTTTTGTTTTTTTCATGAATTAGAAGGACTTTTAAAAGCTGGATTAATCAAAGGGGGTGATTTAAATAACGCAATAGTGATTGTAGATAAAATGCCTAGCCCCGAACAATTTGACCAATTAGCAAAATTATTTGGCAAGAATGATGTTCAAGTGAAAGAAGGCTACCTGAATAACTTAGAGTTACGTTATAAGAACGAGCCAGCTCGTCATAAATTATTAGACATGGTGGGTGATTTGTCATTATTAGGCAATCCATTGAAAGCACAAATTTTAGCAGCTAGACCCGGACATGCTGCTAATATTGCCTTTGCGAAAAATCTTAATAAACTCATCAAACAAAAAAAGCTGATAAAAAAATATCAAAAAAATCCTTCTCAGCAGAACGTTGTTTTTGATATTAATGCAATACAAAAAATTTTACCGCATCGTTATCCATTTTTGTTAGTAGATAAAATCACTGAGTTTAGGGAAAATTATATTGAAGGTGTAAAAAATGTAACCATTAATGAGCCCTTTTTTGTTGGTCATTTTGAAGGAAATCCCATTATGCCTGGTGTTTTACAATTAGAAGCAATGGCACAAGTAGGAGGGGTTTTATTATTAAATTCCGTTGAAAATCCTAATGATGTTTGGGTTTATTTTTTAGCTATTGATAATGCTCGTTTTAGAAAACCTGTTATTCCTGGCGATCAATTAGTTTTTAAATTAGAATTGGTAGCACTCAAAAGAGGCATTTGTAAAATGACAGGCAAAGCTTTTGTCAATGATGTATTAGTATCAGAAGCTGATTTAACAGCAAGTTTAGTTCCAAAAAAGAAAAATGAAACAGAATAATATACACCCTTTTTCCGTCATTCATCCCGAATCCAAAATACATGAATCCGTTCAGATTGGTCCTTTTTCTACTATTTATGAAGATGTAGTTATAGAAGAAGGTACTTGGATTGGTCCTAATGTTACAATTTTCCCTGGAACAAGAATTGGTAAATTTTGCAAAATATTTCCGGGAGCTGTTTTAGCAGGTGATCCTCAAGATCTTAAGTACAATAACGAATATACAACCGTAGAAATTGGCAATTATGTAACAATAAGAGAATGCGTAACCATTAACAAAGGCACTGAATACAATTTCAAAACGGTAGTTGGGAATAATACTTTAATCATGGCTTACTCTCATGTTGCTCATGATTGTGTAATTGGTAATAATGTTGTTTTAGCCAATGCAACCAATATGGCTGGTCATGTTATTATTGATGATTTTGCTATTGTAGGTGGTATGACAGCTATCCATCAATTCTGCAAAATTGGTAAACATGTAATCATTCAAGGTGGTTCTTTAGTAAAAAAAGACGTACCTCCATATATTAAAGTTGGAAGAGAACCTTTAATTTTTGAAGGTTTAAATTTAGTGGGTTTGAAAAGAAGAGGCTTTGAAAATAAAGATATTGACCTCATCAAAGATATTTACAGAATGTATTATGGTAATGGTATGAATATTTCTCAAGCTACGATTAAAGTAGAAGAAAGTTTTGCTGAATCCTACTATAAAAATGAGATACTCAATTTTATTAAAAATTCTCAAAGAGGTATTGTAAAAGGATATGCCAGTAATTCCTTTTCGGATTCAGATTCAGAATCTGAGTAAATCTTTCCATCAACAAATTATTTTTAATAATTTAAGTTTTACCCTGTTTAAAGGTAATCGATTGGCTGTAACTGGACCTAATGGTTCTGGAAAATCTACTTTTCTTAAAGTTTTTGTTGGAAAAATGAAACCCGATTCAGGTACTGTTGCTCTAATTAAAGGCAAAAAATCTATTTCTACCGAATTTTTTTATCAAAGTATTGCTTGGGACGCCCCTTATATTGAAATTTATCCCTATTTCACTGTTAAAGAAACTTTTTATTGGCATTTTCAATTTTTTAAACCTATTCTTGATTTTGAAAATTGGTTGGATATTTTACAGCTTAAATCTTTTCAAAATAAAGATTTAAAATATTTATCTTCAGGAACACTTCAGAGAGTAAAAGTTGGTCTTGCTTTATTTTCTCAAACTCCTATTTTAATCTTAGATGAACCCACTGCTAATATGGACTCTGAAAATGCTAGAAAAATCATTGAATTGATTTATGGTTATACTCAAAATCGTATTTTGGTGATTGCAAGTAATTTATTAAGAGAAATTGAACGAGATGACCAACAATTGATGAATACTTATACTTCCGAAAATTTAAGTTTTTATCATTATAAGAAGATTGATGAAGGAGAATCTGAATAAGCCTTGCTTGTGATAAGCGTGAGGGATGCGAAGGGTTTAGCACTGCCTTTGGCTGCAAATTTTTGAGCAGCCAAAGGATTGCCGCAGCGAAAGCGAAGCCCGAAGCAAGCCCGACCCGAACTCCAGTGAGGGGCACGCCCAAATAAATATTTAGTCTAATGAGATAATACCTGGTAATTGCTTTCCTTCAAGATATTCTAATAATGCTCCACCACCCGTAGATACGTAGGAAACTTTTTCTACTAAATGGGCTTTTTCAATAGCAGCAGCAGAATCACCGCCTCCAATTAATGAATAAGCACCATTTTTTTGTGTCGCTTTTGCAACAGTTTCGGCAATAGCAAAGGTCCCTTTTGCAAAATTATCCATCTCAAACACACCCATAGGTCCGTTCCATAAAATGGTTTGGGATTCTAAGATTACTTTATTATAAGCTTCAATGGTTTGGGGTCCTACATCTAATCCCATACTTTCAGAAGGAATATTCTGAATATCAACTGTTATAAATTCGGTATCATTTTTAAATTCTTTTGCTGCTACTACATCATTAGGTAATAAAATATTGACATTTAACTCTTTAGCTTTTTGCATAATTTCTTTTGCAGCTTCTAAACGGTCTTCTTCACATAAAGATTTTCCAATATTATAACCCAAAGCTTTTAAGAAAGTAAAAGCCATTCCGCCTCCAATCAATAAATTATCGACTTTGGAAATTAAGTTTTGAATAATTAAAATTTTATCGGAGACTTTGGCACCACCGACTATTGCTGTATAAGGTTTTTGAATATTATTTAAAACTTTATTACCGTTTAAAACTTCTGCTTCTAAAAGAAAACCTGCATACTTTTCATTAAAAAATTGAGCCATAACAGCAGTAGAAGCATGTGCACGATGCGCAGTACCAAATGCATCATTTACATATACTTGTGCTAATAAAGCCAGTTTTTTGGAAAATTCTAAATCTCCTTTTTCTTCCTCAGGATAAAACCTTAAGTTTTCTAATAAAATTACTTCTCCTGCTTTTAAATTTTGAACTTGTTGAATTGTTTCTTCGGCAATACAATCTTTTGCAAAATGAATGTTTTGGTTTAATAGTTGGCTTAATACAGAAACAATGGGTTTTAAACTATATTTTTCTTCATAACCTTTTTTGGGTCTTCCGAGATGAGAAGCTAAGATCACAATAGCTCCTTTTTGGATTAAAGATTGAATAGTAGGAATAGCTGCACGGATACGTCTATCATCGGTAACTTGTAAATTTTCATTTAAAGGTACATTAAAATCTACACGTACAAATACTCTTTTGTTTTTTAAATCAGCGTTTTGTATATTTTTCATAAGGCTTAAATCGTTAATAATATAAGAAAAAATCCCTAAGTTTTTAACTCAGGGAATATTGTTTAAAATTGATATTAAATAAATTTTGCTAATTTTTCAACTAATTCAGCGGTTCTACAAGAATAACCCCACTCATTGTCATACCAACCTACGATTTTTACAAAGTTACCCATCGCAGAAGTTTGTTGAGAATCAAAGATACAAGAATGAGAATTTCCGATTATATCAACAGAAACTAATGGGTCAGTAGAATATTCTAAAATACCTTTTAATGAAGTTTCTGCTGCATTTTTCATTGCTTGATTGATTTCTTCTTTGGTAGTTTCTTTTTTCAAAATTACGGTTAAATCGGTTAAAGAGCCATCAATAACAGGTACACGCATAGCAACACCATCTAATTTCCCTTTTAAATGTGGCAAAACTAAACCTACTGCTTTTGCTGCACCAGTAGAAGTTGGAACAATATTTAATGCAGCTGCTCTTGCTCTTCTTAAATCTTTATGTGGAGCATCTTGTAAATTTTGGTCAGCGGTATAAGCATGAACCGTAGTCATATAACCTTTTTCAATTCCAAAAACTTCATCTAATACTTTTGCCATAGGCGCTAAACAGTTTGTTGTACAAGAGGCATTAGAAACAATCTTCATTTCTTGGGTTAAAATAGAATCATTGACCCCCATAACTACGGTTGCATCTACATTAGTACCCGGAGCAGAAATAATTACTTTCTTAGCACCAGCATCTAAATGAGCTTTTGCTTTATTACCATCTGTAAATTTTCCAGTACATTCAATCACAATATCCACACCCATTTCTCCCCATATTAAATTTGCAGGATCTTTTTCAGCAGAACCTATAATTTTTTTTCCATCAACTACAATGTATTGATCATCGCCAGAAACGGATTTATCAAATTTTCCGTGAGCAGAATCATATTTTAATAAATGCGCTAAGGTAGCGTTATCCGTTAAATCGTTAATTTTTACGATTTCTACATTAGGGTTATTGAAAAGTCTTCTAAATACTAAACGACCTATTCTACCAAAACCGTTAATTCCTACTTTTATTGCCATTTTTTATTCTCTTTTAATTTGTATGCTTAAAAAATTACGCAAAGTTACAAATTTTTAGTACATAAAAAATAAATTTTGAGGTTTATGAGTAATTTCTAAGATTTGGGCGTGTCCCTTTCGGTGATACTTTGGGGTCTGGATTGCTACGGGCTATTGTATCCTAAATCTTACAAGAAAATCTATTCCTTTTAAAACTAAATTGGGGTCTAACTCATGTTCAAAATTAACATGATTGCTAAAAAATGGAGCATCACCACCTGTTAAAATCACTTTTAAAGGCTTCACACAAATTGATTGATAACGCGAAACCATTCCTTCCATTTCTGAAATACTAGAGGACTGAACACCAGTTCTTATTGACTCTTCGGTAGTTTGTCCTATAAAAGGAAAATTTTCGTCAAATTTTATTAAAGGCAATTTTGCTGTATATTGATTTAATGCTTTGAATTTTAAAGACATGCCAGGGGTTATTGCACCACCTAAATATTCCTCTCTTTCATTCATGAAATCATAAGTAATGGCAGTTCCTGCATCTATAACCAATAAAGGTTGGTTGGGATAACTCAAATAGGCACCAGCAATACCACACAATCTATCCATGCCTAAAGTTTCAGGAGTTTTATATAAATTATAGAATGGTAAACGAGTATTTGAATGAATTTCCCAAATTACGCATTCTGAAAACTCTGTTAAGAATCCTAATCTTTCATTTTCTTTAAAACTCACATTAGAAATTCCAATATGTTTAATGTTTTTATCATGAATCCATTGTTCAAAAGTAATTTGAATGATTCTCAGGTCATCATCTTGAGAGAATGAAATACCAGATTCATATTTACCATTATCAAAAACTGCTGCTTTGATTCGGGAATTCCCTATATCTAAACATAATAAACGCACAGAGTATTTTTCAGCAAAAATAATGAATTGTGAATAAAGCCCATATAAATTTAGAAAAAAATTTTGTTAGGAATATAAATCGTCGTAACTTGCGGCACTTTTTAAAAATCATCATAAAATATGGATAGTGTAAGTTACAAGACCCTTAACGCTAACAAGCAAACGGTCAAGACTGAATGGTATCTAGTAGATGCCGAAGGTCAGACGTTGGGGCGTTTAGCTTCTCAAATTGTTAACTATTTGAGAGGTAAGCATAAAACCGATTTTACCCCTCATGTATTGATGGGTACACATGTTATAGTAATAAACGCCGAGAAGGTGAGATTAACAGGAAAAAAAATGACGGATAAAATCTATTTGCATCATACTGGTTATCCAGGTGGACAAAGGGAAAGAACTCCAAAAGAAATTCTTGCAAAAAAACCTAATGAGTTATTAGAAATGGCTATAAGAAAAATGCTTCCTAAAAATAAAATAGGTGCAAAAATTTTTAGTCAATATTTGCATGTTTATGCTGGTGGAAAGCACCCACATGAAGCTCAAAATCCTCAACTTCTTACTATTAAACTCTAAATTATTTATTTTATGGAACAGATTCATACAATTGGAAGAAGAAAAACATCCGTAGTTAGATTATATTTTAGAGAAGGTAGCGGTACTTTTATTATTAATGGAAGAGATTACAAAGACTACCTTCAAAATGAAGTATTAATTTTGAAAGTAAATCAGCCATTTGAATTAACGGGTATTGATTTAGCACCTTATAGCATTTACATTAACGCTTATGGTGGTGGTATTAATGGTCAAGCTGAGGCTATTCGTTTAGCAATCAGCAAAGCATTATGTGAATTGAATCCTGAATTTAGAAGCGTTCTTAAAAAAGCTGGCTTCTTAACCCGCGATTCTCGCGAAGTTGAACGTAAAAAATATGGTCATAAAAAAGCTCGTAAATCATTCCAATTCTCTAAACGTTAATTTTATCATTTTATGGAACGCGTTACCTATGAACAATTATTAGAAGCAGGCGTGCACTTTGGGCACTTAACCATGAAATGGAACCCTGCTATGGCTCCTTATATTTTCATGCAAAAAAATGGTATTCATATCATTGATTTGATGAAAACTGAAAAAATGTTAGAGGATGCATGCAAGTTTGTTAAACAAATAGCAAAAAATAATAGAAAAATTCTTTTTGTTGGTACTAAAAAACAAGCTCAAGAAATTATTAAATCTGCCGCTGAAAGAACTAACATGCCTTATGTTACTGAAAGATGGTTAGGTGGTATGTTAACTAACTTCTCCACAATTCGTAAATCCGTAAAAAAAATGGAAGGTCTCCAAAAAATGGAAACTGACGGTACTTACGATAATCTTTCTAAAAAAGAAAAATTAATGATTGGTAGAGAAGTCGAAAAACTTGAAAGAGTTTTAGGGGGTATTTCTGAAATGAATCATATTCCTGCTGCTATCTTTATTATTGATGTAAAAAAAGAACATATTGCAGTTGCTGAAGCTCAAAGATTAAATATCCCAACAATTGGTTTAGTGGACACTAACTCAAATCCAAATGTTGTTAATTTCCCTATTCCTGGTAATGATGATGCAACAAAATCTATCGGTATTATAACCGAAGCTATTGTTAATGCTATCTTAGAAGGTTTCAACGAAAGAAAAACTGAAAAAGAAACAGTTGATAAAGGTGAAAAAAGTGAATAATATTTTTCACAAATAAAAATTAAACGGTAGGTTTTTGCCTGCCGTTTTTTATTGAATACTTGTAAGTAATTTTGGGGGTATTATATTTTTTAAATTAGTATTTTGGGCGTGCCCCTTTCGCTAACGCTCAGGGTCGGGCTGTTTCGGGTTCCACTTCATTCCAGCAATCCTTTTTCTGCTTCGTAAACTCAGCATCAAAAGGCAGTGCCACTTCGTGCCCTTCACATCCCTCACGCTTTAATTAAAGATAAACCTTTATCTTCCTTTCATTCTGATGATTAAATCCTCTAAAACCTCTTTTGGTATCGTATGACCACCTTGAAATAATAGCAGTTCATAATCAATAGATTGTTTATCAAGCCAATCTTTAATCGTTTGAGGGTTGACCCACTGAGCATAAGGGTCATCTAGAGCATAAACCAACCATAAATTTTCTACATAGAAAGAGTGAAGAGGTTCCAACGGAATACTTCCTGCCCAAATTACCAAATGATTTACGGTTATTTTTTGTTGTTGTATCCATCTCCATGCAGTAGAAACCCCTTGTGAAAAACCCAAAACATTAAATTCTTCTAATTTGGTTAAAGTTCCCACCAATTCTTTATAAACCTTATTGAGATATAAATGTTGTTCTTGAATATCTAAAAGACGGTCATCTTTTGTCATCCATGAAGCACCTACTTTTTCATATTGAGGGTCTAAATAAAAACGAGATAATGCCTCAGGAACAATTACTAAGGTATCCTCTTGAAACAAACTTTCAAATTTTGGTAAAAAATATTGCCCTAACATTCCATAACCATGAAAACAAATCCAGCATTTTTTTATGTTTTGATGAGGTTTTTGGCTTAAGTAAATACGAGCTTGTTTTTCTATGGGTAAATAAATTTTTTCCATGAATTTTATGCAAAAATAATACATTGATATACAAGTTGATAGTTTTTTATAAACATCGGTAAATTTGCGTAATTTTAGAAAAAAAAGAACCTAATCTGAAAATTGAAATGCGAATTGTACTAATTTTGCAGTATTACAAACAAATAAATTTTAAAAATTTATGAAAAAAATCGCATTTATCTTAACATTAGTAAGCTTATTTAGCTTAGAAACTATGGCGCAAATCTCTGCAGGAAGAATTTATTTAGGTGGAGGTTTAGGTTTTAGCTCTGGTTCAGGAAAAACCACTACTAAAACTAGTAACACTACTACGGAAGTTAAAGCACCAAACACAACTTCTTTTGAAATAGCACCCGGTGCTGGTTATATTATTTCGGATAAATTTGGCGTAGGATTGAACTTTGGATTTATTTCCACTACTTCAAAAGAGGATAGTACAAACTATAGTGCTAAATCTACTAGTTCTTCTTTGTTCATTAATCCTTACTTCCGTTATTACATGATGTTGGAAGATAATTTTGGATTTACTGGTACTTTAAATATTCGTTTTGGTTCAGGAAATTCTAAAAGTGAAACTACAATTGCCAATATAACTACTACCGTAGAAGGTCCTAAATTAAGCAATTTGTCAGTTGGTATTACTCCGGGTATTATTTTCTTCCCAACCAATAAAATTGGTTTAGAAGCAAATATTGGATTTTTAGGATTTGCATCTAGTACCTCTAAACAAGAAACAGGTACAGGAAATTCTGCTGTTACAACTACAGTAACAAATTCTTCTTTTGGTTTAAATGTAGATACATTTACTCCAGCTTTTAATGTTGGTTTCTTTTATTACTTAGGAGAATAATTTATTGAAAGAAATTTTTTCAAAAGGAGGCTTTTAAAGCCTCTTTTTTTTTATGATTTTTTTTGATGATATTTTCATAAATACTATTTTTGCCATAATATGAAATCTTTCATTGAAAATTTTGCTAATCAATTAGAAGAAGCCTCAAATATTGCGTCTCAACTTTCTATTCAGTTACCTTCAAAATCATTTAGTAATATTACGATTCTAGGATTAGGGGGTTCTGCATTTGGCGCAGAATTGCTGAAAAACTATACAGAAAAATCTTTAGACATCCCTATTGCTATCGTTAGAGATTATTCCATTCCTAAGTATATCAATGAAAATTCTTTGGTAATTGCTAGTTCTTATTCAGGTAATACAGAAGAAACTTTATCTGCTCTTCATGATTGTATTCAAGCAAAAGCCTTTATCGTTTGCATTACTTCGGGTGGAAAATTGTTAGAAACTGCCCAACAAAATCAATATCCTTATATCCAATTACCAACAGGTTATCCACCAAGAACAGCTGCAGGATTTTCGTTTATCTCCAAAGTTACTATACTTCATAAACTCCATTTAATTCCTGATTTTCAATCTGATTTTCAAGAAGCCTTCAATCTAATTCAATCTTTCTCAGATTTTGAGTCTGTTCGTCATATAACACAAAATTTTTATCAAACTATACCTGTTATCTATAGCTCACCTTCAAATGAATCGGTTTCTATACGATTAAGGCAACAAATACAAGAAAATTCTAAACAACTTTGTTGGCATCATGTTATTCCTGAAATGAACCATAATGAATTAGTGGGTTGGGAATTACCTTTTTTTGCTTTAGAAAAAACTCATGTTTTATTAATTAGAAGCAATCATGACCATCAAAGAATACAATATCGTATAGATTTTGTAAAGCAAAAGTTAGAATCCAAAGGAGTAAAAGTTTCAGAAATTTATCTTAAAGGAAATTCTAAAATGGCTCAATTAATTTATGGGCTTCATTTTTCTGATTGGGTTTCTTATGAACTTGCTTTATTAAATCAAGTTGATCCTACGCCCGTAACGGTTATTGACGAACTTAAAAATAGCCTTGCGGCTAAATGAAAAATTCTTATAAAATTGGATTAGTTTTTCTTGGTAGCATTTTATTGCTCTATTTTGCCATTATCTGGGGTACTCAAACTCAATTATTTCAGTCCAATTCTGCGAATTATTACATTGATTTTGAAAATGTAAATGGCTTAAAAATCTCTGACCCCGTTTTGATTCGTGGTTTGGAAGTGGGAAGAGTTACTAATATTGAACTTAAAGATGAGCTTTGCCGTGTAGAAATTAAATTAAAAAAATCTTATTCCTTAAAAAACCAAACTCAAGCGGAAATTCAAATTAGAGAGCTTCTCTCCGGTAAACAATTGGTTTTATTTCCTCAAGGTGACAGAATTCTGCCTTACGGTTCTATTATTAAAGGAAGCTCAACTTTTGATTTCTCTTATGCTCTTTCAAAAATGGGTAAAATTATTCAACTCTTTGAACAACAAAATTTTGATTTTCAAAAGTTTAATTTATGGATTTATAAGATAGATACTCTGTTTCAGAATCCTTACTTATTTCAATTGCCAGAACAAATCTCTCATACTCTTCTCCAAATTGACCAAATCACTTTACAGTTACAACAAAAAAATTTGATTGCTAAATGGGATTCCGTTACTACCCAAATTCAAAGTTTATTGACGAATCTTACTCAAACTCAGAATAACTTAGATGAAATACTACTATCTTCAAAACCCATTGTAGCAAAAATAGATACCACTTTCAATCAATTAGATAGCGTTCTCATACAAAGTAAAAATTTAATTACAAAACTCAATGAAAGTATGGAAAAAATTCAAAATCAAGAAACAGCAATCAATGCCATGCTTTTTAAAGAAGATTTTTATAAAGATATTCAAAAAACTTTACAAAACTTAAATATAACTTTAGATCATATACGCGAAAAAAGAATACGTGTAATAGCAAAAATGTGGGGTAAGGAGTAAAATTTAATATTAGGTTATTTGAAAAACATTAGGGATAAAGCATGAAGATTAGAATTCTTCTCTTTTTGGAGGTCTTCTAAAGATAAAAATTGAATTTCATTTAAAATTTGATTTTCTGGATTAAGTTCAGGATCGGAACCTAAAATAAAGTCTTTATCATCGGAGGATACTTCAAAAAAAAGTTCTAAGGCATGCAAAGGTAGTTGAATAAATTCATGAAAGGTAATAAACTTATGAACTTTAATGTTTAATCCTGTTTCTTCTTTAAACTCTCTTGTTAAACATTCTTCAATCGTTTCACCATAATTTAAACCGCCGCCGGGTGGTGCCCATAAATAATCTTCTCCAAGGTTTAAATGTTTCAAAAATAAGATTTTGTGATTTTTCTTTAAAATTCCACAAACTCTAATACGAATTTGCTTACCAAAAAAGTTTTCTATGAATTCTTTATTCAAAGTGAAATTTTTTTAAGTTGTTCATCAACAATTTTAAGACCTTCTAAAAATGAATGAGGGTTATAGCCCAGAATTTGTTGAGCCTTATTGATATTTAAACCCGTGATAGGAGGTCTTTTAGCAGGTTGTTTTATGGTATGGGATAGAGTAGGTTTGATTAAATGGGTATCTAAATTCCAAAATTTTGCTACTTGCATTGCAACTTCAAAGATAGTCATTTTTTCAGGACCACCGATATTAAAAATTCCTTCAGCATTTTTTAACATCAATAGAATTAATCCTTGGGCTACATCATCAGCTAAAGAAGGAGTTCTGAGTTGGTCAATAACTACATTAATGGGTTTATTTTCTTCTAAAGATTTTTTTACCCACAAAACAATGTTAGAACGGCTCATATCTTTGCTTACGCCATAAACCAGAATGGTTCTAGCAATAGCCCATGAAATCTTACTTTTTATGATTAATTCTTCTGCTTGAAATTTAGAATTTCCATAAATTGAAAGCGGGTTGGGTTGTGCTTCTTCATCATAAGGACCCTCTGTTCCATCAAAAATAAAATCAGTTGATACATGAATCAATTTAGAAGCATGTTTTTCACAAGCTTGAATTAAATATTCAACCGAATCTACATTTCCTTTTTGGCATTCTAAAGGATTCAATTCACAATAATCCACATTGGTAACAGCCGCACAATGAATCACCTGGTCAATAGGGAAGTTATCAAAAAGATGATTAATTTCATTTTTTTGAGTAATATCCAAAGGAAGATAAATAGCATTTTGAGTTTGGGAAATGCGTGAAGGACCTTTACCTGTGGCAATTACTTGAATCGGTTTATCATTTAACTGTTCAATAATTTTTTGACCCACTAAGCCATTAGCTCCCGTTACTAATAGGGTAAATTTTTCCATTTGTAAATTATGGCAAAAATAAAGTGATAAATGTTTTTTTCAAAATCAATTAATCCAATATTCTTTACCCATTTTGTCTATGTAACCTAATTTACCATTGAGTTCCACTAAAGCAATTCCGTTTAGAAAAGATCTTTTGATTTCATTGTACTTATTAGGAATAATCATTTTGCCTTGTGAATTGATAAAACCCCATTTTCCTTTGAATTGTACAGCCGCTAAACCCTCAGAAAATGATTTTGCATCTTCAAAATTTTGGGTAGAAATTTTTATTCCTTGTTTATCAATAAAATTTATGACACCAGCACTATCTATTTTTGCATAGCCTTCTTTGAATGGATAAATCTCATCGTACTTAGCAGGAATTACTAAGTTTCCTTTTTTATCTATAACACCTTGTTTTCTATTAATTTTAACACTTGCAAAACCTTCATGAAAATTATAAGCCCAATCATAATCAAAAGGTATAGCAGTAAAATCTAGTTTATCAATAAAACCATATTTACCATTCTTACTAACAGCTGCCAATCCCTCATTAAAGCCTTCTCCTTTAAAATTATCGTACTTAAATAAATTCACTACTTCACGACCTTTTTTATCAATAAATCCCCAATTTTGAGCAATACGAACAGCTGCATACTCTTCATTATATGACTTTACTTCATCATATTGAATAGGAATTACTTCTTTTCCATTGTTATCAATAAATCCCCATTTATATTTTTTGCATACAGCAGCCAAACCTTCTTTAAAAGGTTCTATACATTCATAAATGGGCTGTATAACAAATTTACCGGTTTTATCTACCATTCCAATTTTACCTTGTTTAACAATTGCATAACCATTGATAAACTCATAAGGATTTTCTATTTCAGCATCTAAATCACTGGATAAATCTAAGACTTCAAATTCAAAAGGGGTAATGCTTTTCCCCTCTTTATTAATCATTGCGTAAGCATCGTCCTTTTTCACAAAAGCAACATCTTCATGAAAAGGCATAACCTCATCGTATTTGCATTCAATTACAATTTTTTTGTTTTTATCAGCAAACCCCCATAAATCTCCCTTGCGAAATGGAATGAGTTCATTGTTTTGAGCTGTTAATTGAAAAAATCCTAAACTCAACACTAATAGTAAAATATATTTCATCATAATTTTTTCCATGACAAAATTATTGCCAAAATGAATAAGTCAAAGAATTAAACTATTGAAATAATCCACAGGATAAATTTTTAGCAATTTTTAAGAACTAGTATTGTTAAAAGTTTTTAGAAATACAATAAAAAAAATACTTATAATGCTTTCACAATATAAGTATTTTTTAAGATTTTTTGGGGCTTACAAAACCTAAACTTTTAGTTCTGATAAAACCTCACGCATTACTTTTATAGCTATATCGATTTCATTTTTTTGCATAATTAGTGCGGGTCTAAAACGAATAGATTTTTCGGCACAGCCTAAAAATAAAACTCCTTTGCCCATACCTAATTTAATAAACTGATTTCTTAACTCTGTGTTGGGCAAATCAAAAGCACACATAAAACCTCTTCCACGAATATTAGTAACTTTGTGTTCTTTAGAAACCTCTTGTAATTGTTGTACAAAATATTCTCCTGTTTTTGCTACGTGGTCAATCAAATGATCATCATGAATAATTTGAAGAATTTGAGAGGCTCTTACCATATCCACAAGATTCCCACCCCAAGTGGAATTAATTCTGGAAGGAACTCTAAATACATTGGTTTCAACTTCATCTACTCTTTTTCCAACCAAAATACCACAAACCTGCATTTTTTTTCCAAAGCAAACGATGTCTGGTCTTGCATTTTTACCAAAATGTTCATGACACCAGAATTTCCCTGTTAAACCAACTCCCGTTTGTACCTCGTCATAAATTAACATACATTCATTTTCATCAGCTAAAACACGAAGTTTTTCAAAAAACTCTTTTCTAAAATGGTTATCCCCACCTTCTCCTTGAATAGGTTCAATAATGATTGCACAAATTTCATCAGGATTGGATTTAAAAGCCTGTTTTATTTGTTGGATAGCCATATTTTCACGTTTTAATAGATCTTCATAGCCATCATCAGAGTAGGGGAAAGTGATTTTAGGATTTAAAACCCGAGGCCAATCTGTAAATTTAGCAAACAAATTAATTTTTGCGGGGTCTGTATTGGTTAAAGACATTGTATATCCAGAACGACCATGAAAAGCCTCTTTAAAATGTAATACTTTTGTACCTACTTCTTTGGTATATCCTTTTTGAAAGTTTTTTTGTACTTTCCAATCCATTGCTACTTTTAAAGCATTTTCAACTGCTAAAGAGCCACCTGCAATAAAAAAAGCATGAGGTAAGTATTCAGGAATACCAATTCTAGAAAATGTATCTACAAATTGTGCATATTGAGTAGTATAAATATCAGAATTTGAAGGATTGGTTAATGCAGATAGTAATAAATTATGTTTAAAACTTTCATCATTAACCATTTTAGGGTGATTATAACCTATTGGCAAAGAAGCAAAACATGTAAAAAAATCTAATAAAGTTCTTTCATTTTTAGAGTCGTAAATAAATACTCCATGACTTTTTTCTAAATCAAGAACTAAATCCCACCCATCTCTTAAAATATGTTTTTTTAAGGTTGAATCTACCTGTTTTGGGTTTATTGAAATTTGATATTCCATAACATTATGTTTAATGCAAAATTACGAAAAATGGTTTCTTGAAATCATAAATTGAAAAAAAATTCAAAAAAAACTATGGTTTAATTTTTAGTTTTGCATAAACAGGAACGTGGTCAGAAATAAGTCTAATACTCTTTAAATCTGGAAACACATTAGGAATATCTTGAGTTAAATCTATTCTATGAGATTCAATGACCTCAATCCAAGGCTTTTTACAATAAATATTATCGTAATCATTTGCATATTTTTCCCCGTTAGCGGGGTCGGGTTGCATTTTTAGAGTAGTTTTTATTCGCCCATTTAAAGCGGGGTGGCAATCTCCATTTTTTAGAGCTTCAAATGCAGGTGAATTTTGTGCAGTATTAAAGTCTCCCATAACCAATAACTTATCATTAGGAAATAATGTATGAAGCCTTGCTAAAGCCTGAATTTCTTTTTCTGGACCTTTAGATTTAGGTACAGTATGAATATTCACCAAACTAATCGTAGTATATAAACCATTACCTTTGATTTCAAATTTTTGATAAAAAGGCTCTCTGTCAATTTCATTATCTAGTTCTTTGATTAAAAAACCTTTTTGTTTGATGCTTACATTTTTGGTTTTAAATAAAAAAGCATAACGTTCAGTACCAGGACCATTTGTAGGGTCAGAGATTACATAATCCCATTTTGCACCAGTTCTATTGAGTTCATCTACCAATTTTGCAATGGCTTGTGCTCCTTTTGGACCTGTAACTACTTCTTGAACTGCAACAATATCTGCATTCCTTAATTTTTTTGCCATATAGGCAATTTCATTGTCATCTTTTGAGCCACCAAAATTGGCTATATTCCATGAAACTAAATAAATAGGAATTCCATCATTTTGAATACGTTTAGATTGCTTCTTATTATTTTGAGCTTCTTTATTTTCCTCTTTTTCTAAATTCACCAATTGAAATTCTTGTTCAATGGTATTTTGAATTTGTTTTTGATGCTTTTCAGTACATGACCATAAAATTATAATCATGCAAAAACTCAATAATTTTTTTACCATAAATAAGCCGTTTTTATGCAAATTTAGCGTAAAGGATTGAGTTTGTCAATAATTCTTTTGATTAAGACAGAGCTTATCTCAAAAAAATCTACGTTAAGCTAATTTTCCTACAACTTTTAGGTTTTCAAACACATAATCTGTGTGAGGAGCATCTTTTAGTTCATTTGTTAAATCTTGCCCAGCCCAATGTTCATAATGTTTTCCATTTTTCCAATAACGGCTTTTAGTAACGTCATAAATTAATCCTTTATAAGCAACCCAAATTTCGGGCTTATCGCTTCCGTTTCTTAGAGCCAATTGAAAAACAGTATATTGAGGTAAATTTTCCATTATTATTTGTTAATCAGTTGCCACAATCGGTCTTTAAGTTCTTCTAAGTTTGTTTGGGTAACAGAGGAAATGAAAACTGCATCAGGGAATTTTTTCTTTAATTTCTTTAAAGTTTTATCATCCACTAAGTCGCATTTAGAAATGACCACTAAATGGTCTTTAAAGTCTAATTCCTCGTTGTACTGATGAAGTTCATTTTTGAGAATTTTAAGTTCTTTTGAAGGGTTTTCGGAGTTTGCAGGAATTAAAAATAGAAGTACGGCATTTCTTTCAATATGTCTAAGAAATTGTAAACCAAGACCTTTACCTTGATGAGCCCCTTCAATAATACCGGGAATATCGGCAATAGCAAAAGATTGAAAATCTTTATATTTTACAATTCCTAAATTGGGGACTAAGGTAGTAAAGGGATAATCAGCAATATCGGGTTTTGCGGAAGTTAAAACAGAGAGTAAAGTAGATTTACCAGCATTAGGAAAACCAACCAATCCCACATCAGCAAGAACTTTGAGTTCTAAAATAATTTTACGTTCTTTTGCTGCCTCACCTTTAATAGCAAAATCAGGGGTTTGGTTGGTAGAGGAACGAAAATGCCAGTTTCCAAGCCCTCCACGTCCACCTTCAACAATAACAATTTCCTCTTGATCTTCTAAAATTTCACCAATAATTTCTTCAGTATCTGCATCATAAATGATTGTACCTAAAGGGACTTCCAGAATTTCATCTTTACCGGATTTACCTTTTCTTTTAGCACCTTCACCATTTTTACCACTTTCTGCTTGGATAAACTTTCTATATCTTAAATCCAGCAGTGTCCACATTTGAGCATTTCCTTTTGCAATGATGGAACCCCCTTTACCACCATCACCACCATCGGGTCCACCTCTTTCCACAAATTTTTCTCTTCTCCATGAAACTACTCCATCGCCTCCTTTCCCAGAGGTCAAGTATAAGATTACATGGTCAACAAAAGGACTTTTCATTTGGCTGCAAATATAATGGATTTCTACTGAAAAAGTATAAAACATAACTTATGGGTATTGATGCGTGAGGGATGCGAAGGGCTTGGCACTGCTTTTTCCACTTTTGAAAAAAGTGGAAAAAGGATTGCTGAAACGAAGTGAAACCCGTAGCCAGCCCGACCCTGAGCGTTGGCGAAAGGGACACGCCCTCCTCTCCCAAAAATATAATTTATGTAAAGTATCTTTACTTTTTAGGTTTTAAGATATATTTTTGCGTTATGATTGAGCGGTTGTGGATACAAAATTTTGCTTTGATTGAAAAATCTGAAGTAGAATTTGGTAAAGGTTTAAACATAATAACAGGTGAAACAGGAGCAGGTAAATCCATTTTTATTGGTGCTTTAAGTGCTTTAATGGGTAAAAAAACTGAAGCAGCTGCTATTTTAGACCCTGATAAAAAATCTATTATTGAAGCTAAGTTTTTGGTAAAACCTCAACAAATTCCTGATACACTCTGGCTTGAATTAGATTCTCAACCAGAACCTGAACTAATCATTCGTAGAGAAATTTCTAATCAAGGAAAAAGTCGTTATTTTGTTAATGATACCCCTGTAAACCAAACACTTCTTAAAGAATTGATGGAATACCTTGTAGAACTTCATGGACAACATGACGGTCAAAAAATTCTTTCTAAAGATTTTCAAATGGCTATTATTGACCAATACGGAAATTTGCAAAATCTTGTCAATGAATATCAAAATCAGTTTCAAGAACTAAAATCCAAAGAAAATCTTTACAAGGAAATTCAATCCAATGCACAAAAAATGGAAGAAAGAAAAAGTTTCCTAAAATTTCAATTACAAGATTTTGGTTTATATGAACTTGTTGAAAATGAAGATGATGAACTTGAACAACAACTCAAAGTATTAGAAAATGCAGAACTTATTAAAACCACTTTGGAAAAAGCTTGTTTAGTTTTATATGAATCAGACAAATCCATTTATTCTAACTTAATTAACGTAGAAAAAGCCTTAGACAAAATCGGAAATTTATCTTCCAAAATTCTCGTAGAGAAACAAAGACTTTCAGAGGCTAATGCTGTTATTGCTGATGTAAGCCAAACGTTAAGAGATTTTTCTGATGAGATTGATGTAGATAGTTCAGAATTAGAAAAACTCAATGCCAAATTAGATTTTTATAATCGCTTAAAAAAGAAATATAATGTTCTTACCATTAAAGAGTTAATTTCCATTCAACAAAACTATAAAAAAGAACTCAAAGAATTAGAAAATTATGACCAAGATTTGAGTGAATTACAAATACAAATAGCTCAGCTGGAATTAAAAGTACAGGAATTAGGAAATCAACTAGATGAAGAAAGAAAGAAAGTAGCCGAAGCACTTCAAAATCAAGTGAATGAGTACTTAAAAGCTGTGGCTTTACCCAATGCAAAATTCCAAATTGAATTAGAAAAACTTTCTCAACCTTCCAAAAAAGGACTTTCTGAAATTCAATTTTTAGTGAGTACTAATATTGGATTACCTGCGGGGTTATTATCTCAGATTGCTTCTGGAGGTGAAATTTCTCGTATTCTTTTAGCCATTAAAGCAGCTTTAGCAGAAAAAATGGAACTTTCCACTTTAATTTTTGATGAAATTGATACGGGTATAAGCGGTGAAGTGGCTTTAAAGGTAGGCAAAGTCATGGAGCAATTAGCCCAAAAATTTCAAGTAATTACCATTACTCATTTACCTCAAATGGCAAGCCGTTCAGGAGAACACTTTTTTATTTACAAAGAAATTATTCAAGAAAAAACTTATTCCCGAATTAAACAACTCAATGAAAATGAACGCATTGAACAAATTGCAAAAATGCTTTACGGTGAAAATCCTCCTTTATCTGCCATAGAAAATGCAAAAACTTTGTTACAAACTTTATAAATCAAGATTCTTATGTCCAAATTAAAAAATATTATTCCTGGAATATCGGTAGCTAATTTCATCAAAAATGAATCCGCAGGTGGAATTGTATTATTTTTTGCGGTTTTAATTGCCATGTTATGGGCAAATTCGCCTTGGCGAGAAAGTTATCATTGGGTATGGGACCAATATTTTACCATTTCCTTTGGTGGCTTTGAACTCAAAAATAATTTACATCATTGGATTAATGACGGTTTAATGGCGGTTTTTTTCTTTGTAGTGGGTTTAGAGCTCAAAAGAGAAATTTCTGTGGGGCAGTTATCTTCTATTAAACAATCTATTTTACCGATTACGGCGGCGGCGGCTGGAATGGCTACTCCTGCACTCATTTACTTGATTTTCAATGGAAAAGCTCCTGAATCTAATGGATGGGGAATACCCACAGCAACCGACATTGCCTTTGCTCTGGGCGTTTTATCCCTTGCAGGGAACCGTGTTCCTCTTTCTATCAAAGTATTTTTAACTGCTTTAGCCGTTGTTGACGATTTAGGAGCTGTCATTGTCATAGCTTTATTTTACACATCAGAAATTTCTATGTTCAACCTTTCATTAGGTGCTTTATTTTTAGCCATTTTATTTTTAGGTAATTATCTCAAAATTCGCAATACTTATTTTTATGCAGTTTTTGGTATTGGTGGTTTATGGACAGCATTTTTACTCTCTGGAGTTCATTCTACCATTGCAGGAGTTTTAGCCGCTTTTACTATTCCTATGAGAACCAATTTAGATGAACTCACCTTTACTACCCAATTAAGAAAACTCATTGATAAATTTGAACAAGATGATAATAATAACCTCTATTTGCTTTCTAATCACCAAGTTCAAATTATTGATAATATCAACGAACTTACTTTGCAAGCTTCTTCTCCTCTACAAAAATTAGAGCATAATTTACATTCCTTAGTTGCGTTTGTGATTATGCCTGTTTTTGCATTAGCGAATGCAGGAGTGCATATAGATTTTGCGCATATTCCTGATTTAATTTTCGCACCTATATCTTTAGGAGTGATTTTGGGTCTTTTCCTTGGAAAGTTTCTTGGAATATTCAGTATTTGTTGGATAATGGTAAAATTAAAACTTGCACAATTACCCGAAAACTCGCACTGGGGACATATGGCAGGAGTTTCTATGTTAGCAGGTATTGGTTTTACGATGTCCATGTTTATTGCAGAATTAGCCTTCAAAAATAATCCTATTTACATAGAAGAAGCCAAAATAGGAATTATGTTAGCCTCTATTTTAGCAGGTGTCGTAGGAATCATTATCTTTAAACTTCAAAAGCCTATAAAAGAAGAAACGGAAGGAATTTATGAAGTGGAATAAGCATAAGGGCGTGCCCCTCACTAAAGTTCGGGTCGGGCTGTTTCGGGCTACGCTTACGCTTCGGCAATCCTTTGGCTGCTCATACTTCGCAGCCAAAGGCAGTGCCACTTCGTGCCCTTCACATCCCTCACGCTTATTCGCATTTTTTATGCTCTTCCTTTCCTTTTCCTTGAACGCTCAAAATTATAGAATTGAAGAAAAAATTATCGTTTCAACTTATGCAGGTTCAGGTGTTAAAGGTTTTGAAGACGGGCATAAAGATAAAGCCAGCTTAGAATCGCCTAATGGTATAAGCATAGATAAATTTGGGAATTTATTTATTGCCGATAGCTATAATCATGCTATCCGTAAAGTAACTTCCCTAGGAGAACTTTATACTTTTGCAGGAAACGGATTAGAAGGATACAAAGATGGTTTCGGAAAAAATGCTATGTTTCATTTTCCTGCAGATGCTTATGCAGATAAAAATGGAAACATTTATGTAGCCGATTATTGGAATCATTGCATTCGTAAAATTACTTCTTATGGATTAGTAACCACTATTGCAGGGGTTCCCGGGAAAAAAGGTTATAAAAATGGAAAAGC
Organism: uncultured Bacteroidia bacterium; assembly: GCA_964493765.1. Lineage (GTDB taxonomy): Bacteria > Bacteroidota > Bacteroidia > J057 > CALLMJ01 > CALLMJ01. The sequence goes on along the minus strand of CAZBPK010000006.1, from coordinate 2,763 downwards.
CAAAGAAGCACTTTTCAATAATCCCATTGGCGTAATTGTGGATTATACCGATAACCTTTATGTTTTGGATACAAAAAATCATTGTGTAAGAAAAATCAGTAATGATGGAGAAGTTACTACTTTTGCTGGGAGCCCTACACCGGGTTTTGTAGATGGAATTGGCACGGATGCTAAATTTTCTAGCCCAACAGGGCTTTGTGCTGACCGATACGGTAACTTTTATTTAATTGATACCGATAATCGTGCAGTCCGAAAAATTTATCCTGACCAAAGAGTAGAAACGGTTTTAGATGCTCAATTTTCTTATTTTAAGGACAGTACAAACGGAAGGAAACTACATTTTTTTCAGTCTGCTGAAGGCGGCGGAATTTGTTCTGGACCCAAAGATATTTTTTTTATTGCCGATGGGGCTTCCCATACCATTTATAAAATTGACTTAGAAAAAAGAGTCATTTCAGTAGTTGCAGGAACAGGAAAAATGGGCTATAAAAATGGAGAAGGGCATCTCGCAATGTTCGCTAATCCCGTTGAATTAACCATGGACCCTTCCAACAATATTTACGTCGCAGATTTTGGTAATCATGTAGTTCGTAAAATAGAATTTCAAAAAATCAAAATAGAAGACCCTAAAGTTCCCAAAGAAATTGTTCATTATCTTCATGGGAAGGTTCTAAACGCTGAAACAAAAGAGCCTATTTCGCCTGTGAACATTGTACTTCAAAAATATGAAGGCATAGATTTAATCAAAAAAGATTATTACTTTACAGAAAGCCATTATAAAATTCCTATACATTCAGGTTCTCACCAGTTATTTGTGAAACAACCAGGATTTATGCCCTTCCAAGCAGAATTGCTTATTCAACCCAATCAAGATTTTCAATACACTATTGAGTTAATACCTATCAAAGTAGGTGCAAAAGCCATTTTAAGAAATATTTACTTTGCTCCGAATAGTGCTTCTTTAACCATTGATGCTTTGGAAGGATTAGAAAAACTCGTAGAGTTTATGAAACTTAATCCCAAAGTGGAAATTTTGATTTCGGGTCATACGGACATTGGTTCTACGCAAGAGTATAATATCAAGCTTTCAGAAGCAAGGGCTAAGGCAGTAAAGGATTATTTGGTTCAAATGGGAATAAATCCTTTAAGAATAGGGCATAAAGGCTATGGAAATTCTAGACCCATAGCAGATAACAACAATGCGGAAGGTAGATCTCTCAATCGTAGAATAGAAATTGAAATAATTAAAATGTGAATGGAATGAAAAAGGAAACGGCTATCTTATAAAAGACAGCCGCACTGGGTAATTTAAAGATATTTTAAAAGCGTTTAGTTTTTGCTATTACATTTTTCTCCGTTAGGATTGGAAATTTTAGGAACTAATACTGCACAAGGAAACGGGAGTTCCATAGGGAATGTAATACCAGTAACTGTTAAGGAAACAGTATTACGAGATAAGGCGGAAACACCAGGCGTAAAAGTGGGAGAAGATACGGTGCCGCCGGTTACATTGCCCGTTTGAGTATTTAGTTGGCAACATCCACCATCTCCGTCACTTTTAAATTGTTGTATCCATAAATCTGTTTGTCCATAACCTGTCATACCTGCATCTGCTAATATAGGCGCTACGATTTCACCGCTTCCCTTTTGAATAATATCATAACAAACATCTGCTATAGTACTTGGTGTAGGGTCTTGTCCTTTTGTTCTAGCCCATGAAAAAGCTCCTGCACTTGTAACTTTACAGAAAAATGCCTCATTCACATTAGGAGTAACATATCCCATGGCGCCGTGTAAACCTGATCCTATAAAACCGCCATCATTGGCTTTAATAATGCTATATAACCTTTGGGATGTGGCACCCTCTCCAACGCTTCTTGTCCAAGACACAGAACCCGAGTTATCAAATTTAACAATGTATGCATTCTCATAACCTGCCACAAAATAGTTGTTAATTGTCATACTTGCCACAGATCCTGCACAAACGTATCCATTATCCGAATCTTGTAATATATCAAAAAAAACTTCAGGTCCTGTACCGCCGATATTTCTTTGCCAATGAACAGTTCCATCTGTATTAAATACCACTATTAAAGCCTCTACATTTCCTGCTACGGTTGAAAAGCCCGCTACTGCTACTCTGCCCGCATTATCTGTAATGATAGAATTAAAGCCATCATTGTTTGCCCCTCCAAAAGTTCTTTGCCATGTTATTGCACCTGTATTATCAAGTCTCATGATAAAACCATCATATCCTCCCGCACCACTAGAATTGGTATTTCCTGCTACTATGTAGTTATTTCCTGCAATTTCAGTTATACTAGCACCATATTCTGCTCCTGCACCTCCATATCTATAGGACCATGTAGGATTAAAAGAAGCATCCATTTTAAGTACCCAGATATCAATGTTTCCACCTCCTAAGTCTATAAAACCTGATGCAATAAAACCTCCATCACTCGTTGGTATCATTTTGAGAATGCTTTCGTCAAAAAGATTGGTTCCAATAGCTACAGGAGTTGCTGTTCCCCACGAAAATGAAGGGTTTACTCTGATGAACCAAGCATCTCTATTTCCTGTACCCCACGAATTGGTACTTCCTGCCATATAATAATTTCCTCCTTGTTCAAAGAAAGAATATACAGAATCCTGAGCAGTTCCTCCCATAAAAGTACAAAAGATTGTAGATGTGCAAGCATTCGTTGTTAGGTTGATGGAGTTGCTATTACCACTACATCCACAGCTATTACAGGCTCTTACACG
>CAZBPK010000005.1:0-11239 GCA_964493765.1 uncultured Bacteroidia bacterium | reverse complement strand
AGAAATTACTAGTTTTAGGAAGTTCTAATTTTAACTCAAAAACAATTGGAATTTACCAAAATCAAATAGAAAAGTTAGGTGGTAAAGTCATTGAGATTTTTTGGGGAAATGAACATCGTTTAATTTTTGTTAGCATTAATGAAAATCAAATTCAAGCTGAAAAATTAATTCAGATTCTTTCTAATAATGAATTACAGCATCCAATTTATATCAAACATGTTCAAAATTCATCAGAATTAAAATCTCTAGGAGTAAATAGCTCAAAAATTTTTAGTTATTATGATAATCAAGAACAAAAACCTAATAATAAACAAGTTGATCAACCTAAAGAATATGAAAAAGACGGTAAAAGATTTGTGAAATGCGAGTGGGCGCCTTTTTACTATGAAGTAACAGGCAACCCTGAAATTGATCAGCAAAATTATGCTGCGGCAAAAGAAAAATGGGTCAACGAAAATCCTAAACAATATCAAGAATTATCTAACTCAACAAAATAATGAACATGAAAAAGTTTTTACTTATTATTGCAAGTTTTGTAATACTTACAAATTACTTATTTGCTCAGCCGGCTAATGATAATTGCGCTGGAGCAATTGTTTTGACACCTGGGGCTAGTTGTTCCTATGTAGCAGGAACGACTACGGGAGCTACTCAGAGTTTTACAGGTTGTGCTGGAACTGCTGATGATGACGTTTGGTACAGATTCACTGCAACTGCTACCAGCCATACTGTTCAGGTACAAAGTGGTGCAAGTTTTGATGCTGTTTTTCAAGTATACTCTGGTTCTTGCGGTGGAACTAGCTTAGTTTGTAGAGATGCAACAGGTTCAGGAGGGTTAGAGTCTTATAATTTAACAGGACTAACCGTAGGTAGTACCTATTGGATAAGAGTATATCATTACTTTTCAGGTGCGGGAAGTGGTAATTTTCAAATTTGCGTTACTGCTCCACCTTCTGCTCCAACCAATGACGACCCTTGCTCCGCTACCCCCTTAACCGTTGGTTCTTCTTGCTCATTTAGTACTTATACCAATGCAAGTGCTACAGCTTCCGCAGGGGTACCTGCTCCAGGTTGTGCTAGCTACTCAGGTGGAGATGTATGGTTCTCCGTTACCGTGCCTGCCTCAGGCAGAATTATTATAGACTCAAATACAGGTGTCATTACAGACGGTGGCATGGCTATTTATTCGGGAACTTGTGGTTCTTTGACCTTAATTGAATGCGATGACGACGACAGTCCTAATGGAAATATGCCTATGATTGATAGAAGTGGACTTACCCCCGGCTCTACTATATGGATACGGTTTTGGGAATATGGAAACGATAATAATGGAACTTTCAACATTTGTGTATATGACCCATGTTCTGGCGTAAGTTCCTGCAGCTCATTACTCGGTACAGGCGTAATTAACGTAGCTTCATTACCCTATGCATCAGGCGCTGGAACGAACTGCGGAGCAGGAGATGATATCACCAGCACCAACGCGGTAACTTGTGGTAGTACCCGCTATTTCGGTGGAGAAGACCAAGTTTTCGTTTTTACCCCTACCTCCAGTGGATGTATCACTATTGATTTAACCTCCTCAGGTTCATGGACAGGCTTAATGCTTTATCAAGGATGCCCCGCTGGAGGCTGTGGCGTTACCCCCGGCACCTGTATAGCCAATGCCCAAAGCTCTACGGGCAGTAAATCTATGACCGTTACCGTAACCGCAGGGCAAACTTACTACCTAGTACTTGATAGTTGGCCCTCTCCAACCTGTAATGCTTATAGCAATTTAACCATATCCGCTCCTAGCCCAGCACCTGCCAATGATGCTGCTTGTTCCGCTATCGCTTTAACCTTGGGTGTAGGAACTTCTGGCAACAATACTTGCTCAGGAGCGACAGGAGAACCCGTTTCCCCTACTTGCTGGACCACAGGCACCATGAATACCGTCTGGTACTCATTTGTAGCCCCAGCTTCTGGAAGCGTAAACCTCAATTTTGCCCCAGGAACATTAGCAAATGCACAAATGGAAGTATTCTCGGGAACCTGCGCTGCTTTAACCTCTATTTATTGTACAGCCAATAACACAGGCTGTTTAACAGGACTTACACCAGGTAATACTTACTTCTTTCGTATTGATGGTGATAACGATTTACAAGGAACTTTTACCATTACCGCTTCTGATGGAGGTGCTTTTTCCTGTATAACTGCGCTAGGCACGGGCGTAATTAACGTAGCTGCATTACCCTATGCGTCAGGCGCAGGAACTACATGCGGTGCCGGAGATGACATAACAAGTGCTAACGCCGCTACTTGTGGTAGCACCAGCTATTTCGGTGGGGAAGACCAAGTTTTCGTTTTTACCCCTACTTCCAGTGGTTGTATCACTATTGATTTAACCTCCTCAGGTTCATGGACGGGCTTAATGCTTTATCAAGGATGCCCCGTAGGACCCTGTGGACCGGGCTCTGGGATATGTGTCGCTAATGCCCAAAGCTCTACGGGAAGTAAATCTTTGACCGCTACCGTAACCGCAGGTCAAACTTACTACCTAGTACTAGACGTCTTTCCTTCCCCAACCTGTAATGCTTATAGCAATTTAACCATATCCGCTCCTAGCCCAGGACCTTATAACGATGATATTTGTAATGCCCAAGCTTTAATCTTAGGTACACCTTATTATGGTACTAACGTTTGTGCAGGTAGTACAGGGGAACCCACAGCACCAGGCTGCTGGACCACAGGCACCATGAACACCGTTTGGTACTCCGCAGTAGCCCCCGCCAGTGGGCAACTAAAAGTAAGAACACTTTTAGGCACACTAACTGAAACTCAAATTCAAGTTTTTTCTAGCTCCACCAACACTTGCACCGGTGTTTTGACAAGTATAGGCTGTAATCAAAGTTTTACTGCTTGTGGAAATACACAAAATTCTTCTGAATTGGTTCTTACAGGTCTTACCCCCGGAAATACTTACTTCATAAGAGTAGATGGAAGAAACGATTTACAAGGTTCATTCTCTATTGTTGCTATTGATGGAACTCAACCTTATCCACCGGTTTTTGGTCAAGATTGCGCCGCTCCTTTAACGGTATGTAATTCTACTATGAACATGGGCGACCCTGGTTTCATTGGATTCGGTTTAAATTGTGATATCCCTACCGGTACCGGATGCCCAGGAAGTTGTTTAACATCAGGAGAAAAAAATATAGTCTATTACCAATTTGATGTGAACGGAGGAAATTTACTATTCACTATCAACCCTAATTTATCTTCTACAGATTATGACTGGGCTTTATTTGATGTTACAGGTGTAGCTAGTTATTGTACACAAATGGCGAATGGTACGCTCTTACCTATACGATGTAGCTACGCTGCCCCCTCTGGCGCCACAGGTTTAGATTTAACATCCACAGACCAGTGTGAAGGATCAGGAGGCGATAGATTTGTACAATACGTATCCGTTACAGGAAACAGAACCTATATATTAGCCATCAGTAACTTCTCAGGAAATAATACAGGTTATAGCCTAGACTTTGCAGGTACCCCTAACCTCGTTTTAGATGCGAGTACTTATATCTGGTCGGGTTATAGCGGAGTAGACCCTACCATAGCTGCCAACTGGTCAGGCTGTGGAGTTCCTAATTGCGGTATAGATGTAGAAGTATTTGGCGGGCCTGCTAACCAACCAGTTTTGGCTACAGGACAAGTCTTGAACGTAAGAAATATTACCATTAACCCCGGAGCGGGAATTACTATTCAAGCCAATGCCGACTTGTTGATTTGTGGAGATTTCCAAAACTATGGTACCCTGACTAACTTCAATGCACTCTCAGAAACCCGTTTTGTAGGTACTGCAGCTCTCCAAACCATCAGTGGAAACTTAACAGGAGTCTATAGTCTTGGTAATGTAAGAATTCAAAAATCAGGTCCCGGAACTGTCCGATTGACCGATAATATGGAATGTATTGGTGAATTTAGAATTGATAATTCTACCAATAATACTTTTAATTGTAACGGAAGAACGTTAACTTTAAGAAATCACTTTACCAATGCAGGAACGAACGGAACTTTCTTACATGGTAACGGTACCGTCGAATTCACTGGTACTTCTACCCAAAACTATACCGACCCAGGCGGCGATTTACTTTATAACGTAGAAGTAAATAAGTCTAACGGAAATGTAGTACTCACAACAACTACCCCTACTATGAACATAGCGAATCAACTTGATTTAACACAGGGACATATTACTACAGACCATAGCCAACATGTTTTCATGCAAAACACTTCTTTAACCTCTATTATCAATTATAATGCTAATAGTTATATCAATGGAAGATTAAGAAGAAATATTTCTGCTTCGGGCGGCGCCTATGTATTCCCCGTAGGAAGTACCACAGGAGCTGCAAGATCTGGTTATCACCCCTTCACCCTAAACTTTACTTCTACTACTGCTACTTCTATGGTAGGAAGTTATATTCCTGCAGCTTCTAGTTATTCCAGTGGTTCGCTTAACGAATGTGGAAATCTATTTACTTGTACTTACAACAATTTAGGGTATTGGAGAGTAGTAGATACGAATGCTACCTTCGCTGGAACGTATAATTTTGATGCAACTGCCAATACACCTGCCTCACCTACCTGCTCAGGAACCATTACCGTTAATACTGTTGCGAAAGCACCTACTACTTCAAGTGCTTGGGCATTAGAAGGAACTACTTGCACCAATGGTTACTACAGAAATAATTTAACTTCTTTCTCCGACTTCGTTATTATTGGTTCTGATACCCCACTTCCTGTGGAAGGTATGTTATTAACTGCAATTCCAACTCAAAATCAAATCCTACTCAATTGGGACACTCAATTAGAAATCAATAATAAAGGTTTTTATGTTCAACGTTCATTAGACGCACAGACATTTGAGGTAATAGGTTGGGTAAATGGTGCAGGCAACTCACAAACTCCATTAAATTATCAATTCATTGATAACCAAGTTATTAAAAATCAAAGATATTACTATCGCTTAGAACAACTAGATTATAATGGTTCTACCAAGTTTAGTAATGTTGCAGAAGCAATGCTGGGAGATTTCAATGAATCAATGGCTATCAGTATCTATCCTAATCCAACTAATGGTTCTGCTTTTGTTTCATTGTACTTAAAAGAAAATAGCACTGTACAAGTAAAATTATTTAATACATTAGGACAAAATGTGTTAAATCTTGAACAAAATCTAAACGTAGGACAACAAAAATTAGAAATTCCCACCAAAGATTTAGCGAATGGAATTTATGATTTGCAAGTGAATATTGATGGTAAAACTCAGAACTTTAAGTTATCCATTGTGAAATAAAAGTAAGTTTTTGAAAATCTTTTAGAAATGTAGAAAGTTATTAAGAAGGTTGGTGTAAAAACCAACCTTTTTTAATTGAAAGGAATAATACAAGCTAAGCATGAAAATAAGCGTGAGGGATGCATAGGGTTTAGCACTGCCTTTGGCTGCGAAGAATGAACAGCCAAAGGATTGCCGAAGCGATAGCGAAGCCCGAAGCAAGCCCGACCCGTAGCGAAGCAAGGGACACGCCCAAATTCATTAATAGATAATGATAATTATTGATTACCCCAATTCTGTAATTCTTCTGCTGAATAGAGTTCTGGAAAGAAAATTCTTCGTTGATGTTTTGGATGTAAATACTTTTCCCAATGGCTTCCACCTGTTGCAGCTTTTTCTGCTTTTCCTGAACCTAAATAGGTATGAGCAGTTTGTAAATGAACCATCGGCCAGTCAATATTAAATTTTTTATCTAAATTTTTAAACAAAGCCTTTAAATTTTCGGTCATAAGACCTTGATTTTGAAAATCTATAGATTTTTTTCTTAAGTTGATGCTTTGATTTTGATGAGCCAATTCAATAAAACTTTTGAGATATTTTTCTTCAAATAAAGATAAGGTGAGAGATTTTTTACCTGTTATATGATCTTTACCAGCGGCTTGCCAATAAACATATTCAAACATTTCATCAATAGATATATTTTCAGGAAGTTTTTTTCTAGTTTCTTCATGAATAAGCATTGCTAAATCGGTACAATATAGTTCAAAGTAGCGAAATTGAGCGGATTGAAAACCACTTGCAGGAGCCAAAGTTAATCTAAATTGATTGTATTGCTCGTAATCCATACCTTGATTCATAACAGAAAAAGAAGAAATTAATAAATCTAGATATCTAACAATCCTAGGAATTTTTACTTCAAAATCTTTAATATCATTGGAGTGAATTAATTGCTGGAGTTCATGGATTGCTAATCTTAAAACAATTTCAGTAATTTGATGATAACCAATAAAAATAAATTCATCGGTAAAATTTGTTCTAGGTTTTTGGAGAGAAAGTAAGGTTTCAACTTCAATGTAATCCCAATAAGTAATTGGTTTAGAATGGTATAACCCCGCTAAATACGTATTAGGGTCTTGACCTAGACTTTCATACTTTTTTTGAATTTCATCTTGCCAGTTCATATTTATTTCAATTAAGATTTTTTTAAATTTCAAATTTATAACAAAGTTATAGAAAAACCAACCAAAGATTTCTATAAACTTTTTATTTTATAATTTTAAATCTTTCAGAATCAGTTAATGAAGTTTAAAAAGTTTTTAATCTTTATATCGGTTAAAATTACAATGAATTGAAGGAATTCTTTACTTATGTCTTCTTTGGAAATAAGTATGAAAAGTAAAAAAATAGTTTCCTAAATTTTCTCAAATCCCAACTTTTCATAAATTTTTTCAATAATTTTTTGCCCGTCAATAGCTGCAGAAACAATACCACCTGCATAACCGGCACCTTCACCACAAGGATATAAATTCTGAATTTGCGGGTGTTCCATAGTTTTTGGATTACGAGGAATCCTTATGGGTGTAGATGTACGAGTTTCAACTCCAAGCATTACGGCTTCATTGGTATAGTAAGTTTTCATTTTTTTACTTAATTTTACAAAAGCCTGAGAAAGTTTCTCGGAAATCATTGGAGGCATCCATTCTTTTAAATTTGATGAGGTTAATCCCGGAAAATATGAACATAAAGGTAAATCCTTAGAAAATTTATTTTGTACAAAATCTACCATTCTTTGGGCTGGGGCTTTTAATTGACCACCACCAGCTACAAATGCTTGTTGTTCAAGTTTTTTTTGAAATTCTAATAATGAGAATACACCTTTTTTCAGGTATTCTTTGGGTAAATCTTCAAGATGAATTTCTACAACAATACCGGAATTGCTGTAAGGATTGTTTCTGCGAGATGGTGACCAACCGTTAGTAACGATTTCATTTTCATGGGTTGCACAAGGTGCAATAATTCCCCCTGGACACATACAAAATGAATATACGCCTCTTTCTTGAACTTGTTCAACCCAAGAATAAGACGCGGGAGGTAAATAATCTGGGCGATTTTTACAATGATATTGAAGTTGGTCAATTAAGGATTGCGGATGTTCAATACGGATACCCATCGCCAAAGGCTTTGCTTCTAATAATATTTGATGACGATGCAACATGTCATAAATATCTCTAGCGGAATGCCCTGATGCTAAAATTACGGCTTTTCCGTAAATCTTATCGTTTTGTTGGGTAATAACTCCTTTTACTTCTTGATTTTCAATCATCAAGTCTGTAACTTTTGTTTCAAATAAAATTTGACCGCCAAAATGGATTATGGCTTCGCGAATTTTTTCTATTACTTGTGGTAATTTATTTGTACCGATATGGGGATGAGAATCTACTAAAATTTCAGGAGAGGCACCATGGTAAACAAACAAATTTAAAATATTATCAATATCTCCGCGTTTATTTGAACGGGTATAAAGTTTACCATCAGAAAAGGTACCAGCTCCGCCTTCACCAAAACAATAATTACTTTCTGAATTGACAATACCTTTTTTGTTAATCAATGCCAAATCCCTACGTCTATTACGAATGTTTTTACCTCTTTCTATAATCATAGGCTTTAAGCCTAATTGCAAACATTTTAATGCTGCAAATAAACCCGCTGGTCCTGCTCCTACAATCAAAATTTCAGGTTTATCTTGAACATATTGGTAATTAGGTTCAAATATGGGTGATTGATATGAATTGGGTGAAGTAATCAATATCTTTAAAAAAGTCTTCACTTCTTTACTTCTCGCATCAATTGAGCGTTTCAATACAATTACATCCTGATCTAACGAAGTTATAAGTGATAGGTTTAGTAGGTAATTTTTTAATTTCTCAGAATGAAAACCAATAGCAGCGGGTGTAGAAATGGTTATTTCCTTCAATGCTTTTTGAATGCAAAGATAAAAAAAATAAGGACACAAAAATTTTATTAGTGAATTTCTTACCTTTACAACTTTATAAGTTAAGTAATGCGTGAGGGATGTGTAGGGTTTAGCACTGCCTTTGGCTGCGAAGTATGAGCAGACAAAGGATTGCCGAAGCGAAAGCGAAGCCCGAAACAGCCCGACCCGCAGCGTAGCAAGGGACACGCCCAAATAAATACACCTAAATGTTAAAATGATTCATTTCTTTAAATAAATTTAACTGTGCTTGAATCGTTGGGTCAATAGGGTTGGCGTAACCTCCTCCCATTACCACTATAATAGGCAAACTATATTTTTGAGCTAAATAAAAAACCATCATATCCCTTTCTAAACAACCTTCAAAACTTAAATCTAAACTTCCTAGTTTGTCTTGTTTAATGACATCTACTCCAGCATTATAAAATAATATATCGGGTTTGTGAGCTTCAATGTATTGGGATAAATACAATTGTAAATTAAACAAATATACCCCATCTTGGGTATGAGGAGGGAAACCATAATCAAAATCCGATTTTTCTTTTCGAAAGGGATAATTTTTTTCTCCATGAAAAGAAAAGGTAAAAGTATTTGGGTCATTCTGGAAAATTACTGCGGTTCCATTTCCTTGATGAACATCTAAATCAATGATAAAAGGTCTTTTCATTTTTTTTTGATGCTTAAAGTAATTGATAGCCACAGCGACATCATTAAAAACGCAAAAACCTTCCCCCCTATCAGGATAAGCATGGTGAGTTCCACCGGAAATGGTAGCTGAAATTCCATGATTTAAAGCATATTCTGTTGCAAGAATGGTCGCACATACAGATGCTAAAGAACGAAAATACATTTTTTGTGATTGAGGGAAACCTGAAAGTCTTTCTAAATTTTTTTCTAATTGCGAATGTTTAACTTTTTGGATATACTCCTCTGTATGAACAAAACTCAAAACATAATCATCTAAAAGTGGTGTTGGTTCTAGTTGATGAGATTGAAGAATTTGATGAGCTATTAAAGTTTCTCGTAATAAACGATATTTAAACATCGGAAAACGATGCCCCTCTGGTAACTCAACTTCATAATGATCAGTATAATAAACCCTGAGTTTAGACATTTCAAATTTATAAACATTTACAGAACTAAATTAGTTTACAGTTTTCTTTTTTGCAAAATGAAGTTTTGAGTATTGATAAAATTCTCAAAAAAAGAATATGAAAATCAATCATGAAATCAATTTCAAATTATATTTGCAAAAAAATTAATTTTGAAAAAGGGTGTTATTTTTCAAGAAGCCTATCAAGCATATGTCAAAGATCGAGGGATTAATGATGTATCAGAATTGGCATTTGAGTGTTTATTAAAGGTTTATCCTGGTTTATTAGTAACTTCTTCAGATGGTTTTGTGGACTTGGCAGAAGTAGATACTTTAACGCATATTGCAATTGATGGTACTTCCATTGCTCCTGAAATATTTACAAGGGAATTAAAATATCTTTACCTCAATCAAGGTCAATGGAGGCATATTTATATGAAAGCCATTAAAGAAATTGCTTATGATGAAAGTACCCAATTAGAAATTCTCATGAATATGATTTATGCCGCTGCTGCCAGCACAGGCTCTATCGTCAAAAATATTCTTTTATCTGATTATAAACCCAAGTCTTTTTCGCTTTTAGATATAAAGTCTCTTGAAGAAATAGACCCTACCCGAGAATTCTTTTCTGCACAAGAAAAACAAAAAATTCTTCAAATTGCAGAAGAGCTCCATCTTTTACAAAACCCAGAAATCAAAAATAAAGTATACCAACTTTTTTCGTAAATAATGGAAATATCTCAATTACAAAAACTTATTGAAGAAGCATGGGAAACCCCTTCCCTAGCTCAGCATCATAAAGAAGCTATCCTTCAAACAATTGATTTGCTTGACACAGGAAAAATTCGTGTAGCAGAACCTCATGAAAATTCATGGAAAGTGAATGAATGGGTTAAAAAAGCCGTGTTATTGTATTTCAGAGTTCAGGAAATGAAAGTTTACGAAGTTTCTCCATTTGAATTTTACGATAAAATACCTTTAAAAACTCATTATGAGCAATTAGGTGTTAGGGTTGTTCCTCCCGCAGTAGCAAGAAAAGGAGCTTTTTTAGCCAAAGGGGTCATCATGATGCCTTCTTATGTAAATATTGGAGCTTATGTAGATAGTGGAACCATGGTAGATACTTGGGCAACCGTAGGTTCTTGTGCCCAGATTGGTAAAAATGTACATTTAAGTGGCGGTGTAGGAATAGGCGGTGTTTTAGAACCTTTACAAGCTAATCCTGTTATCATTGAAGATGGTGCATTTATTGGTAGCCGTGCTATTGTGGTGGAAGGTGTTCGGGTAGGTAAAGAAGCTGTTCTTGGTGCAAACGTAGTCCTAACTGCTTCCACAAAAATTATTGACATAACCCAAAATCAACCGATTGAATACAAAGGATATGTCCCCGAAAGAAGCGTTGTTATTCCCGGTTCTTATACCAAAAAGTTCCCCGCTGGAGAATATCAAGTAAGTTGTGCTTTAATTATTGGTCAGAGAAAAGCCTCTACCGATTTAAAAACTTCCTTAAATGATGCTCTACGTGAATTCAATGTTAGTATTTAGTATTTAAAACTTTCATGAAAGAAACTGTCTTTATTAGCTTAATGACCGACTTTGGTTTTAAGAGAGTCTTTGGGACTGAGGCTAATAAAGACCTCTTAATTCACTTCCTTAATTGTCTTTTAGAGCACGATAATGTAGTGATTGATGATATTCAATACCTAAATAAAGAATTCCTCCCTGAATCCAAAAAAGAAAAAAGAATTGTTTTAGACTTAATTTGTAAAGACCCATTTGGGAAAATCTTTGTCATTGAAGTTCAACTTGCCCCTCAAACCCATTTCGCTGA
>CAZBPK010000004.1:0-53215 GCA_964493765.1 uncultured Bacteroidia bacterium | reverse complement strand
TCGCATCCGTTATGTTCGTTATCTGCCATACCCCACTTACGGTTGGTACTACAGGCTCCGTATGCGGTAACGTAATATTCGTTAAATTTATGATATCCGTCCCATTCGTCAACGTAAAATCAAATGGACCTGTACCCGCTACTAACCTTACATCTAAATTTATACTTCCTCCTGCACAAAATGTAGTAGGATCTGTTGTCGATAAGCCTAATACAGGGGTAGGATGCACTATTATCGTCTCATAACAACCCACCAAGTAAGACATAGAATCATTAACAGAAAAACCAATAACAGTTACTTCGTCACCATTATTAAAAGACCCTGAAGGAATTGTTAGGGGTGATGAAGAAGATGCAGCTACCGAAGTAGCGTAATTACCGTTTAAATATGCCTTATAAGTATATCCAGAAAGTGGTGAACTAATATTTATTAAAAAATCTTGTCCATTACAAATGGGATTTTGTTGAGGGGTAAAGCTTCCAATAGAAGGAGGATTTACAAAACTTGCATTGCTTTTGATATTAGTGATAGTACAAGGAGAATTCCATTTATTAATAGTACCTGTACCTGGTCCTGTCTTCCACGCTATACCAGGATTAGAACCACAAGCGCCGTCTATATTAAAAATTAGCCTGGCAATTCTGGTGGGTGTGGTAGGAACAGTTACCCCATTAGTAGGAGGACAAGCACTTGTAATAGGATTAATGGTTATGTTTACGCATTTGTCACCTAGAATAGTAATTTCTGTACTACCCATATCAAGATAAATAAGGGGATTCGCACCATTATCAAAAGGTCCGTCTAAGGATACATCTCTACCTACGAAACTAAAATTTGATTCATCAAAATTCACTACAAAATTAGCGGAACCCATGTTCCAAGAACCTGAGGTAGTAGTAATATAAACATCTACAAACACTTGGGTTCGTGTAGCATTATATTGTTGTTTGAGGTGAAGGCTGTAAGTTTGAGCAATTAAAAAATCATAAGAGTTCGTTAAAACGAACAGTATCAATAGGATTTTATGGATTTTTTTCATGGTTATTTTAATTCAATAATTTGAGCAGTATAAGTTTTGCCATTAACCGTTAATTTCACCATATAAGAACCCGCAGTCATATTTAATTTTGTTGCGGAGAACTCGTAAGAATATTTACCTGCAGATTGTTTTTCGTTCACAAACGTATGAACTAATTGCCCTACCATGTTATAAACCTCTAAGTTCACATTTGAACTTTGTGAAAGTTGATAGTAGATATGAGTTTGACCTTTATAGGGATTGGGGTAAACTTTGAAACCTAGTGAAGGGTCAAAAGTTTGTGCAGAAGTTACACTCCAAGAAACAGGATCTGAGGTTCCACTACCACAAGTATTCGTAATTTGAACGGTATAAGTTCCGTTAGAGGTAGGAGTATAAGTAGGAGCATTTGCACCTTGAATGGCTACTCCATCTAAATACCATTGAATAGTTCCTGATGTATAATTTAGTAATACCAAATCGGGTCCTTGAATGGAAATAATAGGGTTTGCGGGTGAAGCTTCTGCGTTAACAGTATATTGAGAAGTTACTTGGCAACCATTATTTAAAGTTTCGGTAACTGTTAAATTATAAGTTCCCGTTTGGTTATAGACTACATTAATAGAATTACCTGAAGGACTTCCTTGAATACTCGCACCATTTCCTTGGATAGACCAAACAAAAGTACCACCATTGGGACTTGAAGCGGTGTAAGTCTGATTACCTTGATTAATACATACGAGTTGATTACCAGCAATAGTCGGAGCGGTAGCAGGAGCACCTTCTAATGCAATAGGTTCAGAAGGCTGTGAAGTACAAGAGTAATTTTTGGCTACTACTGTATAATTACCCGGCTGAGCAGTGGTATAAGTATTTCCTGTAACCCCTTGAATTTCAACGCCATCTACATACCAAATATTAACGCCAGAATAACCAGAAAATAATGTAACAGGTCCACTACAAACAGAGGTGTTAGACGCTGTTAAATTTGGTTTAGCGGGAACCTCACACAAAGGAAAATCAGGAGCAGGATTTATGTATTCGCAATACTCTTTAATTTTTGTCCATGTATTATAACCTGCTTGCGTAATAGAGGTAGGAGCAATTCTCCAAGTTAATGTATTAAATCCCGCAGGATTTAAAATAGGAACTACCAATCTTCCTACTTTGGTTCTTGTAGCCGTTACTAATTGCCCAAGGCTAGTATTGTTTAAAACGGAATTTACGTTCATTACTAAGTAATTTGAACCATTTCCTTTGGTCATTTCATAATACTTAGCATCTGTTTGGGCATCATACGGACCATCTTGCGAGTGGTCAATTTGTACTCCTGATAAATCAAGATCTACATTATTGACAAAAAAGGTAAAATTAGAAGAACCTAAAGGAAAATCATTTCCTTGTATTTTTTGTATAAAAACATCAATATAAAGGTTAGAACCTACTACTTGTTGTTCTACTTCTACTTTAAAAGTTTTTTGCTGAGCGATGGTTTGCGTAAACCACAAGCAAAAAATAATATATAAAATCTTTTTCATAAGGCGTTTAAGTTAAATTATTGAATTTGACTAAAATACAATTTATCTGCATGATTTTTTACGATATCAAAATCTTTTTCATTTACTATCCCATCTAGGTTAGCATCTTCCACTACATAACCCGATAGACTATTATCTCTCGCTTTAGATACATGATAAAAATCAGAAGCATTAATTTCATTAACGTCTCCGTTATCATTAAACACATTTCCTGCAATCATCACGGCTTTTCCTTGAATGATTTTAGTTTCGCCAAAAATATTTTGCGGTAAAGTCAAATCACAAACGCTTTGATGTCCAACTAAGTTTTTGGAAGCCAAAGGTAAATGATTGCGATGCTTTACTACTACATAATAAGAACCGCCTGAAGCATTAAACGTAATAGTAGGCTGTAAAGAAGAATAACTTACTAAAGAACCATCTTTTAATAAAAATGCTTTTTGAGTTTCTATCGGTTGCGATTGAAGACTAGTCCTAATTTCTACTTGTACAATATCCACAGCGTCATTAGGAGTTTGTGCATGATTTTTTTTCAACTCGTTTACTAATAGAGTTGTCATTGAAGAGCCTTGTAAAGGACCTTCCATCAATACCTTAATCTTTAAATCAAAGGCGTAGCTTTGATAAAATAAGAGCAAAAGCAAGAAAAACAGAAATGTTTTTTGTTTATTCATAATGAAATATATTTTATTTTTAAATTAAATAGAAAACGAAGTTCCACAACCACAAGTATTTTTTGCATTAGGATTCTTAAATTCAAAACCTCTATCATTGAGACCTTCATGGTAATCCACATGCATACCATTCAGATACATTACATGTTTTTTGTCTATGACAAATATAATATTCCCTCTTTGAAAATGAATATCACTCTCCGTAGGGGAATCTAAATTCAGTATGTAGGTGAGTCCAGAACAGCCTCCACCTTTTACACCGACTCTAATATATTGGTAATCAACTGATTTTGATAGTTCATTAGCCAATTGTTCTAATGCACTTTCGCTAAAAGTCAATTGTAAATCTTCTATTACCATAATTCTCGCCAAAATAATTCTACAAATCTACGAAAAAATACTGAATAGTGTTTCAAAATTTTAATTTTTTTTTTTATTTTTTTATTCACACTGTCTTAGGTGGTTTTTGATAAAATTAATTAGTTTTGCGAAATGAATGTTTTTTTATCTAAATTACCTAAGGTAGGAGAAACTATTTTTACTACTATGAGTGCTTTAGCCCAAAAATATGGGGCTATCAATTTATCTCAGGGTTTCCCTGATTTTCCATTAGATGAATTGTTATTAGAATGCTTAAAAAAAGCAATTACCGATTCTTCTCATCAGTATGCACCGATGGCAGGATTACCTATTTTAAGAGAATTTATTGCGGAACAATGGTTTGAGAAACATCAATTTCCTATTGACCCTGTTTCACAAATTACCATTACAAGCGGTGCCACTGAAGCCATTTTTGATGCCATTCAAGCCATTGTACATCCTGGCGATGAAGTAATCATTTTAGAACCTTGTTACGACTCTTATATTCCCGCCATCCTTCTTGCAAATGCTCAACCTATCGCCATTCCTTTGGATTTTCCTAATTATACCATAGATTTTGAAAAAATTTATGCGTCTATAACCCCAAAAACTAAAGCCATCATTATCAATACTCCTAATAATCCTACAGGCTCGGTAATTAGTCATGAAGAATTTTTACAACTAGAAAAACTATTTGAACAATTTCCACAATTATATCTTATCAGTGATGAAGTGTATGAAAATATAGTTTTTGATGGAAATAAACATCATTCAGCTTTAGATTATAAAGGATTAAGAAACAGGACCTTTGCGGTTTATTCTTTTGGCAAAAGTTTACACGTAACTGGTTGGAAAATAGGTTATTGTATTGCAAGTCCTGAATTAACAGCAGAATTTCGTAAAGTACATCAATATGTAACATTTTCTTCCGCAACCCCCTTACAATACGCCATTTATCAATACATGAAGCAAAATCCTAACTATTATCAAGTACTTCCTCAATTTTTTGAAAATAAACGCAATCTCTTCTTAGAACTTATTCAAAATACAGCATGGAAACCTTTAAACTGTTCAGGTACTTACTTTATTTTATTAGATTACTCCAATATTTCACAAGAAAATGATGTAATTTTTGCTAAAAAACTTACAGAACAATTTGGTATTGCTTCAATTCCTGTATCGGTCTTTTATAAAAATCTTGTGGATAATAAAGTATTAAGATTTTGTTTTGGAAAAAAAGAAGAAACCTTACAATTGGCTGCGGAGAGGCTTAAAAGTATTAATTTTTAGAGACCATGAAAATTTAGACCATGAGTTTTGAAGTAGAAATAAGATTTCCAAAGAATTATGGGATTTACTTTGTATAACTTTCAAAGGAAACCCTAATAATTACAAAAACTCCTTCACTTATAGAAAATTTCTCTAATTTTGTACAAATTATGTGTGGAATTGCTGGTTGGATTGATATTAAAAATCCTATAAATTATACCCAAAATCTGGAAAACGCCCTTCAAAAACTTCATTTAAGAGGTCCTGATAACAGAGCCATTTTGCATCAAAATATAGTTCATTTAGGACATGCAAGGCTCTCTATTATTGATGTTTCTGAGGTTGCTCATCAACCCATGTTTAACCATGAAAAAAATTTATGTATCGTTTTTAATGGGGAAATCTTTAATTTTCTAGAACTCAAACAAGAACTCCTCCAAGAAGGCTATTTATTTAATAACCAATCTGATACAGAAGTTATCTTGCAACTCTATCAAAAAGAAGGAGAAAAAAGTTTCCAACGGTTGAACGGTTTTTTTGCTTTTGTTTTATACGATATTACTAAAAACAAAATTTTTATTGTTCGTGACCGCTACGGAATTAAACCTTTGTATATTCACCAAAATGAAAATAGTTTCTTTTTTGCTTCGGAACTTAAAGCCTTAATGGAATTTCCTATTCCACAAAAAATTCAAAGTGCCTCTGTGGGCTTGTTTTTTAATTTAAACTATTTACCTCCGAATATTTCTATTTATGAAAATGTTCAGCCTTTTCCTTATGCACATTATGCAATAATTCAAAATCAAAGTATTGAATTTCATAAATATTATGAACTCAAACCCCCAAAAATTATATCTTTAAACTATGAACAGGCTCAAAAAGATTTATTAAATTTATTAGAAGATGCAGTACAAAAACGTTTAATAGCAGATGTTCCTTTGGGCGTATTTTTATCAGGAGGCATAGACTCTTCGGTAATAGCTACTTTGGCAGCAAGGCATCAAAAACATTTAAAAACTTTTTCCATAGGCTTTGAAAATCCTTTGTATGATGAAACCCATTATGCAAAACTCGTAGCCCAAAAAGCACAAACGGAGCATACAGTTTTTACTTTAAAAATGGAGGAACTCTATGAAAATTTATTTGATGTCTTGGATTATTTAGATGAACCTTTTGCAGATGCTTCGGCTATTAATTTTTATATTCTTTCTAAATATACCAAAAAACATGTAACCGTTGCATTATCAGGAGATGGAGCCGATGAATTATTTGGTGGTTATACCAAACATGTTGGAGAATACCAAGCAAGACAAAATCATATCCCCAATCAACTTTTAAAAGTAGTCCAACCTCTTTTAAGTATTATTCCTTCCAATAGAAACTCAAAATTAGGACGTAAAATTTGGCAAATACAAAAATATACTAAAGGTCTAAAAGACTCTTATTCAGAAAGATACTGGAAATGGTGTTCTGTTTTAGAAGAAAATGAATTACCCAAACTCCTTGCTTTGGATTACAATAAAGCCCATTTTGAAAAAATCAAAGCGTTTTATACGCAAAACATTCAAGAAAACAGTATTTCTATGAATGATGTATTTTTAACCGATTTACAATTGGTTTTACCAGGCGATATGTTGGTCAAAGGCGATAGAATGTCTATGGCTAATTCTTTGGAAGTACGTGTTCCTTTTTTGGATTATAGAGTAGTAGATTTTGTTAATCAATTGCCTTCAGAATACAAAGTGTATGGAAATATGCGTAAAAGAATTTTACAAGATGCTTCTAAAAAAATCCTTCCTCCTGAGCTGTATAACCGTCCCAAACAAGGTTTTGAAGTTCCTTTAAAAGATTGGTTTTGCGGTCCTATGAAAACTTATTTAGAAAAAGAAATTCTTAACCGTGATTTTGTTCAAGAACAAGGAATTTTTCATTATGATAAATTACAAGAGCTTTGCCAGACGGTTTGGGAAGGAAAAAATACGAAAGAAGATTGGACTTTATGGTCAGTAGTAGTTTTTCAACATTGGTACAAAAAATATTTTCAATCATAAAACATGAATAATCAGCAAGATACGTGGGAATTAGGAGGAAAAACGTTTCGTAGTAGAATTTTATTAGGAACGGCACGTTATCCTAGCCCTGCCCAAATGAAAGAAGCCTATCAAGCCGCTGAAAATGAAATTATTACCGTTTCTATACGAAGAGTCAATTTACAACAAAAAGAAAATACTTTTTTATCTGACGCGTGGTTTAAACGTTTTCAATTATTACCGAATACCTCGGGCTGTTATACAGCTAAGGAAGCCATTTTAGTAGCTCAGTTAGCACGAGAAGCAACAGGTAGCAACTGGATAAAAGTAGAAATTACAGGCGATGAAACTACGCTCCTCCCCGACCCTATTGAAACCTTAAAGGCTTGTGAAGTTCTTGTCAAAGAAGGCTTTGTTGTATTGCCTTATTGTTCAGATGATTTGGTTTTATGCCAAAGATTAGAGCAAATAGGCTGTGCAGCAGTAATGCCCCTTGCGGCACCCATTGGGTCAGGATTAGGCATTAGAAATGCCCACCAAATTCAGTTAATTAAGAACTCTGTTTCGGTTCCTGTAATTATTGATGCAGGTATCGGGACGGCTTCTGATGCTTGTCTTGCTATGGAACTAGGTTGTGATGCTATTTTATTAAATACCGCAGTAGCCGAAGCAAAAAACCCCGCACAAATGGCATTAGCCATGAAATATGCCGTTCAAGCAGGGCGTTTAGCTTATCTTTCAGGTCGAATACCGAAAATTTTTCATGGCAAAGCCTCTTCACCCTTAGAAGATATTATTGGAAGTTAATTAAGAGTTGCACGAATAAAAGCTTCATTTCACAAGTTATTTACTTAGATAATAAAATAAACTTAAAAGGCTTTCGTCTCCGCACATTGTCCAATATCTTTTATAAGAAGAATGGAAAGTTAACCAAAACAAAAAATTAACAAAAAAGACTACTAAAAATAATAGAGAAAAGTCTTGAATTAACATTAATAATAACACAAAAAAATGAATCCAGAGTATAAAAGCTATAGACTTAAAAAATGTATATTTTGCGAAGTAATTATTTACTCTATTTGAGATTTGTTCTTGGTTAGTGATAATGTTAGACATTTTGTATATTGTGTACCATTCATTTTGGAAGCCAAAAGATAATCTTTTTGACAATAGATTAAGAACATAATTTTTAATTTCCTCATTAGATTCAGAGTAACTTTGAGATTGATAGGAGAAAATTTCTAGAATCCATTTTGAAAAAAAATTTTTCTTATTCAAACGAAAATAACTTAAAATTCCATGGTCAAAAATTTTTTGGCATAATTCATATTGAATTTTAGAAAGTAAAATTATCAAATGACCCATAAAATAGGAAAGAAATAGAATTGCAATCAGCAAATATTTTTCAACGAAATCTATTGATTTCCATAACTTTGAAGAAACCAAGAACTCATCTAATGTGGTTTGTTCAAACCATGATACATACACCGAAATTAATAAAATCAAAATAAAACCTGGGATAATTATTCCGATAAAATCATATAAAAACTCTTCAATTCTATCAAACATCTTTGTATTGATTTAAAGGTGATATTTCTTACGATAGGCATTAAACTGAAATTTTTTTTGTTGATCAAATGAATTTGGTCCCGATTGACTAAAAATTTTAAACCAATTTTGGTAAATGTCTGGTTCAGATTTTTTGAATAAATCTGGGTCAATTTTCTTTTTTTTAAGGAAATCTAAAAAATCATTTTCCGTCATAAGCCCATTTGACCCATATAGCACCCCAAGTAAACCCCCCTCCAAAAGAAGTTAAAATCAAGTTATCTCCTTTTTTTAATTGAGGTTCATAATCTCTCAAACATAAAGGAATGGTGGCTGCGGTTGTGTTTCCATATTTATGAATATTCACCATGACTTTATCAGGATGAATGCCAGTTCTTTGAACAGTAGAATCAATAATTCTCTTATTGGCTTGATGAGGAACTAACCAGTGAATATCTTCGGACTTTAATTGGTTTTTATTCATAAGCTCTAAGGAGACTTCTGCCATTTTTACCACAGCATACTTAAATACATTTTTGCCTTCTTGATAAACAAAGTGTTCACGATTTTCAACAGTCTTAAAAGAAGCGGGTCTTTTAGAACCACCAGCCTTCATGTGTAAAAATTGAGCACCATTACCATCAGAATAATGTATAAAATCTTTTATTCCAAAATCTTCTGTAGTAGGTTCTAATAGCACAGCACCTGCACCATCACCAAAAATAATACAAGTATTTCTGTCTGTATAATCAATAATAGAAGACATTTTGTCCGCACCCACTACAACCACTTTTTTATAAGCACCAGTTTGAACAAATTGAGAACCAACGGTTAAAGCATAAATAAATCCAGAACAAGCTGCAGATAAATCAAAACCCCAAGCTTTTTTAGCACCTATTCTATCACAAACTATGTTTGCAGTTGCGGGAAAAACCATATCTGGAGTAACTGTAGCAAAAATTAATAAATCAATTTCAGAGGGTTCTATATTGGCTTTTTTACATAATTCCTGAACAGCAGGGATTGCTAATTCTGAAATTCCTAAATCATTGCCAACCAAAATTCTTCTTTCTTCTATGCCTGTTCTTTCTTTTATCCATTCATCCGTTGTATCTACCATTTTTTCCAAATCCAAATTGGTTAAACGTTTTTCAGGTAGGTATCCTGCAACGGCGGTAATAGCTGCATGTATCATTTTTGAATTAAGCAGCAAAGGTAAAAGTTTTATGAATAAAAAATAAATTTCATTGATAAAAACCCTAATTTTATTGATGTAAACTATTCATTATCAGAAGGTATTTGTTTTTTTGTCCAAAGAATTACTTTTTCAAGCGTTAATCCTTGAACTATTATAGAAAAATTAAGAAAACAAAGCTTTAAAGACTAGTTCACAACCAAATTCTTCAACAAATGTGGTGATAATTACCACTACCTTAAATAGCAAAAAAATTAAAATTCCATCAAAATACAAATTGTCAAGAAAAATTATCATGGGTCTATAAGATTTCGTAAATTCTAAAATAGTTACCTTTGCAAAGTTTTAGAAATGAAAAAAATTATTTGGTCTTTATTGAATGTTTTAGGAATTGGTCCTTGGGTTCAGTTAGCAGTTAAAAGTGAATTAAAAGAAAATGGCTGGAACCAATCCTTTATACATAAAAAACCCATAGATAAAAATGGAAATCCTATTCCATGGCTTACTTATTCCTTTTTAGATTTTATACAACCTCGTTTACAAAAATCTTTTTTGATGTTTGAGTATGGTTGTGGCAACTCAACCATTTGGTTTTCAAAATTTATTCATCATATTGATTCTGTTGAACATGAAAAAGATTGGTACAACCAAATCCAACCAAAATTGCCTCCAAATGCAACCCTTTATTTTAAAAATCTAGAAACAGACGAATACGAAAAAAGTATTTTATTCACTCCTCATTTTTACGATATTATCTTAATTGACGGTAGAAAAAGATTGGAATGTGCAAAATTTGCTATTCAGAAATTAAAAGAAAACGGAGTCATTATTTTAGACAATTCTGAATGTTACCCTGAAATTTTTGATTTTTTGAAATCTAAAGGATTTAAGGAAATTGGATTCACGGGCTTACCGCCTATAGTTCCATTAAAAACTTGTACAACAATATTTTACAAGCCTAACAATATTTTAATTATTTAAGAGGATTTGGGCGTGTCCCTTTCGCTGACGCTTTAGGGTCGGGCTGCTTCGGGTTTCACTTCGTTTCAGCAATCCTTTTTCCACTTTTTTCAAAAGTGTTAAAAGGCAGTGCCAAGCCTCTTCGCATCCCTCACGCTTGTAATACCAAAGTTTGACTTTGTACTCAACTCCTATTGGTTATTATTTTAATATTCGTTAGATTTGCAGCATGAAAGTAATACAAGTAGTAGGTGCAAGACCCAATTTTATGAAATTAGCTCCTCTTCATAGAGCTTTTAGTAATTCTCCTATTGAACAAAAAGTTATTCATACTGGTCAGCACTATGATGCTTTTATGTCTGATATTTTTTTTGAACAACTTCAAATCCCAAGACCTGATTTTCACATGGGAATAGGATCAGGAACCCATAGCTTCCAAACCGCTAAAATGATGATAGGAATGGAAGAAATTTTTCTTCAGGAAAAACCTGATTGGGTAATTGTTTATGGAGATGTAAATTCAACTTTAGCTGCTGCTTTGGTTTGTGCAAAAAGCAATATTAAAATTTGCCATGTTGAAGCTGGATTACGCTCCTATGATAGAACCATGCCCGAAGAAATCAATAGAGTCTTAACTGATCAAGTCTCTGATTTGCTTCTAACCCCTTCTATTGATGGTAATGAAAATTTAATGAAAGAAGGAATTGACCCTAAAAAAGTAATCTTTGTGGGGAATATTATGATTGATTCTTTATTTTGGTCATTAAATTGGATAAAAATACATCCAGAGGTTGCTCAACCTGCTTTTGAGTTGTTAAATAAATACCAATTAAAACCCAATCAATATATTTTGGTTACCTTACATAGACCTTCTAATGTTGATGATTCTCAAAAATTAGAACAAATCATCAATACTTTAGGGGAAATTTCTAGCAAAACACCCGTCTTATTTCCTGTTCATCCAAGAACTAAAAAAATGCTTGAAAACTTGAATCTTCAAAAATTCCCTCATTTATTTTTTGAAACTCCATTAGGATACATGGACTTTCTTTATTTGCAACAAAATGCGCTTGCATTAGTTACCGATTCTGGAGGTATTCAAGAAGAAACCACTGCATTAGGGATCCCTTGTTTAACATTAAGAGAAAACACAGAAAGACCTATCACCATTACGCATGGAACTAATCAACTAATTGGAAGTGATTTTGATAAGCTTCGTTTTGAACTCAATGAAATTATTCATGGAAGAGGTAAAAAAGGTAGAATCCCTGAATTATGGGACGGAAAAACCGCAGAAAGAATTAAAGATTTTTTTATGAAAATGTTATAATTCTATTATTTTTGCGGCATGAAAAAATCCGTTTTAATAACTGGAGGAGCTGGTTTTTTAGGTTCTCATTTATGTGATAAATTTATCAAGGAAGGTTACAAAGTAATATGTATGGACAATTTAATAACAGGTAAAACTGAAAACATTGAACATCATTTTGGAAATCCTGATTTTCAATTTATTCAATATGATGTAACAAATTACATACATGTACCTGGAAATTTAGATTACATTTTACATTTTGCTTCCCCCGCAAGCCCTGTAGATTATCTAAAATTACCTATCCAAACTTTAAAAGTAGGTTCTTTAGGAACTCACAAAGTATTAGGCTTAGCGAAAGCCAAAAAAGCAAGAGTTTTAGTTGCCTCAACCTCTGAGGTTTATGGAGACCCACTTATTCATCCTCAAAACGAAGAATATTGGGGCAATGTAAACCCTATCGGTTTTAGAGGAGTTTACGATGAAGCCAAACGCTTTCAAGAAGCTATGACCATGGCTTATCATCGCTACCATGGCGTTGAAACAAGAATCGTTCGAATATTTAATACTTATGGTCCCCGTATGCGTTTAGATGATGGTAGAGCCTTGCCTCAATTTGTAGGGCAGGCACTAAGAGGAGAAGATTTAACCGTATATGGTGATGGCTCTCAAACACGTAGCTTTTGTTATGTATCCGATTTAATTGAAGGAATTTATCGCCTTCTTTTGTCTGATGAAGTATACCCCGTAAATATCGGTAATCCCGAAGAAATTACTATATTAGACTTTGCTAAAGAAGTATTGAAATATATTGATACCCCCTCAAAAATAGTTTTTAAAGAACTTCCTGCAGATGACCCTAAAATAAGACAACCCGACATCACTAAAGCTAAAAAAATTCTCAATTGGGAACCCAAAGTTTCTCGTTCCGAAGGTCTTAAATTAACGATTGACTTTTTCAAATCAACCATTCATGGAAATTAAAACGACTTCAATTGAAGGATTATTGATTATTCAACCCAGAATTTTTAAAGACTCAAGAGGATATTTTTTTGAAAGTTTTAAAACCGAAAAATACAAAGAAATAGGAATTCCTTTTAATTTTGTTCAAGATAATTTGTCTTATTCTACTCAAAATGTAATTAGAGGGCTACATTTTCAGAATCCGCCTTATGCGCAGGGCAAATTAGTATCTGTTGTTAAAGGAAAAGTATTAGATGTAGCAGTAGATATTAGAGAAGGTTCACCCACCTATGGGCAGCATTTTGCTATTGAACTAAGCGATGAAAATCATTTGCAACTTTGGATACCTGTCGGCTTTGCCCATGGTTTTGCAGTTTTGAGTGACTACGCCATCTTTACTTATAAATGTACCCATTTTTATCATCAACCCTCTGAAGAGGGTTTAATTTATAATGACCCAGACCTTCAAATTGATTGGAAGATAGAAAATCCTATTGTTTCTGAAAAAGATTTACAATTGAAAAGAATCCGAGATTTTAAAACCCAGTTTAGTATATGAAAGGAATTATTCTTGCAGGCGGTTCAGGAACAAGGCTACATCCTCTCACTTTGGTTTGTAGCAAACAGATTATGCCTGTTTATGATAAACCTATGATTTATTACCCACTATCTACCTTAATGTTGGCGGGCATAAGAGAAATATTGATTATTTCCACTCCAAGAGATCTGCCAATTTTTAGAGACTTACTGCGAGATGGTTCTCAATTAGGAATGAGTTTTTCTTATGAAGTACAGCCCAGTCCTGATGGTTTAGCACAGGCTTTTATCATTGGAGAAAAATTTATTAATGGCGATAAAGCCGCTTTAATCTTAGGAGATAATATTTTTTATGGGGAAGGCTTATCCAAAATCCTGCAATCTTGCCATGACCCACAAGGGGCTATTATTTTTGCTTATCATGTCCATGACCCTGAAAGGTATGGTGTCGTTTATTTTGATAAAGATGCTAAAGTTCTAGATTTAGAAGAAAAACCTAAAAATCCAAAGTCTTCTTATGCTGTACCTGGAATATACTTTTATGATAATCATGTAGTAGAATACGCAAAAACTTTAAAGCCTAGCGCAAGAGGAGAACTAGAAATTACAGATTTGAACAAAATTTATTTACAAAAGGGGCAATTGAGCGTTAGGGTAATCAACCGTGGAACAGCTTGGTTAGATACAGGCACACATGATTCGTTGCTAGATGCAGGTAATTTTGTGCAAATCATTGAACAAAGACAAGGTTTAAAAATTGGGTGTATTGAAGAAGTAGCTTACAGAATGGGCTTTATTGATAAGAATCAATTAGTTAATTTAGCCGAGCCTTTGAAAAAAAGTGGCTATGGCAATTATTTGCTAAAATTAATTGATTAATATTTGATTTTGTATAAAACTATTCTATAAATTTGCAGAACAAAATAAGTAATGTACCAAGATTTAATTGAAAAGAAAAAAACACTTGCAGTCATTGGGCTAGGATATGTTGGTCTTCCCATTGCACTTTTATTTGCAAAAAAAATCAAAGTGATAGGGTTCGATATAAATTCTAAACGCATTGAAATGATGCGAAATAAAATTGACCCAAGTTGTGAACTTGCACCAGAAGAATTTGATGGCTGTGATATCCATTTTACGGATAATATTGAAGAACTTAAACTGGCTCATTTTTTTGTTGTTGCAGTTCCTACGCCTATAGATAAATACAATAAACCCGATTTAACACCTGTTTTAGCCGCATCCAGAACCGTGGCACAAGTATTAAAAAAAGGAGATTATGTAGTTTATGAATCTACTGTTTATCCTGGTTGCACAGAAGAAGACTGTATTCCAATCCTTGAAACTTCAGGGCTAAAGTTTAAACAAGATTTCAAAGTGGGTTATTCTCCTGAGAGAATCAATCCTGGTGATAAAGAACATACACTTTCTAATACTGTAAAAGTAGTTTCTGGTTGTTGTGAAGAATCTTTAGACAATATTGCAAAAACGTATGAATTAGTTATCACTGCTGGAGTGCATAGAGCCTCTTCTATTAAAGTTGCAGAAGCTGCTAAAATCATTGAAAATACCCAAAGAGATATGAACATCGCTTTGATGAATGAACTTTCTATGATTTTTAACAAAATGGGCATTAATACCTACGAGGTCATTGAAGCTGCAGGAACAAAATGGAATTTCCTTAAATTTAAACCTGGTTTAGTGGGTGGTCATTGCATTGGTGTTGACCCCTACTATCTTGTATATAAAGCAGAGAAATTAGGGGTTGTTTCTAAAATAATTTCCGCTTCAAGAGCTACTAATGATGGAATGGCTGATTATGTTGCAAGAAACTGTGTTTCTGAATTGATTCGCTTAGGTAAAGACCTTTCTAAAAGTAAAATTTTAGTCATGGGAGTAACTTTTAAAGAAGATGTTACCGATATTAGAAACTCCAAAGTGGCTGATGTAGTTTATGCTTTAAGAAGCTTTAATCTTAATGTTGAAGTTATTGACCCATTGGCTGATAACGAGGAAGTTATGCATGAATATGGATTTTCTATTGATAAAAATCCAAGCTCAAAAGGTTATGACGCCATTATTGTTGCTGTTAGCCATAAAGAATACATCCAGCTCAATGAATCTGATTTCAATGCCTTAATTTCTCAAAACGGTTTATTAATGGATTTGAAAGGGATTTACCGAAATAAATTTAAGAATTTGAATACTTGGAGCCTGTAAATCATCAGTAAAATTTTACAACACACGGTTTATTGCCGTGTGTTTTGCTTTTTTATGAAGAGTATTTCTGTTATTATTCCCAATTACAACGGTAAAAACTTATTAGAACAAAATTTACCTTTTGTTTTTCAAGCATTGGAAACTTCCTATATTACTGATTTTGAAGTTATTGTATCTGATGATTGCTCAAAAGACGATTCCATTGATTACTTGAAAACAAACTATCAAAACAAAATTATTTTACTAGAAAATCCTAAAAATGTGGGTTTTGCAGGTAATGTAAATCGTGGAATTTTTAAAGCTCAAAAAGACTTAGTTTTTATTTTAAACTCTGATGTTCAGTTAACTGAAAACTACTTTATTCATTTGTTAAAGTATTTTGAATTTCCTGATACTTTTGGAGTAATGACACGAATTGATAATTTTCAAAATCAAACCATTGACCAAGCAAAATTTCCTAAAATCAGTTTTTCAAAAATTGATGGTACTCAAAATTTTTTTAACCCCAATTTAAAACTTCAATATTCCTTTTTTTTATCAGGTGCAAATGCTTTGATTGATAGAAAAAAAATAGTAGAGTTAGGTGGATTCTTAGAAATCTTCAATCCCTTTTATTATGAAGATGTGGATTTAGGAATTAGGGCTTGGAGAAAAGGTTATAAGTGTTATTATGAAAATAATGCTTATTGTTACCATGATGTATCCAACACCATCAAAAAAAAGCCTAAAAAACAAGTTCAAAAAATTATTCTCAGAAATAAAATCTTTTTGCATTACCTACATCTTTCAAAATTCGGTTTTATTATCTTCATAATGAAATTTATAGGAAAGATGATTGGTAAATTATTGATTTTAGATACGATCTATTGGTCTGCTTTTCAAGAATTTGTAAATCGTTTACAAGCAATTCATGAAATAAAACAACAAATAGACCTTACTTCCCCATTTCAATTATCAGCATTAAAATTGATGATTATAAGTTCAAACGAATAAAAATTTTCAGTGAGTTTATAGGGATTTTCGTAATATTGCAAAGAATTAAAAAAATGGAATACAGCGAAGTTTTTAGTAAAGTAGTTTCTCATGCAAAAGAATATGGGTTTATTTACCAATCTTCTGAAATATATGATGGATTAAGTGCTGTTTATGATTACGCACCCAACGGGGTTTTAATGAAAAAAAATTTGGCCAATTTGTGGTGGAAAGCTATGGTTCAATTACATGAAAATATTGTAGGTTTAGATTCTGCAATTTTAATGCATCCAACAGTTTGGAAAGCTTCAGGTCACGTTGATGCTTTTAATGACCCAATGATTGACAATAAAGATTCCAAAAAACGTTATAGAGCAGACCATCTTTTAGAAGAATATATTGAAAAACAACGCCAAAAAGCAATAAAAGAAGCTGAAAAAAATGCTAAAAAAAATAATTGGGAACTACAAAGTCCTGAATATCAAAACTATTTATCTAAACATCGTTCTACTTTAAAAGCTGTTGAAGTAGAAGAAAAAATGAATGCAGCATTGAATGCTAATGACATGATTGCATTAAAACAGCTTATTGAAGATTGTGAAATCGTTTGTCCTGTTTCTGGAACTAAAAATTGGACTGAAGTTAGGCAGTTTAATTTGATGTTTTCCACGCAATTAGGTTCTGTTGCTGACCAATCCAACACCATTTATTTACGTCCTGAAACTGCTCAAGGGATTTTTGTAAATTTTTTAAATGTACAAAAAACCAATAGAATGAAAGTTCCTTTTGGGATTGCCCAAATTGGAAAAGCATTTAGAAATGAAATTGTTGCAAGACAGTTTATTTTTAGAATGCGTGAATTTGAACAAATGGAAATGCAATTTTTTGTTCCCCCAGGTACTCAAAAAGAATGGTTTGAAATTTGGAAACAAAAAAGATACGAATTCCATAGAATGCTAGGTTTACCTGAAAACCGTATTCGATTTAAAGTTCATGAAAAATTAGCCCATTATGCTGATGCCGCAGTAGACATAGAATTTGAATTTCCTTTTGGGTTTAAAGAATTAGAAGGAATTCACTCTCGCACTGATTTTGATTTAAAACAACATCAAGAATATTCAGGCAAAAAAATTACTTATTTTGACCCTGAAAAAAATGAATCTTACATTCCTTATGTCATAGAAACTTCTGTGGGTTTAGACCGTTTATTTTTATCACACTATTGTAATAGTTATTGCGAAGAAGAAGCACCTACTGCTGATGGTGGGACTGAAATTAGAACTGTTTTGAAGTTACATCCCTTAGTAGCTCCTACCAAAATTGCGATTTTGCCACTTCTTAAAAAAGATGGTTTACCTGAATTTGCTGAAAAGGTTTTTGATATTTTAAAATGGGATTATGAAATCCAAATGGATGAAAAAGATGCAATTGGTAGAAGGTATAGAAGACAAGATGCAAAGGGTACTCCCTACTGTTTAACGGTTGATCACCAAAGTCTTGAAGATCAAACAGTAACCATTCGTGAAAGAGATACTATGCAACAATATAGAATGCATATTGATGAATTAGAAAACTTTTTTCAATCTGTTTTAAATTTCAAAACCTATTATAATGCATTCCATAAAATTTAATGAGATTCATTAACGTTTTATAACTATTCCATGAATATGGATCGTTATCAAAGACAAATCCTCTTAAAAGAAGTCGGAGAATCTGGACAGAAAAAACTTTTACAATCCAAAGTCTTAATGATTGGGGCTGGTGGGTTGGGTTCTCCGATTTTATTGTACTTAGCAGCGGCTGGTATTGGGCATATCGCTATCGCTGATTTTGACAATATTTCTTTACATAATTTACAACGTCAAATACTTTTTCAACCTTCCCAAATCAACCAAAATAAAGCTGAACAAGCTGCAAAAAATTTATCATTACTGAATCCTGAAATTCATATTGAAATAATTGATGAAGGAATTCATCTACAAAATTTTCATGAAATCATTCCTAATTATGATGTAATTGTAGATGGTTCAGATAATTTTACTACCAAATATTTGATCAATGATGCTTGTTTTGTTTATGAAAAACCTTTGGTATATGGCGCTATACATCAGTGGGAAGGTCAATTTGCGGTTTTTAATTATCCAATAAATGATGGATTTAGTGCTAATTTACGAGATTTATTTCCTAATCCCCCTTCTCCTGATAATGCTCCCAGTTGTAGTACCTCTGGAATTATGGGCACCGTAGCTGGTGTTATGGGTTCGTTGATGGCTAATGAAGTTATTAAAATTCTTTTAGGACTTCATGAACAAGTTTTTTTCAATCAATTTTTGAGCATCAACTTACTGACATTAGAGCAACGAAAAATTAAATTTAGCCATAACCTTGATAATCCTTTAAATAAGAACTGGAATTTTGAGCAGTATGATTATGAATTTTTGTGTGAAAAGCCTGTTTTTCCTAAAGAAATGAATCTCAATTTGGAGCAATTGGAAAATATTAAAAATTCGGGGAAGCCTTATCTATTAGTGGATGTACGTGAAAATTATGAGCATGAAGAAGTAAATCTGGGTGGTTTAAATATCCCAATGGGCAAACTAAATGAAAACGAATTCAATAAGGATATTCCCATTATTTTTTATTGTAATACGGGACAAAGAAGTAAATTTGCTGCGACCTATTGGAAAAAGAAAGGATTTATTACCTATAATTTAGAGAGAAATTGAAAATGCCAAGCATTTTGATTATGCGTGAGGGATATGTAGGGCACGAAGTGGCACTGCCTTTTGCTGCTTTTGAAAAAAGGAGCAAAAGGATTGCCGAAGCGAAAGCGAAGCCCGAATTAGCCCGACCCCGAAGGGGACACGCCCAAATACAAAAAAAATTAAAAAGTTAATTGTTGAAGTGCTTCTCTTAACTCTCTTGCAGCATGATGGTCTTTCATTTTCATGGCTATTTGTATACCCATTTCATAAACTTCAATTGCTTCATCTGTACGATTGAGTTCTTCCAAAGATTTTCCAAGATGATAATAAGTAGGCACATAATCAGGATTTGCTTCCACCAAACTTTGAAAAGTTTCAATGGCTTTTTCTAAGTCATTCATGGATTTATATTCTGTTGCGATGGCATACTTTAAAAAAGGGTCATTAGGCTCTTCGGATAAAAAAGCTTGTAGTTGTTCTAAACGAGTCATAAAGATTTATTTTTGAATTATAATCTTTTCAGAAAACATTTTGTTCCCTGAATAAACTTGAACAACATAAATTCCATTAGGAATGTTCTGAATATCCACAATTTGTTCATCAAAATTTTGAAAGGATTTTTCTAAGTTCAATTGTCCAAGGGAGTTATAAATTTGAAGCTGTACTTTTTCAAAATGATTAATGTTTTGTAAAATAATGTAATCACAGGCAGGATTAGGATAAATTTTAAACAAATGATTAGAAACGATATTAGAATTTGAAGCAATAGTACATCTTGAACCTGTAATTAATTGATAATCACAGAATACTTGTAAATAAGGAATAGCATTTGCTCCACCATAAATCATAGTATCAGCATCTAAAATAAGTTCAGCAGCATCTTTTAAAGTTTGGTTAGCTGAGTTCATATAAAGATGTTGAAAAAACACTTTATCGGAAGCAGTTTTACCAATAGTACCCCAAACTTGCATTAATACAGTACACCATAATTCACCAAAATTGTAAAAATTTCCAGTTATATTAGGGTATTTGGTAGTGATATTACATTCTCTTCCATTCCAATACGTATTATGTCCGTCCCAGTTAAAAATGTTAAACCAGTTAAAGGGATTGATGCTACGTGAATAAGAAGCGGCGATATAATCTCCAATCCCTTCATCTTGACCTTGTCTTTGATTACCAGAGTTAGAACCCGGAGAGCCGCTAGCGGACAAAGCATGTCCATATTCATGCACTACAACATCAGCATCTTCTGCATCATCTACCCCACCCTCACCAAAAGCTAAACGGGGGCTGGGACTAGATGTATAATAAGAATTATCTTGACCAAAATTAGCATGCGTATCAACCAATATCTGTATATTAGCCAAATTGTTAAATCCTAAACTCTGGATATACCTTTGCATGCTATCAATGTGATAATATGCATTAACATCTTCAAATCCACTTGCTGCTCTTCCATAAAAGAAATTTCCATCAGTAGAAGTTACTGGCTGTACAACTGGGTTTTCAAATTCTGTGATTTTTACATAAGGTCCTTCTAATTTAAATGTTCCGTTAGAAAAAGTAATTTCTTTTAATACTACAGAATCTCTTTGTTGATTGATAACTGCTACATCAGCATCATTGCTATCTACATAAGGACTTCCATAGGTAACACCTGCTTTGGTTAGCGGGTCAGGTTTAAAGGCAAAACCTTTACCCGTGGTATCTTGTTGGGTTCTAAATGCAGCCAAAATTTGGTGATGCAATATAGCACCTGTTTCTCCGTCTATAATCCACTCTTGTGAAGAATATTCATTATCCATTTGTGTTTGAACTTGGTATGCATATCTCAATTTGCCTTGTAAATTAAATGCAACAGGTGAAAAATGAATATCAAATTCTGAATTTGCTTGGAGCCTTAACCTTTGAATATCCATAAAAGAAGAAACATCAAAAGAATAGCTTCCATAAATCTTGGGTTCAAAAGATTGTAAATAATTCAAAGCATTGATTACTTTATAATTTTTATCCAAATTTAACTTGATACCTGCATTATAAATTGGTAGATTATCAAAATATTGGTGAAATAAAACATGAAATCCGTATGGGCTTTCAATTTCAGAAAAAACTTTTATTGTTGATTTTGTTTCATTCAAGACAGAAAATTTTTGGTATACAAATTCTTCTATTGCCTTTGTGGATTTTACATTTAAAGCAAAATTGATTTTATGGTATATGTCTTTTTCTGAATGATTTACTTCCGAGTTGGGTAAATGATTTTTTTGACTAAATGCCTTTTGGGTACATAAAACGAAAAAAAGGACAATAATTATGGATTTTTTTTTCATTGCACAAAACTTTTTACAAAGATAACAAATAAAAATTAATGCCAACAATTTTTTTGTAATTCAGAAAAATATAGTAATTTTGCTCCATTAAATGGGTTGTTAGCTCAGTTGGTTTAGGGCACTATCTTGACAGGGTAGGGGTCACTGGTTCGAATCCAGTACAACCCACTAACTTATTAAGTATTAGGGCGTGCCCCTTGCTACGCTTCGGGTCGGGCTGCTGCGGGTTTCACTTCGTTTCAGCAATCCTTTTTCTGCTTCGGCAAACTCAGCATCAAAAGGCAGTGCCACTTCGTGCCCTACGCATCCCTCACGCTTATTGGCAAGTCTCGCTTGCTTTTTCTACCCTACCCTCTCAATATTCAAATAACCCTTTAAACATACAACACAATAAAATGAATTTCTCATAACTTTTGAATCTACAATCTTTTTCTTAATAATTCAAAAGCTGTTCTTTGGAATCTGGGCATTTAATAAATGCCCTTCTCTTTTTTGACATGCTTTAACTCAATCGCAATGAGTTAGTGTCTCTTGAGCTGATCTATCAAAAATATTTGCTTGCATCAAATAGTCTGTAATCACCAGTTTCACAAATTTTTGACCGAACTTTTCCGTTTTAAATAACCCATTCAATAAACCAATTTATTAAATTGTTTATCTCAATAAATATAAAAAAATAGGCTGGACTTTACGCCCAGCCTAAATAATAACAGACAAATTATTTCAATCCACTACTGAACTTTTATCAATTTAACTCCTTTAATAAAATCATCAGATTTCATTTGTAATTGATATGTACCATTGGATAAACCTGTTAAAGGTATTTCAATGGTCTGAGCTCCTTTTGTAATTTTTCTATTAGATTTCAATACCTCTTGACCTATAGAGTTATACAAAATCCATTCAAACTCTCTATCTTCTAAAGATTGAATATCCATCTTCACAAAGTTCTGTGCGGGATTAGGATATACCACCACATTGAAACTTTCTTGGCTAAATAGAATGGCTTCTACTACATTAGAAATCGTTGATGCACCGTTAAGGTCTCTCTGGTCAAGTCTATAATAATATTTTTGATTAAATACTACATCTTTATCATCATAAACATAAGTATGTTGTTGCTGTGTAGTACCTTGCCCATCTATCCAAGCGATATTGTTAAAGTTAGTGCCGTCTACAGAACGTTGCAAATGGAAACCTGCATTATTAAACTCAGAAGCTGTAATCCAATCTACAACAATAGATTTTGTATCATAGTTAGGGGTTGCTCTTAGGCTAAGTAATTCAACAGGGAATGGCGTAGTAGAGAAGGAAGTAGCAAAATCTGAAAAATTAGACATGTTCAATCTTCTACAATATGCAGGGGTTGAAGGTGTCCAACAGGAGCCTGTTAAATACCATGGACTCATACCATTATTACGTTTCTGGTTCGTTACCGCACCTGATGTGTAATTGGTATAATTACGATTATTCAACGTTAAATGATAAGTTGCTGTTGAACCGCCGATTGCATCTAAGGTCCAATAACCGTTATCTAAGAAATCCGTATAGGGATTAGCGCCACAATCTGCAACGCTCATAGGAGATGTCGCTTGAACAGGGGTAAAGAATGAAAATATTTCTGTTACATCTGTATTGCTTTGGAAATCTACTGTTGCTAGTTGATAGCCTTTGCCTCCATTGCTTTCATGAGCATCGCCTACAGGAAAATCATAAATTAAGGCTCCATTGATGGCTCTTCTTAAATTTCCGTGAATATAACTGTTCACTCCATAACCACTAATAGCCGTAGGAGCATTGTTTTTAATATTCACCTCACGAGTTCCTTGCGTTCTAATCATTCCCTGTGAGAAAATGAACTGTCCATTACTAGCGATATTGAGATTTTGACTGCCTAAATTGCTTAAAACTACTTGTGGATAAGTAGTAGAAGTGTTATTAATGACTACTACATAGAAATCAAAATTTTGATTGAGAGTAATCGTTTGTGGGTTCGTACCTACAAAATGAACCTCGCCTAAAGATGGCATATTAAACGTAGCCCCTGTATTAACTGTAAAATTACCGCAAACTAACAGCTTACTATTCAAAGCAAAGTTAATGCTCGCAGCTGTATTGATGGTGAAGTTTTTACAGTTTGCGTAAGAGGGATTAAAGTTTATAGTAGGCGAGTTCGGGGTTCCAGCAGGAATCAGTACATCGTCATTACAGCTAGGAATACAAGCAGGCGTCCAGTTTAAGGAATTAAACCAGTCATTAGAAACAGAACCGTTCCAAGTTCGTAGTCCAGAAGGGATTCCGCCTATGGTAGCTGTAACAGGTACAAATGCTGATGGATTACAACCCGGTAGTTTTACGCGTACCATGTAAGTGGTAGTAGAAGATAATACGGGCGTAGTGAAAGAAAGAGAAGAACTTTGTTGAAGTAACGTAGTTCCACTGTTATCGTACCACTCATAATAGTCTGCTCCTGGAACAGGATTAACAGATAGGGTTAAAATACCTGCATCACAACGGGAGGCTCCTATAGCAACTGGAGGAGTAGTAGGAGTGACAGTTACGGTAACCAAAGTAGTGGCTGTTTCACAACCAAAAGCATTTTCTGCAGATACTCTGTACTGGGTAGTCGCTATTAAAGTAGGAGTAGTAAATGAGGGACCTGCGCCTAGTAAGGTAGTACCAGAGACATCATAATATTTAAAGTTAATTCCTGAAACAGGAGTAGGAGTAATTGTAAAACTAGAACCAGGGCATATAGTACCTCCTGTAACAACAGGCAAAGCAGGCGTAGGTCTTACCGTTACGTTCGTTTGTAAAGTAGCTAAAGAACCGCAACACTGAGAATTTACTTGCAAATTCACCCTAACGACATAATCCGCAGTAGTAGATGAATTAGTAAAAGTAATATTCGTAGCACCTGCCGTAGGAGATGCTATAGTGGCTGTTCCTGTTCCCGATAAATCCGTAGTAGTCCATAAGAAAGTATACCCCAGTAAACCGTTCAAACTAGATATAAAATTTTGTACCCCTTGGCATATTTGCGGATTAACAGGAGAAATAGACCCTGCAGAAGGAGGATTAATCGTAATGTTATTGAAATCTGTATAAGTATTTGTTGTAGTTGAAGAAACGGAATAAGAAGGGAAAGTAATAGACCAATTCACAATATTTCCTATATCAGCCCCTGCTCTATCAAAAACCCTTAATTGCCAAGTACCATTGGGATTTAAAGAACCTCCACCAATAGCACCAAAAGTAGTTATACCAGAAGTAATACAACCTGTCCAAGTTGCAGTTTCTTGTCTAAAATTACCTGTAAATGGAGCAGCGCCAGCAGCAATATTAGTAGCAAATGCATCACCAAAAGTGGTATTCGTAAAATTATCGCCGTTGGCACCTCTTCTGTTTACAAGCCCTAATATTTGTGATGTAGGAGTAATGAGAAAAATTTCTAAATCTCCATCAAAAGTATGCGTAATGTTGATAGTAACTGTAATATTTGCGGTATTCACTGGTCCTACGTAGCCTGTAACATTAATAGAAGAGGTTGCACCTGTACAGTTATTATCTGGGATAGATGCTGCTGCCCCCGCAAAAGTCTGCGCAGGATAAGTAGTAGTAGTAGCGGACTGAACAGAAACCGTTTTTCTACCAAATTGATTAAGCCCATATTGAACTGTTTGAGAAGCACCCGCCGCAGGTAATACAGGGGTAGTTACTCCAGAACCCAAACCTGTATAAGTAGGGCTTGATGCTGTGGTATTATGACTAATATTAGATTGAGTACAACTTATATTATCTACGGTTAAAGTAGGTTGAGTAGTTAGTCCGAAGCTAGCAGGATTATGAGCCCCTGCAGCTAAAGATGAGGAAGAACCATTATTGATTACAGTAATATTAGTACCAGAGACTAATGCAATTCTAGCGGCGAGTCCATTAGCGCCTGCGCCTCCTGCGCCACCAGTTCCACCTGCGCCACCAGTTCCACCTGTACCACCTGAAAAACCACCACAACGAGAATGACTCCCTCCCGCAGAACCTGCAAACCCTGCTTGACCTGCGGCACCTGCTCCCCCTGCTCCTCCCGAGCCTGAAGTACTTTGGTATTCACAATCCACTACTTGTCCTCCTGCTCCATTCGCATTAACATACAAAGCAAAAGAGCCACCGCCGCCATAGCCTCCTGTACCAGGATTTCCTCCTCGTCCACCATTACCACCATTACCCCCATAAGCATTTCCACTTCCACAAGAACAAGTACAGCAAGTTCCTATATCTCCGCCGCTGCCGCCGCCACCACCACCGCCATGACCACCAGGGGAACCGGTACCTGACTGCCCCGCAGGTTGATAATAAGGGGAAGCCAACCCGGGAGTAGGAAGCGAGCTTCCTGTTGCTCCATTGCCCCCAAAACCTCCAGTACCACCATTATTTCCGTTTGCATTATTAGCATTACAGCCAAAAATATTACAACCTCCTCCTCCTACGCCGCCACCTCCTGCACCTCCCGCAGCACCTGTAGTAGAAGTCCCTCCTGTACCTCCTGCCCCACTACTTCCGCCACATTCTGTCCCACTTTGACCACTACCTGTACCCCCTGTACCTGGTGAACCATCGGGTCTAGTTCCTGATCCATTCGTTCCATTCGTTCCTGATCCTCCCTGACCTGCTAATAATCTACATCTTACAATGTTGTAATTAGAACATCCACTCAAATACACAGAATAAGTAGAAATTCCTCTTAAATTTCCTGCAAGAGTACCAGGTGCAGGTGCATTGGCTGTTTGTATCGTTAAATCTTGAAGTCTAAAATTACTAATTCCAACACAAGATATGGCTACTATTCTAGGGTCTACATTGGCAGTTCCTTCTATATTGGTAGCCGTTCTATTAATGATGGTTTGACCTCCTGCGGCACTTACTTTTTGGGTAAAAGAAGCATTATAGCCGCCCTCCAAGGTAATAAAACTTTTCATTGTAATAGGAGAACTGATATTGTAAGTTCCTACTGCCATTTTGATTACAGTCGCTTGGCAGTTTACGGAAGCTATAGCAGAAGTAATATTAGCTGGGTCTGAAGGAGTTAATCCTGTTCCTGTACCCGTAGGCGTAACATATAAAACATCGCAGGTCGTAGAACCTGATACGGATACATCGGTAACTGTAATATTTACAGAACTGGTTATTGCACAACCGGGAGCAGAAACTGTAACGGTATAAGTGTTAGCAGTTAAGCCAGATCTCGTAGAAGAGGAAGTACTAGCATCGGTACCTAAACCATGAG
Organism: uncultured Bacteroidia bacterium; assembly: GCA_964493765.1. Lineage (GTDB taxonomy): Bacteria > Bacteroidota > Bacteroidia > J057 > CALLMJ01 > CALLMJ01. The sequence continues at coordinate 26,300 of CAZBPK010000004.1, read as the reverse complement.
ACCAAGTAAAAGTACAATTTGTACAAGGTGCTCCACCGATAGTAGCCGTTACCGTAGAAGTTCCTGTCGTAGCAGGACATAAAGATATTGCATTCGGAGAAGCAGAAGCTACAGGGGGAGGAACTACATTTACGGTAGCACTAGCAGAACGCGTACAACCACTGGGGCTGGTAACTGTTAGAGTGTAAGTAGTGGTAGAAGTAGGTGAAACCGTAATGTTTTGAGTAGTAGCTCCATTACTCCATGAATAAGTATAACCCATTGGCATAGCGGGTCCATTTAAAGTTACATTACCTCCTTGACAGATATTAGCACTTGCAGGCGATATTGTAAAAGGAGCAATTGGAGAAAAAGAAGTGCTATAAGTTGCCATAGTGTTACCACACTTATCTTGAATTCCAGTAGCCTGTAAAGTAACTGTTCCACTGGAAGTTCCTACATTTAATGTCACTGTAACTGTATTTGTATATGATGAACTTCCACATCCTGTTCCTGAAACACTGGCTATACTCCAACCGCCTGGATTAGCAGTTAAACTAAAGTTCGCTGGATTAATTGCAGAACATAAAACCGGTTCATTAAAATTTAAGGTAATAGTATGAGTAGAAGGATTTGAACAATTAAAAGGAGAGGAACTTACAGTAGGGGGAGTAACATCATAAATAGATGCAGTACCTGTGAAAGTAATCGTATAACCTGTTGCGTCCATGGTATAATTATCCACTACTAAAACATAGGTTTGTCCTGCTGTTACGTTAATTCCGGGCATTGTAGGGGAACCCGAAGCATTAACACAAAGTGGAATGGTTCCACTAGGAGGCAAGGTAAGCCCTGTTGTACCATAAGTTGCAGAGAAGTTACAACGTACAGGCTGTATAGCACCACTTTGTATTTGAGAGCAACCTAAATTGGCTAATCCCGTTACATTATACAATGCAAAATCATAATCATAGGAAGTATTAATCGTAAAACCAAAAGTTCCTGAGGACTGTACTGTAAAAGTGTACCAAGCTGTTTTTTGTTCTCGTGCCAAAAGACATAAGCCATTACCACTTCCACACCCACTGGGACTGGGTAAATCCTGGGTAGTACCATAGTTAGGATAAGAGTTCGTTTGTGTGTAAGTTTGTTGGCAAACTGATATCGCTGTTCTACAATCTGAATCAGGGCTAGTCAAAATACTAGCGCCCATAGGTTTCGGTGGCAAAGAATTTAAAGAGTCTACTACTCTTAATTTTCTTGCCACTAGTTCTGGATCTGGCAAATCATTTTGTGCGTATGCTCCCACATAAAGAAGCATAAGCAGAGCAAGAAGATGCTTTGACTTCATTTTAAAAGTAATTTTAGGTAAATATTTTTCCATATCTTTTAGGATATTAGTAGGCAAATATACTGACAATTTTTAATATTAAATGTACAATGGCAAAAAAAATTATAAAAAAATTTTTTTTAACAAATTTATTACATTTTGAGCAAAAAAATATGATTAAAAAATTATTTTCAAGAACTATTTGACTTTTTAAAAATGTAATATTCAGTAAAAAAATAAATTGTTAAGTTAAGAATTAATAAAAAAACATAGCTATACATAAATAATTTTAATATTAGTTAGATAAATTTTAATGAATTACTTTTATAAACGTCATAAAATTTTTAAAAATTCACTAATTTCTTAATTTTTTCAGAAATGCAGAATCTGCTGAGACTCACTTATAATACTTTCATGGTGAAAAAGTATTGATTTACTCTTTCCAAACAATTGGGAAAAGAATAATACTCAGCAAAATACAAATAATATTGATTGAACCCAAGAAAAATATATATTGGGAAACATCTGAAAAATCAAGTCCTTGAATGCTCAAAAGAGTAACCTTGATTAAAGTCCAAATCAAAGGAATAACTAAAGGAAATCCCAAAACGGACATTATCATAGTTGGATGATTAGATTGAACAGCAATTGAACTAATAAGAGTCAAAGAGCTTGAAAACCCTAAACCACCCAGCAAAATAATAATTGCAAATACTTCATAAGAAACCAAAGGATTTTTAATCCAAAGAGATAAAAGAACAAAATTAACAAATCCTAAAACCCATAGAAATAGGGAATGATAAAAAATTCTTGCTAAAATGAACTGTATAGGATGAACCAAAAGGTAATAGTAATTCCATTTTCTTTGCTCGTCAGAATTAAGGTTTTTATTAAAAACACTAAAACTTACAAACATCATCAAAATCCAAAAAAAAGCACTCCAAATAGTAGCGTTTACGTTTCCTTTTGTAACTAAAGAGATAATAAAGGTTGCACAAACCAAATAAAGTAAAACTCCAAAAAGATTGGTAGGTCTTTTAAACTCTTCATTAACTTCTTTTTTTAAAAAAAGAAATATGGGTTTAAACCAAAAAATGAGTACTTCTATGAATAACCGAAAAATATCCAATTAATGAGGAATTTTTAAAATTCTATTCCAACGAATACCTCTTTCAATAGAAAATAAAACAAACAAAGGCTTTCCGATAATATGGTCCTCAGGAACCATTCCCCAAAATCTACTATCTTGAGAGTTATAACGGTTATCTCCCATCATAAAATAGTAATTCATTTCAAAAGTATATTCATTGGTTTCTTTACCATCAATATAAATTTTTCCATTTTCTACTTTTAAATTATGCCTTTCATAAGCTTCAATACATCTTTGGTAGAGAGGTAAATTTTGGGTGGTCAAAGAGATTTTATCACCTCTTTTGGGTAAATAAAGAGGACCAAACTGGTCTAAGTTCCAATAAAAATCGGGGTGATTGGGGAAAAACTCAATATTAGAAATTCTATTGATTGGCACAGTATCATTTTGTGAAAACTTAGGCATAATATTTTTTTCAATACGTTTAATGTTAGGCCAAACACTTAAAATATTTCTGATAGAATCAGTTAAGAACATTTCATAAACATTAGGAATATGAGTTTGTCTCCAATTAAAATTATCGGAAGTTTCGGGTCTAAAGCCTAATTTTTTTAGATAATCATAGCTTAAACCACCCTCAGAAAGAACATAATATTGATATTGCATATCGGGTGGGTTCCAACCAGGTTCCCCATTGATAAAAACCTGCCCATCTCTAATTTCTAAAGTATCCCCAGCTTGTGCTACACATCTTTTAATATAATTTTCTTTAAAGCTGGGTATTCTTACGGGACCTAATTCGGGGTTATTGGGCTTGATGTCATCAGCGGGGTAATTAAACACAACAATATCGTTTCTTTTTATATCAACAAACCCCGGCAATCTCATATAAGGAATTCTAATCCATTCCAGAAATGAGGGTACATTTACAAAAGGTAATTTATTATGAACAAAAGGAACAGACAGAAAAGTCATAGGAACTCTTGGCCCATAATGAACTTTACTAACAAAAAGAAAATCCCCTACCATCATGGTTCTTTCCATTGAGGAAGTAGGTATCATAAAAGCTTCTAAAAAGAAAGTTCTAATTAATAATGCAGCACCACCCGCCCAAATTAAAGCATCTAACCATTCTCTTAGCTTACTTTTAGGCTTTTCATTTGAAGATTCGTCTAATTTATTATTGTTTTTTTGCCAAAATTTCCAATTCATATTTTTTGAACTGCAAAGATAAAAATAAACTTTAGTAAATTGAGATGAAAATTAGTAAAATCAAAAAAAAAGCTGCTCATAAGAGCAGCTTCTTTTTTTTGATAATTTTAATTATTGGAATTTAGGGCACTTATTTCCACCATCAATAATTCTTGTTAATATAAATCCAGTATAAATATACCAGTCATTTTGTTCTTTAAATCCTCTAACGTCTTTAGATTCGAAACCGCTGCTACCGTTTTGAGTATATTTACTTCTATCAGCTAATTTTACTGCAGTAGGTCCACCAGTTGCTAATAATTCATTGGGGTCAACATATTTATCACTTACATCATCTAAATAATCGGTAAACAGTTTTCTTACTCCCATTTCAACCGCCAAATCCCAATAATTATTCAATTTATACTTAAAACCTAACCCTACTGGAATTGCAATTTGAGTAAGAGAATATTTATTAGTTGCCCCTGGCAATTTTTGACCTTCAGTTCCATAGTCATGAAGATTGTACCAAGTACCATCTAATTTGGCTTGAGGATTATAGTTATAAACTGCTATACCTGCAAAAACATAGGGTGTGTAAAGAGGTCTATACTTTGGTCTTCTGGAAGAACCTAATAAATCATAAACAAGTTGAGCAGATATTTCATCAACTCTGGAACGGAAGCTTAGATTTCTCCATTTTCTTGATTCTATTTTAGAAACAGAATCTGCAGCACCCATCCAACCATGGATATAGGTTAATCTAAATCTAAAATTTGGGTGAAAATGCCAATTAAAAACTGCCCCTAAGCCAGGTTTGGTAAATCTTAAAGTAAAATCATCATCTAGGTCACCTTTATAATTGGTCGCACCTAAAGAAGGACCCAATGATATGTAACTTTTACTCACCTGTGCATTTAACTGATTAAATGCAATAAACAGAATAAATATTGAAAAAAGCTTTATGTTTAGCATATTTTTTTGTCAATCAATTTATAATGGCACAAATATAAGTACTTTTTTTATTCGTGCATATATTTTTTTTATTTTTTTTCAATTTAATTACTTTTTAAGTTGAGCCTCAAAGTAATCGCAATTCATTCTAGCTATATTTACTAAGGAAATTCCTTTAGGGCATTCCACTTCACAAGCGCCAGTATTTGTACAATTTCCAAACCCTTCTTTGTCCATTTGTGCGACCATATCAAGAACTCTTTGCATTCTTTCTGGCTGACCTTGAGGTAATAAACCTAAATGAGAAATTTTTGCACTAACAAACAACATAGCAGAAGCATTTTTACAAGTAGCAACGCAAGCACCACAACCAATACAAGTAGCAGCTTCAAATGCTTGGTCTGCAATTTCTTTTCCTATTGGAATAGCATTAGCATCAGGAATCCCACCAGTATTCACAGATACATAACCACCCGCTTGAATGATTCTATCAAAAGCAGAACGGTCAACTACTAAATCTTTAATTATCGGAAAAGCTGCAGCACGAAAGGGTTCTATATAAATTTCGTCGCCGTCTTTAAATTCACGCATGTGTAGTTGGCAAGTAGTAGTTTTGTACCAAGGTCCGTGAGCTCTACCATTAATAACCATACCACAAGAACCACAAATACCTTCTCTACAATCATGGTCAAAGGCAACGGGGTCTTTACCTTCTTTTATTAGCTTTTCATTCAAAACATCTAACATCTCTAAAAAGGACATGTGTTCATTAACACCTTCTAAAGAGTAGGTTTCCATACGTCCTTGGGCTTCTCTATTTTCTTGTCTCCAGATATGGAGTTTTAATTTCATTGTACGCATAACTAAAAATTTATTTATAGCTTCTTTGGGTTAATTTAACGTATTCAAAAGTTAAGGGTTCTTTATTGAGAATAGGCTCATTATTATCTCCTGCATATTCCCATGCTGCGGCATAACAATAATTATCATCATCTCTAAGTGCTTCACCTTCTGGAGTTTGGTATTCTTCTCTAAAGTGACCACCACAAGATTCATTACGATGCAAGGCATCAATTACCATCAACTCCCCTAGTTCAAGGAAATCGGCTACTCTTCCTGCTTTTTCTAAAGATTGATTGAAGGATTCATTTTTGCCTAATACTTTTACATCTCTCCAAAATTCTTCACGCAATTTTTGAATTTCTTTACGTGCATATTCTAAACCTTCTTTATTTCTTGCCATACCACAATAATCCCACATTATTTTACCCAATGCTCTGTGAAAATCATCAACAGTTTTGGTTCCATTAATAGATAATAGTTTAGAAATTTTATTTCTTACGGCATTTTCCGCATCAATAAAAGCGGGGTGGTCAATAGAAATTTCTGCGGTAGGTTCATCGGCTAAGAAATCTCCAATAGTGTAAGGTAAAACGAAATAACCATCAGCTAAACCTTGCATTAAAGCAGATGCTCCTAAGCGGTTAGCACCATGGTCAGAAAAATTTGCTTCACCAATTGCATAAAGACCGGGAATAGTAGTCATTAAATTATAATCAACCCATAAACCTCCCATAGTGTAATGCACTGCTGGGTAAATTCTCATAGGAACTTCGTAAGGGTTTTCGTTGGTAATTTTTTCGTACATTTCAAATAAGTTCCCGTATTTTTCTTTGACGATGCCTTTTCCTAACTCTTTAATATCAGCATTAGAAGGATTTTCTAATTTTTGTTTGTTGGCTTCAATTTTTCCATAACGAATAATAGCAGAAGCAAAATCTAAATACACTGCCATTTTGGAAGGTCCTACTCCATAGCCAGCGTCGCATCTTTCTTTTGCAGCCCTAGAAGCTACATCTCTCGGTACCAAGTTCCCAAAGGCAGGATATCTACGCTCTAAATAATAATCTCTCTCTTCTTCCGGGATTTGATTAGGAGCTCTTTTATCGTCTTTATTTTTAGGAACCCAAACTCTACCATCATTTCTTAATGACTCTGACATTAAAGTTAATTTAGATTGATAATCACCAGAAACGGGTATACAAGTAGGGTGAATTTGAGTAAAGCAAGGATTTCCGAAACATGCTCCTTTTTTATAGGCACGGAAAATCGCAGTAGCATTTGAATTTTTGGCATTAGTAGATAAATAGAAAACGTTACCATAACCACCAGTCGCTAAAACTACTGCATGACCAAAATGTCTTTCAATTTTACCATTTTCCAAATCACGGGTGATGATTCCTTTGGCTTTACCGTCAATCACTACAATTTCGAGGAGTTCTTTTCTAGCGTGCATTATAACAGTGCCCATGTTAATTTGGCGGGATAAGGCTTGATATGCCCCTATTAGTAATTGCTGCCCCGTTTGACCCGCTGCATAAAAGGTTCTTGAAACTTGCGTACCACCAAAAGAACGGTTATCTAATAACCCGCCGTATTCTCTTGCAAAAGGAACGCCTTGGGCAACGCACTGGTCTATAATATTAACAGAAACTTCTGCCAAGCGATGCACATTTGCTTCTCTTGCTCTAAAATCTCCACCTTTAATGGTGTCGTAAAACAACCTAAAAACGGAATCACCATCATTTCTGTAATTTTTTGCTGCATTAATACCCCCTTGAGCGGCAATGGAGTGAGCACGTCTTGGACTATCTTGATAACAAAAACAATGTACTTTATAACCTAATTCCGCTAAACTTGCTGCCGCTGAAGCTCCTGCTAATCCACTGCCTATAACTAATACTTTGTATTTTCTTTTGTTATGAGGTGCTACAATTTTAATTTTAGATTTATATTTTGACCACTTGGTTGAAATATCACCTTCTGGTATTTTAGATTCTAATTTTGCCATAACTTTATTTTTTGTGTTTTAATTCATTAAATGGATTGAATGTACATAATGACTGGAATAATTGCAAAACCTAACGGAATTAAGATACTAAAACCTAATCCCACTTTATTAATTAAAGCATTCCACTTAGGATTCTTTTTTAATCCTAAAGATTGAAAACCACTTTGAAAACCATGATTTAAGTGAAAGGCTAATAAAATTTGAGCAATTACATAAAATAGCACATAGATGGGATTGGAAAATGCAGTTTTTACAGTTTCATACATCGTTTCTTCTGTACCAATAATGCGATGTTTTACAAAAAATGAGTATAAATGCACTAATAAAAAGATAAGCACTATAGAACCGGTAACTCCCATATATTTTGAAAATATAGAGGTTTTACCATCATTTCCTTGAAAAACATAGCCTTGTGGTCTAGCCTTTTTGTTTTGTGAAGTAAGCCTTGCTGCTAATCCAATATGAATCATAAAACCCAAAAACATAATGATTTCGGGTATTCTGACCATAGGACTTTTAGACATAAACTCTGCATATTCATTAAACGCTTTGCCGCCATCTGCAGGGTCAAACAAAGGTTTTAGTAATAAAAAATTACCTGATAAATGAGCAACTAAGAATGTACACAAGAATAAACCAGTTATTCCCATAACAATCTTTCTTCCGATAGATGTTGCCATTAAACTTGGCACTTGTTTGGTTGTATCCATTATTTTGTAATTTGCTTTACTGATAAATAAAACAACGCAAAATTAGTCTTTTGTTCAGATTTAAAAAAAATATCTACAATTTTTCTCAAAATTTAGACTGATTCTAAATAATAATTCTAGAATTCTTACCCTTCATAGGATTTTTATTGTTAGATTTAAAATTATTCAACTAATTTTACAATTTTCTTGTTATTTAAGCATGGGATATAAAAGTATGGAGGATTGTGTTCAGGACTTAGAAAAACATGGGCATTTAATCCGTATTAAAGAAGAAGTTGATCCTTATTTAGAAATGGCTGCGGTGCATTTAAGGGTATATGAAAAAAAGGGTCCAGCACTTTTATTTGAAAATATAAAAAATTCTAAATATCGTGCAGTTTCTAATTTATTTGGTTCTATAGAAAGAAGTCGTTTTTTATTTCGGGATAGTATAGAAAAAGTAAAACAAGTAATACAAATCAAAGCTGACCCTTCTAAACTCTTAAAAAATCCTTTAAAATATTGGAATTTAGGACTTTTTGCAATAAACGCTTTACCCAAAAAAGTTTATTTCAAAAATTCCTTTGAAGAAATCAAAATTTCAGATTTACCATTGATTCAATGTTGGGAGAAAGATGGAGGAGCATTTGTGACATTACCCATAGTTTACACAGAAGATATAGATAAGCCCGGAGTGATGGCTTCTAATATTGGAATGTATCGTATTCAATTATCGGGTAATGATTATATTCAAGATAAAGAAATTGGATTACACTATCAACTTCATAGAGGTATTGGTGTTCACCAAACCAAAAGTAATTTAAAAGGTCAACCTTTGAAAGTGAGCATATTTGTTGGCGGTCCCCCCAGTTTAACCTTTAGTGCAGTTATGCCACTTCCTGAAGGAATTGCAGAATTAACGTTTGCTGGTGCATTAGGTAATAGAAGATTCAGATATTTTTATGACCAAGAAGGCTTTTGCATTGCTAATGATGCCGATTTTGTGATTACAGGCTATGTTTATCCTAATGAAAATAAGCCAGAAGGTCCTTTTGGTGACCATTTAGGTTATTACAGTTTAAAACATGATTTCCCATTAATGAGAGTAAACAAAGTTTATGCAAAACGAAATGGAATTTGGGCTTTTACTGTAGTTGGAAGACCACCCCAAGAAGACACCAGTTTTGGAGCTTTAATTCATGAACTCACGGGTGATGTAATTCCATCAGAAATACCAGGTGTAAAAGAGGTTCATGCAGTTGATGCCTCTGGAGTGCATCCTTTGTTAATTGCCATTGGTTCTGAACGTTATACACCATATTATGAACTTCAAAGACCTCAAGAATTATTAACTATTGCTAATCATATTTTTGGAACAGGTCAAATGTCTTTAGCTAAGTTCTTATATATTACTAACCATCAAGATAATCCCAACATACATACTCATGATATACAAGCTTATTTTGTGCATTTGTTGGAACGTGTAGATTTTGAAAATGATGTTCATTTTTATACCAGAACTACCATTGACACATTAGATTACTCAGGTGATGGCTTAAATACAGGTTCTAAAATGGTAGTAGCTGCGGTAGGAAAACCTAAAAGAATACTTTCTAAAGAAATACCTAGTAATTTAACTCTTCCAGATGGTTTTTCAAATCCCAAGATAGTTTTTGACGGTGTTTTAGCCATTCAAGCAAAATCTTTTCAGAATTATAAAATTGAAAATGAGTCTATAAAAAATTTAGGAAACTACCTAAATCAAAAACATTTTGAAGATTTAAAAGGAATTGCTCATATAATCATTTGTGATGATAGTGATTTTGTTTCTAAAAGTTTAAATAATTGGTTATGGGTAACTTATACCAGATCTAACCCTTCCCATGATATTTATGGAGTAGGAGAATTTACAGAATTTAAACATTGGGGTTGTAAAGGTGCTTTAATTATTGATGCAAGAATCAAACCTCATCATGCACCTGCATTAGAAAAAAATCATAAAGTTGAAGAAACAGTAAATAGACTTTTTGAAAAAGGTGGTAGTTTATATTCTTTGAGATAAGGTGAATCTTAAAGCATTTTGAAATGAAAGAGGGAAATATTATTAGTAATACTTCCCTCTTCAACAAATTAAAATTTTACTCTTAATTAACTTTTCTTTTTTCTAAAGTTTTCAAACATACTAGTAGATTTTTTTTCCTTAGTACTATCTGATTTTATGCCACTTCTTGAATAGCTTTTCTTTTCAGTTTGATAATCGTTGTAATTAGGTTTCTGAGAACTATTACTAAACTCACCTCCGCTTCTTCTATTTCTATTGGTGGATTGTCTATTGGATTTAGAACTTTCTTTAGAAGAAACATTAGCCATTTCAATTTCAATAAATCTTTTACCCAATTTAATATTTTGCAGGCGTTCAAAAACTGTAGACTTATCTTTTTCAGAAACTTCAAAAAATGAATAAGAATCATTCATTCTTACATTATTGATAAATTTTTTGGGAATATCGGTCATTCTGTGTAGCCATTGAACAAATTCCAATTTATCAAAGCCATCTTTTCTACCTATATTGATAAACAAACGAACTTGTTTAGAATTATTCAGCACATTCAGGTCAACTGCATCTTTATAATAATCAGTAAAACGTTGAAATTCCAAAGTACAAAAACGCAATAAAATTTCTTCACGAGATAAGTCTTTTAATTGTTCAAGAATGGTATCTTGATATTTGTTAATAATATCGCTATCAATCTGAATATTTCTAAAATCTTCAAAGAAATGAAGTACACGTTTTTCTATTACATCTTGAGCAGTAGGAATAGGTAAAACCTCAATTTTTGTTTTAATAAGTTGTTCAACTTGTTTTAAACGTTGTTTTTGGGAATTTGTAACAATACTAATAGAGACACCCGTTTTTCCAGCTCTTGCAGTACGTCCAGAACGGTGGATATAAGATTCAATATCATCAGGAACGCCATAATGAATAACGTGTGTAATGCTATCAACATCAATACCTCTAGCAGCAACATCAGTAGCAACTAATATTTGCAAACTTCTATCACGAAAACGCATCATTACTTTATCACGAATTGCTTGGCTTAAATCACCATGCAAAGCATCTGCATTATAACCATCTTTTATGAGTTGTTCTGCAATTTCTTGAGCTTCATTTTTCGTTCTAGTAAAAATTATACCGTAAATATCAGGATAAAAATCTACAATTCGTTTAAGTGCTTCGTAACGAAAATCTTTATCAATTACATAGGCTTCATTACGAATATTTTGACCAATAGTATTTTTTCTACCAATAGAAACCTCTTCAGGTTCAGACATAAATTTACTAATCATTTGCCTGATTTCAGTGGGCATTGTAGCAGAAAAAAGCCATGTATATTTTTCACCTTGAGAGGTAAAGCCTAAAATTTCATCTACCTCTTCACGAAAACCCATATTAAGCATCTCATCGGCTTCATCTAAGATGACATATTTAAGATTTTGTAAATTGGTATTTTTTCTGTTGAGATGGTCTATCATCCTTCCCGGAGTAGCCACAATAATTTGAGGACCTCTATTGAGTTCTTTGGTTTGTTTTTCCATACTCACTCCTCCATAAATACAAGCTACTTGAGCTTGATGGATATTTTTAGCATACTTCTCTAATTCTCCAGCAATTTGTACGCAAAGCTCACGTGTAGGACTTAAAATGAGAGCTTGAGGTACTTTAGCATTAAAATCAATTTTGTGCAACAACGGAAGACCATAAGCAGCAGTCTTTCCTGTTCCTGTTTGAGCCAAACCAATGAAATCACAATCATTAGTTAATAAAATAGGTAAAGACTTTTCTTGTATTTCCGTTGGATTTAAATATCCAATTTCTTGAATTGCTTCAAGGATTTCAGGGTTTAACCCTAATTCTGCGAACGTTGTCAATGTGATATTTTTGTTTTTTTAATCGTTGCAAAATTACGAACTTTTTATCTATCAAACAAATTTATATTGTGAATCATGAAATTGCAGTAAAACTACTTAGTGAAAATAATTATTTTTTTTCAAAATTGAAATAAAATAATTTCTAATAGCAAAAACCTGAAAAAAATAACATGCCATTAAAAAATCGAAAAAATTATTAAATTTGCAGTTTTAAGTGTAATGGACTGGAAAACTTATTGGGTGGATTTTCAAGATAAATTTAAAGCTCTATATTATTTTGATAACCAATTCAAAAAGTATAGAAACTTTGTGTTATATATTTTTGGTTTAGGGACTATTCTTTTTGTAATTTTAATCACTTATATCATTTGGGAGATGCCTCCTTTAAATATTTTAGAGAACCCTAAATCTAATTTATCCACTCAAATTTTAGATAGAAATGGCAAAATTTTAGGTTCATTATTTGATGAAGAAGATAGAATCTATTTAAAATCTACAGATGCTATCAATGATACATTTGTAAAAGCATTAATTGCCACAGAGGACATCCGTTTTTATCAGCATGCGGGCATAGATTTTGTTGGCACTATAAACATTATTGTTTCTATCATTACTTTAGACCCTCGCGGTGGTAGTTCTATAACTCAACAATTAGCTAGGAATCTCTATTCTGAAGTAGTTGGAAATGAAAGATCTAATTCGTTTAAAACGGTATTTAGAAAATTTAAAGAAGCTATTGTTTCTATTTACTTAGAAAGAAACTATACAAAAGAAGAGATATTAAAATATTATTTGAATACAGTACCTTTTGGATCTAATACTTACGGTGTACAATCAGCATCAAAATTTTATTTTCAAAAAGAGTTTTCAAAACTAAAAGCCCATGAAGCTGCATTAATAGTTGCTTTATTAAAGGGTCCCTCATTTTATAACCCATTTAAGTACCCAGAAAGGGCTCTAAATCGTAGAAATACAGTAATTGAACAAATGCAAAAGTATGGTTTAATTACGGATAAAGAAGCTAATGCTATCAAAAAAAGACCTTTAGATGTAGTTGGAAAAGGTGCCAATTTAGAATATCATAGTGAAGGGTTAGCACCTTATTTTAGAGAACATTTAAGGCTATATATCAAAAAATGGGCAAATCAAAATGGTTATAACATTTATCGTGATGGTTTAAGAGTATATACAACTATTGATGCAAAAATGCAAGAATATGCAGAAGAAGCAATGCGTGAACATTTAAAAGATTTACAATCAAAATTTGATGCTGAACTAAAATCCTTAGAACAAAAACCTTGGGAATCAGACTCTTCTGTAATTCCAAGAGCTATGAGGCATTCTGCTAGATACCAAGCTCTAAAAAAAGATGGCTTGAACGAAAAAGAAATTCTAAAAGATTTTAAAACCAAAATACCTATGAAACTATTTGTTTGGGATGAATCTGTAAACTATGAAAAAGATACTATTATAAGTCCTTGGGATTCATTAATTTATTACGCTAAATTTTTACAACCGGGTATGGTTGCACTTGACCCTACTACAGGTAAAATTTTAACATGGGTAGGAGGAATCAATCACAAATTTTTTAAATATGATCATGTAGAAAAAGGCAAACGACAAATTGGTTCTACCTTTAAACCTTTTGTTTATGCAACAGCATTTGATAATGGTTTTCATCCTTGCGACAAAGAGTTAAACCAACCGCCCGCTATTCCTTCAGGAGACGGTAAAGTTTGGAGACCTGAAAATTCTGACAAAACTACTGGAGGAGAAGTAACTTTAAGATATGCTTTAGCAAATTCATTAAATACTATTTCAGCAAGGGTTATACAAAAAGTTGGTCCGCCTACTGTTGTTGAATATGCTTCCAAAATGGGTATTAATTCCCCTATTGAGCCTGTATATTCTATCGCATTGGGGACTATGGATTTGAATGTTCTAGAACTTACTTCAGGTTATGGAACCATCTTAAACCTTGGTAAATGGTTTGAGCCTTTTTTTATTGACCGTATTGAAGACAAAAATGGAAACATTTTATTTCAACATACCCCTAATTCCCGTGAAGCTCTCAGCCCAACTACTGCTTATCTAATGATTGATATGCTAAAAACCGTTATTCAAAAAGGTACAGGTTCTGCATTAAGATGGATTGCACAATTACACTGGGCTTTAGAAGTAGCAGGAAAAACAGGAACCACTCAGAATCATTCTGATGGTTGGTTTGTTGGTTTTACACCTCATTTTGTTGCTGGTGTTTGGGTAGGTTGTGATGATAGAAATGTTCATTTCCAAAAAATTCAAATGGGTCAAGGTGCTGTTATGGCTATGCCTATTTGGGGTAAATTTGCTAAAAAAGTCTATGACGACCCTAGCATTGGGTACAATGTTTATGATAAATTCCGTAAACCTACTAACTTTAAAGACGACTTACTCGATTGTAAAAAATATTACGAAAAAAATAAAACTGATGTTACTCAAGAAACAGTGAATTTTGATGAATAAATTTTGATAGTTTTTTAGTGTTAAATTCAGTGTGTTACCAACCAAACAGGTTTGTATGATTATTGTACGGATTCATAAAGCGTGAGGGATGTGGAGGGCACGAAGTGGCACTGCCTTTTTACACTTTTGAAAAAAGTGAAAAAAGGATTGCCGAAGCGATAGCGAAGCCCGGAACAAGCCCGACCCGCAGCTTTGCAAGGGGCACGCCCAAACACTCTTTTGAAAAAGTATTCTATAACTTTAACCAATCAATTTATTTTCTTTATAATTTTGCAAGGGAATTTATTTTCTTTTTCTAATGAAAACCGTTCATCACCAAAATAATAATAGGCAATTAATGATGTGGATTCAGGAAGGTGAAGGTATTCAACAAGATTTTAAAAAAACCATTTCTTCTCAAATAAAAATTGCTAAAACAATTGTTTCTTTTGCGAATACACGCGGAGGACGTTTAATAATTGGTGTTAATGACCAAGGTAAAATCACCGGTATTAAATCTGAAGAAGAAATTTACATGATAGAAGGTGCCGCTGAATTTTATTCTAAACCTGAAATACCAGTTGAATTTCATTTATTTGAAATACAAAATAAATCTGTTTTGGTCGTTGAAGTTCCTGAAAGTAATCATAAACCTCATTATGCTAAAGATGAAGAGGGAAAATGGTGGGTTTATATTCGTGTCAATGACCAATCGGTTTTAGCTTCAAAAATTGTGGTAGATGTTCTGAAAAAAGAAACTAACCAAGAGGATATTTTAATTGAATATTCTTCAAAAGAAAAAGCTTTGCTTCAATATTTAGAAAAAAATCAACGTATTACTTTAAATGAGTTTACCAAATTGGTGAATATTTCTAGAAGAAGAGCCAGCAGAATTATTGTCAATTTAATTTGTTCAGGAATTATTCGTTCTCATAATACAGAACAAGTAGAATTTTATACTTTAGCATAAAAGAAATTTTTGAAAATTTCAGGTTAATAGAATGCAAAAATAACTTAGTTTTGCGTTTTATAGGAAATCCATTCAGTGCAAAGAATTTTCATTATTTTCATCATAGGAATTTTACAGTTTTCTAACAATTACTCTCAAAATGCTTCTATTTTTGGTAAAGTCAAAGATAAAAATAACCAAGCAGTTACAGATGCGGTACTAGAAATTATTGAAACTGGACAAAAAACCCTTTCTGATAGTTCAGGGAACTTTACCATGAACATTCAAGCAGGACGCTACCGTTTACAAATTAAGCATTTAAGTTATCAATCTATGGAATTGGATATAAAAGTGCAGGTAGGTGAAAAAAAGAATATACCTATAATTTTAACCTCCAAAGATATAGAATTAGAAGGAACAGATATAACCGCTAAAAATGACCGTAAACAAAGAGCTGATCAACTACAGTTTGAAAGGTTTCCTACCAAAGATATTGCCTCTATGCCTACTTTTAAATCAGATATTGAAAGTAAAATTGTGATGATGCCCGGTGTTGCTACCAATAATGAATTTAGTTCTCAATACCGAGTAAGAGGGGGAAATTTTGATGAAAATGCTGTGTATGTTAATGATATTGAAATTTATAGACCTCAATTAGTCCGTGCAGGTTTTCAAGAAGGTTTAGGTTTTACCAATAGTGCTTTAGTGCATGATATTGCTTTTAGTACAGGGGGTTTCGAACCCAAATATGCTGATAAAATGTCCTCTGTTTTAGCCATTGAATATCGTAAACCTAAACGTTTTAAAGGAACTGCTGAAGCAGGATTATTAACGCAAAATCTTCACTTAGAAGGTTCTTCTAAAAATCGTGAAGATTCTTTACAAGCGGGTAATTTTACTTATTTATTCGGTGGTCGTAGGTTTTCAATTACCAATTTACTTCGTACACTAGATACTCAAGGAGAATACAAGCCTTTATTTTGGGACGCTCAAGGATTATTTACTTATGCTAAAATCGCTAAACACAAAGGCATAAAATATACTTCTTCAGGAGATACCATTTTTGTTCCAGATAAACCTTTTGAATTTCAATTATTTATACATACCGCTAAAAACAATTACTACTTTGAACCTCAAACCCGTGAAACTAACTTAGGTACGATTAATATTCCTTTAAGACTTTTAGTAGGATTTGGTGGTGCGGAAATCACTAGTTATTTTACTCAATTTGGTGCATTGAAAATGACCTATAAACCCTCCTACCGTTTAAATCTTACTCAAATTATTTCTGGTTTTCAAACCAATGAAAAAGAACATATTGATGTAGAAGGTGCCTACCGTTTAGCGGATGTTTCCAATAATTTAGGTTCAGATCGTTTCAATGAAATTATTTCTATAAGAGGAATTGGTTCTTTTATACACTTTGCTAGAAACCGATTATATGCAAATGTATTTTCCGTAGAACACAAAGGTTCATGGTGGACATCCCCCGCAACAAAACATCAAATAAGTTGGGGATTACGATGGAAATCAGAATTTATTAATGACCGATTAAAAGAATGGTCAGCAATTGATTCCGCTGATTATGTTAAAATTAAAGAAGTAATACGAAGTGAAAATCAATTATCTTCTCAAAGACTTGAAGGATATTTTCAAGGAAGTTTTAGACTTTCTCCTATGATGAGAATGGTTTTAGGGGCTAGAACACATTATTGGACTTTGAACCAACAATTATTGATTAGTCCACGCTTCCAATGGGTTATTGACCCATCTTTGAAATATGATACTCTACAAAATCCTTGGCAATTTAGATTGGCTTTAGGACTATATCAGCAACCTCCTTTTTATCGTGAATTACGGAATTTACAAGGAATTGTTAATCCATCAGTAAGAGCACAAAAATCCTATCACTTTATTGCTGGTGGAGACTATTTATTTGAAGCCTTTGGAAGGCCTTTTAAAATTTTTGCTGAAGCTTACTATAAAATTTTGAAAGATTTAGTTCCCTATGAAATTGATAATGTGAGAGTTCGCTATTATGGTGAAAATTCAGCGAATGGTTTTGCCTACGGTTTAGATACCAAATTAAGTGGCGAATTTATTCGTGGTATTGATTCTTGGGTAAACATTAGCTACTTAAAAACTATGGAAGACTTAGTAAATGATAATCAAGGTTTTATAAGAAGACCCACAGACCAACGATTTACTATAAGTTTTTATTTTCAAGATGAATTTCCTTTAAATCCTACTTTCAAAGTACACGTAAATTATATTTATGGTAGTGGTATTCCATTTGGACCTCCCGCCAACATAGAAAATAAGTCGGTATTTAAAATGCCTTCCTATCACCGTGTAGATTTAGGCTTTAGTAAATTATTGGTTTTAAGAGACCCTCAAAAAAAATTCGGCATGAAATCTTTATGGGGTTCTTTAGAAATTTTTAATCTATTTGGAAGACCTAATACCGTTTCCTATTTATGGATTCAAGATTACTCAGGTATTCAATATGCAATTCCTAACTATTTATCTGCAAGAATGTTAAATATAAGAGTTATCGCAAAATTTTAGTTATTCCATTTTTAAATACAAAAGAGGTTTATGGTTTAGTCCTTGATTCCCCAAAATTTCAGAAAGAAAAATTAAAAAAAACAGACTAATTTATTTTGTTAAATTATGAACAAATTCAAAAGGAATAACCACCCAACATGCAATTTTATTTCCATCTGCTTCAGCGGGAATAAATTTTAAGGAATAAATTTTATTAGATACCGCTTTGCTCAACTTCAAATGAGGGCTTTGCAAAATTTCATGTTGTTGTACTTTTCCTTCGTTACTCACTAATACTTTTGCAATGACTTTTCCTTCAATTTTGTGTTTCTTAAGTTTAGAAGGATACTTAATTTTCTTTACAATAATATCCATATTCACAGGAAAAGCCTCTCTATCAATTTTCATTGAAACATTTTCTTGAGCATTTAGGCAGTACGAAATGAAAAAGATACCAAAGAATAATAGAAAAAACCTCATGAAACAATGCTTTTTAAAATTTCATAAATTTCCTTTTGAGTACTCAACGACTTATCTTTAGCATACCAAAGTTGAACTTTATCGGCATAATCTTTATAGGTTAGTCCTTGAGCTTTCCATTCTTGAATTTGTTGGGTTAACGGAGCGGGTCTTGGACCCCACGTAGCAAGTTTATCTAAATTCTCGTTTAAAAAAATCAGCTTAGGAATAGAACGCGAACCATTCGTTAAGTTATCGTCCATAACTTCTGGATTTTCATCTCTTAATAAAAGTAAAAAAGAAATTTTATCAGGATTTACTAAATGAATTTTTTCAAATACAGGAACTAGATTCGCTGTATCACCACACCAAGCTTCTGTTAAAACTATCATATAAATTTTTTGATGGATTGTTTTTAAAAACTCTTGGAATTCAGGATAGATTTCACAAGTTTTATCCCATCTATTCATTCTTTGAACATTTAACTGAGTATAATTCAAATATTCTTCAGAATGGTTAGTCCCTGTAGTCTTATTTTGTTTAAGCAAAACATCTATTAAGTTTCTGTAGCTTGTATAATTGTAAGCTTTTTGAATATGATTTTGGTTAATAATACTTTGCTGAGTCATTTTATTTTTTATTATTTAACAACATTTGAATCATTTTTTTCATGTTTTTTTGACGAGTTTCTTCTTTTTTTGAAGAAAGTATCCAGTTAAGATATTCTTTTTTATGGGAGGGGGGTAAACTTTCAAAGATTTCTAGCGAAGGGGGGTGATTTTCTAGTAAATTTTGGAGTTCAGTAGGAATAATGAAGGTGTCATTATGTTTTTTCATAAAATAGGCGTTGGTATAAAAAGAACTCATAAACCTTAAAGAACTTAAGATTTATGAGTTTGTCGTTTATTGAAGGAATTATACTAAGACAGTAGTTTTTTGAATACGGGCGTAGAATTCGTCTTTAAAACGAATGATGGTATTTCTTACAGGCCAAGCAGCAGCATCAGCTAATGCGCAAACTGTTCTACCTTCCATGTTATCACATAAGTCCAATAGAATTTGATAGTCTTTTTCAGTTGCTATATTTTCAACAAATTTTCCAACTAATTTTTCTAACCAACCTGTACCTTCTCTACAGGGTGTACATTGCCCGCAAGATTCATGATGATAGAATTTAGTAACTCTATGCAACCATTTTACCATATCAACGGTTTCATCCATCACTAAAATACCCGTAGTACCCATATAAGTGCCTACTGTGGCGAGTGAGGCTGCGTTCATAGTGATTCCTTCAATCATATCAGCACGTAGAACAGGAACAGAAACTCCCCCTGGAACTACGGCTTTTAATTTTTTTCCATTTCTTATTCCACCACCTACTTTGTAAATCAAATCAGTGATTAACATACCAGAGGGATATTCATAGAGTCCGGGGCGGTTTACGTGTCCTTGTAAGCCATATAAAATAGGACCCGGGTGGTCTGGAGCACCAATGGATTTGTAGGCTTGTGCCCCCATTCTCATAACCAGCGTAGCATTGGCTAATGTATCAATGTTGTTGATGGTAGTGGGTTTACCCCAAAGACCAAACTGAGCTGGGAAAGGGGGTTTTGAACGGGGATAAGCTCTTTTTCCTTCTAAAGACTCCATCAAAGAAGTTTCTTCACCGCAAATATAGGCGCCAGCTCCTTTATGAACATAAATTTCCATATTATAACCTTTGCCCATAATATTTTTCCCAATATACCCTTTTGCATAAGCTTCATCAACAGCTCTTTGCAGCATGTCAATCCAATCAGCATATTCACCACGAATATAAACATAGGCAGCGTCCATTTGCATTGCATAACAAGCAATTAATACCCCTTCAATAAATAAGTGAGGATTATATTCAAAAATTCTTCTATCTTTATAAGTACCAGGTTCAGACTCATCACCATTACAAGCTAAATAACGAGGAACTCCAGCTTGCTTAGGAGGCATAAAACTCCATTTTATACCTGCATTAAATCCAGCACCTCCTCTTCCCCTAATATTTGCTGCTGCAACTTCCTCTTGAACACGCTTGGGTGTCCATTCTGTTTGGTTATTTAAAATTTTTCTAATTTGCTCATAACCACCGTGTTGTTCATAAACTTCAATTTTATGAAGATTAGGAATATCAGGTAATATGAGTTTTTTATAGTTTTGCCAATTCTCTAATTTCCAGTTTGCCATATTTTATATATAACTAAGCAACAAAAATAAAAACTTTTTGGTTTATCAAATAATAATTTCAAAACATTAATTTAAAATGTAAACTTCAACTCTTCTATTCCATTTTTTGAAACGAGAATTATTGTCATATAAAGGTTCACTTTTGCCTTTACCTTCGGTTTGGATTCTTTCAGTTTCTACTCCTTTTTTTACTAAGTAATCTGCAACTACTTTTGCTCTTTTTAAAGAAAGATTATTATTGAATTGGTCAGAACCATCATTATCCGTATGTCCAATGAGTTTAATTTTAATTTCTGGATTGGATTTCATGATAGTGGCTAGGTTATCTAATTCATCAATTCTTTCAGAAGAAAGATCCGCGCTATTATATTGGAAGAATTGCCAACCCAAGACGATGGATTTCATGGAGTTGGATTTTTGTAAAGGTACGATTTTGATATGGGCATCGTTTTTGGTATTGATAGGAACTATAAAATCTTCGGAGAATTTTAAGTAATCAGGAGCTTCTACTATGATTCTGTAATTTCTTCCAGAACTAATAGAAAACTTATAGTTTGCAGAAGTACCTGAAGTTTTTTGCTCGGCAATTAATTGATTGGTATTAGGGTCAATTAACTTAACCGTAGCATTTTTAATAGAGTTATCTGTTACGTTATCCAAGACATTTCCTGTTAAGACAATAGTTCCGCCTTCTGTAATAGCGATGTTTTCTTGGGTATTTTCAGAAAATTGAGCGTTTTTTAGTTTTTCTTTAAGTTCATCTAAAAGAGAAAGTAAAGAATCACAACCAATATCTGCATAAGGAGAATTATAGATTTCTTGGTTTAGGTCTATGATATAATTATCCATTAATCCAAATCCACCTAATCTATTAGAGGATAAAGTAACCTTGTTGGAATCCGAATGATAACAATAGTAAATATCATCACCGCCACTATTATAAGGGAAACCGATGTTTTCTGGTTCTTCGAATTGGGTTTCAGAAATCATTTTAGCTCTGAAAATATCATATCCTCCCATACTTTCTGGTCTTTTAGAAGAAAAATATAGATATTCACCATCGAAATAAGGTGCGTCTTCATCATATTTAGAATTTATATTCAAAAGTTTAGCACCTGTCCAAGTATTTTCTCCTGTTTTTTTAACATAATAAATATCCAAGCCACCCTTACCACCGGGTCTATCGCTAGAAAAATAAGCAAATTTACTGTCAGGTGTGACAAAAAAAGAAGCTTCATTATATTGTGTATTCACTTCTCCTAAAAGAGGTTTAGGAACAGACCATTTTCCATTATTCAATTGGGTATAAAAAATATCACCAAGTTTTCTTTTTGATCTATAAAGGTATAGTGCGGATAATGTTTTATTAGCAAAGATAGTTGCATC
Source organism: uncultured Bacteroidia bacterium (assembly GCA_964493765.1). Taxonomy (GTDB): domain Bacteria; phylum Bacteroidota; class Bacteroidia; order J057; family CALLMJ01; genus CALLMJ01. Next base: position 4,244 of record CAZBPK010000004.1, on the reverse strand, counting down.
ATGTTTTGTGGATGGTAGTTTTTTAGCGGATAATTGTACTTTATGCCATACCCCATTGGAATATTTTGCAAAATAAACATCTTCGAAGATGTCGTCCATGTAAAATTTTTTATTATATTTTTGTATAGGTTTTCGGGGTCTTCTGGAAGTAAACATAACTTGGTTCATTTTTCCATTGAAAACTGGGGAATAATCTGAAAACTTTGAGTTCACAAAATTTCCCATGTTTTCAAACTTATAAGTAACATCATTTTTATGGTTTTCAATAAATTGCATGGCTGTGCTACATTGTTGAATGGAGAGTTTGATTTCACTTCGTTGTTCATCGGTTTCTGCTTTAGGAAGCGCCTTTTCGTAGGCATCTAAAGCCATATCAAATCGATTCGCTAAGTGATAAATTTTAGCCGCATACAAGGGAAGATGAGGATGAGCAGAAGGTTTTTTTTGATAGGCTCTGTCCAAATATTCTAATGCTTTATACTCTTGATGGGTTTCGAAGTAACACTTCCCTAAATAGAATAATCTTAAAGGGTCTTCCGCCTTTTCATTTAAGCATTCTTCAAAAAAAGGAATAGCTTTATAATACTCTTCTCTCTTCAAATATTTGATTCCATTTCTAAAATTTTTAGATTTATCAGGGTCTATATCCTCTCTTTGAGCTTTCAAGGACGAAAACAAGCTGATACCAATCAGAAGTAAGTATATTTTTTTCATTTGCAAATGTTTCATTTTTTTAAGGTTTATTTTATAAATAGTTTGTAGATTCTTATTCGTAAATTAAGTAACCAAAGTCCTAAGGAAATAAATCCCATAATAGCGGGATAAAAAACAATTCTAAAGTCGTTAGAGATATCTTTTTGATTGAAAACAGGGCTTCCTTCGCTACCCCCTGGGTGTAGCCCTCCCAGCATTCTAGGGATAATTAACGTTAAAGGAATTAAACTTGCTGCTGCAAAAATATTATAGATTGCGGAGAGTTTGGCTTTTTGTTCAGGATAATCAAAGGAACTTCTTAAAATAAAATAGGCAAAATAAGAAAGCACAGCAATTAATGCTAAAGTTTGTTTAGGGTCCCAAACCCACCAAGCAGAAAAATCACTATCAGGAAGGGCTTCGCCCCAAGTTACCCTACTCCATACACTTCCTGTTAAAAGCCCTAAAACTCCAAACATTGTACCTATCCATGCCGCTGAACTCGCAATTAAATCGTTTTCAATAGCAAAATTTCTAAGATATTTAACACTATAAAAAACCGAAATAGCCATCATTGTGTACATAGTAAACCACATAGGAACATGATAATATAAGTTCCTAGCGCTTTGAGCTAAAGTACCTAATTTAGGAACTTTCAAAATTAAACCCGCAATAAGTGCATAACTCACTAATAATACAGCTAAAGCTATAATAATTTTATGAGCGGTATTAGATAACATGCCGCAAATTTAATCAGTTTTATGAATTGAATAAAAAAAGTTTTCAATATTTTTCAAATTGTACTCTTGGGTCAATTTTTTTGTATAGAATATCGGAAAACAAGATGCCCAGAATAGTCATAAATCCTGAAAGGGTAAATACCGCAATCATTACGGGATAATCTCTAGCATAAATACTTTGATACAATAAAAATCCCATTCCGGGTAAGGAAAAAATGGTTTCGATAATTATAGAACCACCCACCATAGACGGAAATATATTAGCGAATAAAGTTAGCATAGGAAACAAAGAATTCTTAAAAGCATGTTTCCATATAACTTTTGCTTTATTTAATCCCTTAGCTTTTGCCGTTTGAATAAAATCTAAACTAAGAGTTTCTAACATAGCGTTTTGCATTTGCTTAGATAAAAAGGCTATAGAACTGTAAGACATACAAATAATCGGTAAAATGAGGTGATGCACCCAATCTATTAACCGTTGAAAAATTGACCAGTTCGCAGAATTTGCGATACTTTGAACGCCCGAAACAGGAAACATTTTTAACCATGCCCCAAAAATCATGATGAACATACTTCCTACCCAAAATGTCGGTAGAGAGTATAAAATCAAAGTAAAGTTAGAAAGTATTTTTTCTTTTTTGGTTCCGAAATTGGAAGCTCCTAGTACTCCAATATAAATACCTAAACCATACACAATTAAAATAGAAAAGAAATTGATAATAACTGTCCAGAAAAGTGCTTCTTTAATTTTTGTACCGATAGGTCTTTGGTCAGCATAAGAAACTCCAAAATCTAGTTGTAGAACTCCCATTAACCAGTGATGATATTGATTGTTGAGTCCATAGAAATGAATAACGGGAATATAATTTTTCCATAAAGTCTTTGAATTTTCTAAATTTTGAATATGTTGTTTTAAATTTAAAAAGATGGGATTAGCAGATATTTTGGGAATTTCTTTTTCAATTTTTTGTAATAAAGATTGTATGTCTTGTGATTCGTGAGCGATTAAAAATTGCTCTGTTAAAGAAATGGCTAAAGAACGCTGATGGGCAATAGAGGTATCTTCCGAAATAACTTGTTTAAGTTTTTGAATTTTTACAAGGTAATCATTTACCCAATTCCAGTTTCCCGTATAAAAAGTTAAATAAGAAGCCAACTCTCTCCATTGAGGACGTGGAATTTTATAAAGCGTATCAGATTCACTCCAAGCAGCAATAGAGAAATAAAACAAAGGCTTGTCTAATCCTAATTCTTTTCTTTTTTGGATATAGGCATTTTCATTAATGATGCGGTCTTGGTCGGTTTCACCTAAAGCTAACGCAACGGGGTCACCTGGTGCTAATTTACTCAAATAAAAACCCAGCAAAGTAACTATCCACAAAGATGGAATAAACAAAAGTAACCTTTTGAGCAAATATCTTTGCATGTTTGTATCAACAAAATCTTATTGCAAGCGGTTGATTTTCCATAAACTTCTTTGGGGAGTAGTAGACGCGGAAGGTTTCACAGGTTGGGGAGATTCAAAAAGAGCATGAGTAAATACACTTACAATTTGCTTTTCTAATTCGGAAGCTTCTTGTTTTAAAAATTCAGGTTGAAAATAATTTTGTACGAAATGGGTATCAAATGTACCATTTTTAAATTCTGAATGATTTAAGACAAATTTACAAAAATCTAATGTATTTTTTACACCTACGATTTCAAATTGTTCAATGGCTTGAATCATTTTTTGGATAGCGGCGTCCCGATTTTCCGCATGAACAATCAATTTGGCTAACATAGGGTCATAGTAAATGGGTACTTGCATACCTTCATCAAAACCATCATCTACTCTTATTCCTGGTCCTAAAGGGCGATTATAAACAACAAGTTTACCTATATCAGGCAAAAAATTATTACTGGGGTCTTCAGCATAGACACGTATTTCAATAGCATGCCCACGGATAGATAAATCCTCTTGTTGAAAAGATAAAGGCAGCCCCATAGCAATTTTGATTTGTTCCTTGACTAAATCTATACCTGTAATCATTTCTGTTACAGGATGTTCCACTTGTAAACGAGTGTTCATTTCTAGGAAGTAGAAGTTACCTTTATCATCTAAAATAAATTCAACGGTACCTGCGTTGTAATAACCACAAGCTTTGCAAACATTTACAGCAGCTTCGCCCATTTTTTTTCGAGTTTCTGCGGAAATACTAATAGAAGGAGCCTCTTCAATAACCTTTTGATGTCTTCTTTGAATAGAGCATTCGCGTTCAAAAAGATAAACAACATTGCCGTAATGATCGGCTAATATTTGAACTTCAATGTGTTTAGGTTCTTCGGCGTATTTTTCAATAAACACAGCGTCGTCTCCAAAAGCGGAAAGGGCTTCGCTCATAGCACGTTGAATACCTTCTTCAAGTTCATTAATAGTGTTAATCAAACGCATTCCCTTTCCACCACCACCAGCAGATGCTTTAATTAATAACGGAAATCCTATTTTTTCGGCTACTTTTTTGGCTTCATCAATACTACGAATAGCCCCATCAGAACCCGAGATCATTGGCACTTGTTGTTCTTTAGCAGTTTGTTTGGCACTTAATTTATCGCCAATTTTTCTCATTGCAGAAGGCGGAGGACCTATAAATATAAGCCCTGCATTGATAACTTTTTCAGCAAAATCCGCATTTTCACTTAAAAATCCATACCCTGGATGAATAGCATCCGCATTGCATTGCAAAGCAATTTCAATGATTTTATCTCCAAGAAGATATGATTGATTAGAAGGTGGAGGACCTATTCTATAACTTTCATCGGCAGATCTTACAA
>CAZBPK010000003.1:0-44578 GCA_964493765.1 uncultured Bacteroidia bacterium | reverse complement strand
GATATAGGCACATAAGGAGGGTTGCTAATGATTACTTCTAAATTTTCAAAATCATTAGGTTGAAAATCAAAAATACTTTTGTGGATCCAATTTATAAATACATTATGAAAGTGTGCATTTTTTTTTGCAACATCAATAGCGTTTTTAGAAACTTCAATTGCTTGAATATCAAAATTATTGAATAGTTTTTTTAAAGAAATGGGAATACAACCTGAACCAGAACAAATATCTAAGATTTGTGCTTTTTCTTCACTTGAAATCCTATTGATCACTTCTCTAACTAATATTTCTGTTTCAGGACGTGGAATTAGTACATGAGAGTTTACATAAAAAGTCAAATCCATAAAATAGGCTTTTTCAACAACATATTGAACGGGCATTTTATTCAGTAAATTTTGATAATCCTTCCATAATATTTCTGGTGATTTTAATGGATTATCTAAATTTAAAACCCATTCTTTTAATGACCATTGATTTCTTTCCATAATCCAGAAGTTAAATACGGATTGAGCTTCATTTTCTCCGTAATATTCGCTTAAATTTTGAAGAAAAATTGCCTTTAGTTTTCTATAACTAAGTTGGGAGAATTTAATGAAATCCATTCCTTAGAAAAATCAATAATTTGCGGAAAATAAATTTGAAAATGGTATTCTAAAATAGTGTAATTATTTTTTAGGTCATTAATGGCTAATTCTAGGTTAGGTTTTGAAATTAGCTTGTTTCCTAACTGTTTTAGGGTCAATTCAATACCTTCTATGGTTTTATATTCTACTAAACGATTAGTTTTTTTTGCAAAGTCAATAAAATCTTGGATATAAGGAGGAATAAATTCTTTATTTTTACTTAAAATATTTAAACATTTGTCTACAAAAGTTTGTAAAGGTAAAGCATGATAAAAATCCCATTTTTGGGCAAAGAAATGATCCATGAAAATATCATTAATAATTGGAGAATATCTACCATGATTTTTTGCAATGATTTGAACCATTTTTAAAACGGTATAATTTTTGTCTGTAAAATTATCAATTTGCCTATGCAATAAAATTCCTTTTTGAATACCATCAGGAAATTGTAAGTATTGATTTCCTTTAATTTTATCTGCAATAAAATTTCCTACGAGTAACTCGTCATTACCAAAGGATAAGTAAGCATGAGCAAGGAAATTCACAGAATTATTTTTTTTGCAAATTTAATAAAATGTTTAGGAAAAAGTCAAGGTAAAATAAAAAATTAGATTTGATGAATATTGTCTATTCAGTTACTATTAATTAAAGGTTCAAAAAAGTTTGCTTAAAATTGTTTATGATTATTTTGGGTGAAATTCAGGCACTGAAATTTTAGCAATTTTTATAAATAAATTTTGTCATAAAACGCAACTTGGTATCAAGTTTGAGCGTTAAATATAAAAAAGAAAAACGTATGAAATTGAATTGGGAAGATACTTCTAAAATCCTATTAATTGCTGGAATTAGTAGCATAATAACGGTAGGAACTTTTAAACTTTTTGAAAAAGACTCAGTAAAAGTTGTTTATGAGCAACAACAACCTATTCGCTTGGCGGATTATAAATTACCAGAAGGTTTAATAGATTTTCGTATAGCTGCTAAAATTGCTAACCCAGCTGTTGTACATATTAAAACTTCTGGTTCTAGAAGTTCAGAAGACACCCATGAATTTAATAATCCATTTGATTTTTTTGGATTTCCTTTTGATAGATTTGATAGATTTGGTCCATCAGAAGCAACGGGAAGTGGTGTCATTTTGACGAATACTGGATATATAGTAACGAATAATCACGTAATTGAAGGGGGTTCAAATTATGAAATAACTTTGTTTGATAACCGAAAATTTGATGCAAAACTAATTGGTAGAGACCCTTCTACGGATTTGGCTTTGCTAAAAATTGAAGCTGAGGGTTTACCATTTTTAAAATTTGGTGATTCTGATAAAATTGAAGTAGGTGAGTGGTGCGTTGCCGTTGGCAATCCATTTAATTTAACTTCAACCGTTACTGCCGGAATTGTGAGTGCTAAAGGACGTAATATTAACATTTTAAACGATAAATTTAAAATTGAGTCTTTTATTCAGACAGATGCAGCAGTAAATCCTGGGAATTCAGGAGGTGCTTTGGTAACTTTGACAGGCGAATTAATTGGTATTAATACAGCTATTGCTTCGAGAACAGGTTCTTATGCTGGATATTCTTTTGCTATTCCTTCAAGAATTGTTCAAAAAGTTGTTAATGATTTAATGGAATTTGGGAAAGTTCAAAGAGGATTCTTAGGGGTCTCTATTCAAGATTTGAACGCAAAATTAGCAAATGAATATGACATCAATAGAAACAAAGGGGTTTATATTGCAGGCGTAAATCCTGGTTCTGGTGCAGAACAAGCGGGTATTCAAAAAGGAGATGTAATTTTCAAAATTAATGATGTTGAAGTGAACAATTCCGCAGAAATGCAAGAGCAAATTGGAAGATTAAGACCTGGAGATAAAGTAAAAGTTACTTATTTGAGAGCAAATAAAGAATATACAACCCAAGTGATTTTGAAAAATGCACAAGGTTCTGAAAAATTGGCAGCTAAAACTGACAAAAATTCAATTTCTGATTTCAAAAAAGAGTTAGGAGCAGATTTAAGAAATCTTACAAGTGATGAAAAAAGAAGATTTGAAACTCAAGGTGGTGTTGTGGTATTAAATTTAGGAAATGGAAAATTAAAACAAGCCGGTGTAAAAGAAGGTTTTATTATTCAAAAAATTAATAAAAAAACTGTGAATACAGTTGATGATGTAATGGAAGCCTTGTCTGATAATGATGGAGGTACATTAATTGAAGGAAAATATCCTAATGGAACGAAAGCGTTCTACGCAATTGGCTGGTAATTCACAAAGAATACTTAAATGTATTGGAAGGGACATCATTAAGATGTCCCTTTATAATTCAAAATTATATTGATTATCCAGGATTATTGTGTGGCAAGAATAAGCATGATAAGCGTGAGGGATGCGTAAGGTTTAGCACTGCCTTTGGATGCGAAAATTGAGCATCCAAAGGATTGCCGAAGCGAACAGCGAAGCCTGTAGCAGCCCGACCCCGAAGGCTTAGCATGAGGGGGCACGCCCAAATGAGAATAAAATAAATTACTACTAAATAGCTACAGTTTTGTATTTTTAGAAGCCTTTCATTATTTTTGTCAAACATTTTAAAAAATTGGAAATTCTTAATATTCTGATTCCTATTGTATTAACGTTTGGATTCATAGCTATTTATGCTTTAATTGGAGTTTATGCGGAAAGAAAAATCGCAGCTTTTATTCAGGATAGAGTCGGACCCGACGAAGTTGGATATAAAGGAACTCTACAAACTTTTGCTGATATTCTTAAATTATTACAAAAAGAAATTATTGTCCCAGATTCTGCTGATAAAATACTATTTTGGATTGCACCAGTATTAATTTTTGCTTCTGTTTTTGCAGGTTTTGCTGTGTTGCCATTTTCTCAATCGGGTTTATATGCAAATATCAATTTAGCCATTCTATGGGTAATGACCATTGTTTCAATAGATGTCATTGGCATTTTAATGGCTGGTTGGGCTAGTAATAATAAATATTCTTTGTATGGTTCTATAAGAGCTATTTCGCAAATGATTGCCTATGAAATTCCGTTAGGATTTGCTGTTTTGTCAGTTGCTATAACTTATGGGACTTTAAATATTGAAAAGATAATTTTCATGCAAAGTAGCGAGGGTTATGTTTGGGGTATTTGGAACGCCAAAAGTTATGGAGGCTTATTTTTATGGTCAATTTTTCAACACCCTCATTTGATATTGGTATTTTGGGTATTTTTTATAGCAGGAATAGCAGAGTGTAATAGAGCTCCTTTTGATATTCCTGAGGCTGAATCGGAGTTGATTGCAGGGTTTCATACGGAATATGGTGGATTTGCTTTTGCTACTATCATGTTAGCAGAATATGCTAATATGTTAATAATCAGTTTATTATCTGCTATTATGTTTTTTGGAGGCTGGAATAGTCCTCTTCCAAATTTGGGAATCATTAATTTATTTGATATAACGAATGGTGGTTGGTTTTGGAGTAGTTTTTGGTTATTCTCTAAATCCTTGATTTTCATTTTTATCATGATGTGGATACGTTGGAGTTGGCCCCGTTTTAGAGCTGACCAACTACTTCAATTTTCTTGGAAAGTTTTATTACCTATTTCATTATTTTTAGTAATCTTCTCCGCTTTTTGGAAAATTCTTATTTTTTAAATAAAAAAGCTTTTCTAAATCAAATAGTTTTACTTTAATTCCATTTCCATTGCAATTGAATTACAAAATTTCTTGCAGGTTCGTATAGGTTTAATAAACGGTATTTACTCAAATGATAAAAGTATTTTGAATTTAATAAGTTCTGAATTTGAAAACCTAAACTTAAAATTTGATTTTTGATTTTTTTTTGAGTTTGAATTCCTAAATTCCATAAATGAAAAGCGGGGGTTTCTGGTTCGTTTATAACTACTCGATTTTGGGGAAAAGCATAACGATGTTCAATCCAAAATTCTGTTTTATAAGGATTTAAGAATTTCGGAGTATATTCTAAATGGGTTAAAATGGCAGGCTGAGGCATAAAAGGTAAGGGTCTATTTTGAGCCCAATTTTCACCCCAAGCAAAATCACCACTCATACTGGCATGTAAATCTTCAATAAAATGATAATCCATAAAAATTTCGCCACCCCATAAAATGGCATCATTTTGTAAATATTGATAAACCTGCCCACCCTCCGGTAATGTTGAAAATCTTGAAGTGGGAGATAAATAAATGTAATTAGAAAAATAGGAAGCAAATCCTGATAATTTGAATTCCCATTTTGAATTTTCATAGTGTATGGTTAAATCATTTTGGTATCCTTTTTCTGGTAATAAATTAGGATTACCCATTTCATGCCTGAAAGTACCGTGATGTACTCCATTGGATGCGAGTTCCGAAGGAGCTGGATAACGAAAATCACTCCCAAAATTGTATTTAAGATTCCATTTTTCAGTAAGAAACCAAGATAAACCTGCTGCAAAACTATAATTCCAATAATTTCTTTGTATCAAAGGACTTCTTAATTGTTTCCCTATATAAACTCCTCTGCGATAAAAATCTACATAAGCTTCTTGAAGCTCATCATTTCCATAATCAATTCTTAGACCAGTATTCATTACCCAGTTTTCATTTTTTTTGTATTGCAAAAATTGAAAAAAACCTATTTGAAATCGTTGAAAATTGGGTATTAAATATTCAAAACCGTTTATACTATTTTTTTGATATTGTTGACTTAAACCTGAAACCCATTTCCATTGATTCCATTTTTTAAAATATCTCAAATTTGTTGAAAATGTATTTAATAAAAGACCTAATGCAAGGCTATCCGTAGTATTTTGACCATGAGAATGTGCATTGGAAAATTCTTTTCTATGATTTTGTTGCCACGCTGCATCCATTTCTAACCAATCTTTTCCTATCAAAATTTGATGATTTGACTGTATTTTTAAATGTTGTATATTTTGAAAAGGTAAACCAATATTTCTAAAATTTCCATCTTGTTTGACGCTATATGCAGTTGGAATACCAAATGCTCCTGAAAAAAAACCTAAATTTTGGTAAAAATGACTAACAGTAACAAAGCTATTGATGGTATTTCCATGGTAACCTAAACGTATCATTTGATTCCATTCCCTTCCACTAGTATTTTTTAATCTATGATTATCAATGGGTAAAATATAGGAATTATAAATGAAAATATCAGAAGGTACTCCATAATCCCCATAGTTTTGGTAAGTATGGCGAAATTGTAAAGAAAAATGATTGTTTTTGTATGCCGCAGAAGAAGTTTGAAAAATTGATTGATTATTAGAACGGTAGCCTTGTAAAGCTTGCAAAGCCCAACCCTCATGAACGGGTGGTTTTTGTTGAATATGTATCACACCACCCATTGCATCAGAACCATAAAATAAAGCAGATGGACCTTTTAAAATTTCTATTTCATCAAAATTAAATCCATCAATTTCCAAACCATGGTCGCCACCCCATTGTTGTCCTTCTTGTTTTATTCCATTTTCAGCAACCACCACTCTATTAAAACTTAACCCTCTAATCACTGGTTTGGATGCACCTACTCCTATATTGATGGTATTGATTCCCGCAATTCTGTCCAAGCTTTTTAATAAATTATCAAAGTTCCTTTTGATTACAAATTCTTGTGTTATCACCGCTAAATCTTGAGAACTTTCTTGAATCAATATTTTTTGAATATTGGATTCAATCACCACATCTTTAAGCTCTAAATGGCTTGGGTATAACTGGATATTGAGAAAGGTATCTTTTTCTAAGTAAAATTCTAAAATTTTGGATTTATAACCTAAGTAAGTTATATGTAAATGATAATTCCCTTTCTTTTGAAGCAGAATTTCAAAATTTCCTTGTAAATCCGACAAAACACCTTTATTGAGTTCATGTAACCAAATTTTGGTATTTGGTAGGGGTAAATTTTGCTCATCTTGAACAGAGCCTTTAATTCGTAATTGACCGAAACTGAAAGAACCCCAAAAAATGAATATGAAAACAAGAAGTTTTACCAATGTTTGTTTTTCTGCAAAATTATTGCAATTGCAATTAAGTTGCAAATAAAGTAAAGATTTTTTATTTGGGCGTGCCCCTTGCATCGCTACGCTCAGCTGCGGGTCGGGCTGCTTTGGGCTTCGTTATCACTTCGGCAATCCTTTTTACACTTTTTTCAAAAGCGTAAAAAGACAGTGCTAAACCCTCCGCATCCCTCACGCAGCTCACGCAATATTGATTGCGTGTTGGTTTTTATTGTTACCCAGAAAATTGATATGCAGATATTCCTTTTATTACTTCTTTTTGGCAACCACAAAAGCCGCTTTGTACGCTTTCTTTTCGCCAGAGCCTATATTTACAACTTCTAGTACTGCAATGTAAGTACCTATTTGAACTACTCTTCCTGAATCATCGGTTCCGTCCCATAAAAAGTAGCCCGGCTCATTTCCAACTAATAAATTGTTTTTCAGAATTTTAACTATTCTTCCTTCACTATCAAAAATGGTCAACCGAATATTATTATCATTTTGGGGAAACGAATAATGTAAAGCCAAAACATCTTCAAAACCATCAAAATCAGGTGAAAATACTTTCGGGTCAACGTAAAATATTTTATCTTGATTTTCAGGTCTATACGATTGAGAGTTTTTATATCCGGGGGTACCATAGCGAACCGTAGCACTCGCAGAAAACCAATTGGACTCGCTTTGAGAAGGCTGGTCAGGATTTAGACGTTCTAATGCAACTCCACTGCGCGTTACCAAGTCTTTATAATGCCAATCACGACTATACCTTACTTCGTCTATTCGGGTATCTTGGGAATTTAATAAAACTACTTTATCCGAAGTATTATCATAAGCAGGAATACTTTTGCTTAATTGTACTAAAACTGCATACACAGGGGGATTGTATTCTTGTTTTACGTTTTGAGTATCTTGTGTAAAAGCCATATAACCATAAGGTTTAATTGTCAGATAATCAGGTAGTTCTACGTATTGGTATACTTCATCAGCATCATTAGCACGCCCAATTTTCCATTTACTTACCTCTAACCATTGAGAGGTTTTATTATAAATTTCTATGTATCTTTTACCTCCTGTGCGTGGCTCATATAAAATTTCACTAATTACAATATCGCCTACTTTTGCAGAAACTGGAACGGCAAACTCTCCTGTTAATAACACAGCAAGATTTCCCGAACAATCTTTTAAATTATTGATGGTCAATGTATAAACATTATTGCTATCTAACTCAAAAGGAAAAATAAGTTCCACTTGATTTTTTTCAAAATTTGCAATTGCTTGAGCAGGCTGTCCTATACTAGGCTGTAAATCATAAAGTTGTATGTTTACTAAATCTATTTCATTGATTTTTTCATTAAAGACTACCAAGATAGTAGAGGGGTTTATCAGTTTGATTTCTTGAATTTTGGGCGGAATAGTATCAATTATTTGACCATCAATAGAGTTCACACGCCCGGGCGTACCACCACTAGAATCCGTAGAGGCTCGCCAATTTTCTTCTACAACACACGAATTAGGGTCTATCCTTTCTAAGGACCAACCGCCATTTTTTTTCATCTCATCACGATACCAGCTATCTTTATAAGAAACAAAATCAATGATATTACCGTCTTTATCCTTTAAGGTGATGAATTCACCACTATTATTAAGACTAGGAAAACTGCTTAAATCCAAAGTATTCCCAAAGTTTCTTAGTTCATTGCTTGCACTCGTTGAGCATAAAATCCAGTACGAATTAGGCAAAATGATAGCATTAACAGGGAACTTTCCATTAGAAAGATTATCGGATAAAGTCCATTCGGATACATCAATGATTTTATTAGAACGATTATAAATTTCTACGTATTCTACTTCTGGCAAGCCGACAACCGGGTCTGGGTCAGCCATAATTTCATTGATAATCACATCGTTAAAACTAGCAGGGGAAGGAACGCCTACTTGCAAACTTAAATTATTTCCTAAATTTCCAATACAATCTTTTACTTTCTGAACGTTTAAAGTATAAATCGTTCCTTGAACAAAAGTATTAGAAAAAGTGAGTTTTACCGTAGGATTATCTACAGTAGAATAAGCAATAGGATTACCAAAACCTTGTAACTCAAAATCAGTGATGTCCCAGAAAGAAGGGTCAAACGTTTCGTTGAAGGTTACATAAATCGTACTAGGCAATTCTATGTATGCGTTTAAGATATTAGGCGGAAGTACATCTTGAATTTGCCCAAAGATAGAATTTTGTTCATTAGGCGTACCACCACGCGGGTCATTAGAAGCCCGCCAATTCGCAGAATCATCACAAGCAATGTAAGGATTTACACGTTCTAAAGTCCAGCCACCTGCTTTTTTTACGTTGTCTTGATACCATGAATCTTTATATCTCACCTGAGAAATCAGCGTATTGTTGTTATCATACAAAAACAAATCATCTCCAGAATTATTCAAAGAAGGCAAACTTCCTACACCTATAACATTTCCATAAGAAGTAAATAAACTCACATTAGCAGTAGAAGTTAAAATTACGTAAGAATTCGGTAAAATTAAATAAGAAGGAAGGGTTACGTTAGAAGAACCGTCGCTAAAACTCCAATTGGCTAAATCAATGATTTTATTAGAAGCATTAAAAAGTTCTACAAATTCTTGGTTAGGTAAACCTACTACGGGGTCTGGGTCAGCCATTAACTCATTGATTACTATATCATTAGGATTAGCAGGTTCGGGAATTCCTAAGGTCATAGTAAAATAATTATTGATGTTACCAATACAATCCCGTAAATTGTTGACAGACAGTTCATACAAAGTATTGGTCTGCAAAGGATTAGCAAATGTTAATTCTATGGTTGTGCCATTATTTAAAATGGTAACGCTTTGAGCTACACCTATTCCGTTGTTAATTACATATTTATTGGGATTAGAAGCATCGGCAGTATTAACCGCTTCGTTAAGGTTCAATTGAATGGTATTAGGATTGATGATAGCAACAGAAACGGGCTGGGGTGGTAAAACATCTGTAAATTGATTAAAAATAGCATTTTGCGCTCCGGGCGTACCACCGTCAGGATGGACAGACGCTCTCCAATTCGCAGAATCTCTACAAAAATTGTCATACTGAACGCGTTCTAAGGTCCATCCCCCATTTTTTTTTATGGCATCTTTGTACCAAGCATCAGAATACGCTATGACATCAATAATATCACCATTTTGATTTTTTAAGGTAAATACATCAGAAGCATTATTCAAGGAAGGCAATGAGCTTAGCCCTAATGTCGGTCCGTAACTAGAAAATAAAGATACGTGAGCATTAGCGCATAAAATTAAATAAGAATTGGGGGCAAGAATATAAGAGGGCAAGGTTACAGTGGAAGTTTGGTCTGATAAAGTCCAATTTTGTAAATCTAAATTTTTGTTAGAACGATTATAAATTTCGATAAATTCTTGATTAGGCAGATTTACTTGTGGGTCAGGGTCAGGCATCAGTTCATTAAAAACTACATCATACTCCACAGCGACAGCTGGCGCAAAATAAGTAAAATCAATATTTTGAGGGTTAGGCATTATATTGTTTGCATAATCCGATATATTTTGAACGGTTAAAGTGTTTTGTAAACCATCTACAAAGCTATTAGAGAATACCAATTCTACAGTAGTTGCATTGATTAAATTCGCAGTAGCAGGATTTCCCAAACCGTTATTCGCTGAATAATTGGATACATTTTGTGCAGTAGATAGCGTAATCCCTTCCGAAAAAAATACTCTTAAAGTATTAGCATCTAATACAATGACTGAGTCCACGCTGGGAGGGGTAGTATCTACAATAATAGGTCCTACATAAAAATCATCATAATAAAAAGAAGTGTTACGGGTAGCAGTATGGACACAAACCACTCCCATAAAAGCCGAATTAGTATAAGTATTATCGTTTACAGAGCCTTCCAATTGATAATTCGTACCTCCTGTAATATCAGAATACACCGACCAATTGCCTGATGCGTCTCTAATAACTCGTATTCCAAGAATATTATCATTAGCTCCTGCATTTCCCGCAATTCCACTGAGGATTTTGGTTCGTGTTGTTCCATCTTGCCTGAACAAGTCAATAGCATCTACATTTCCTGTAACTCCACCAATTTGAATATAATAACCATTTAAAGAGCTTTCCAAATCTGCTTGATCAGCAATTAAGTAAATACGAGCAAGGTTAGTAGTAGAAGGATTAAAAGCACAACGAACCCAGAAACGCCATTCACAATTAGTAGCATAAGTTGAAGCAGTAGATAAATGCAGAGTAGCATTAGCCGCAGGTCCATTAGATTGCAATTGAAAATTAGTGTTGACAATAAATTCTGAAACATCACCTATCCATGTAGGATTATTAGTAAAATCCCCATCCGAAAAATCGTCTATTACTTGAGCAAAGTTAATCAAAGGAATGAAGCACAAAAACCAAAAAAATGTTTTTTTCATATATTCAAAACGAATGCAATTTATAGAAAAAATTCCATCTAAAAGTAAATTTTCCGTTGAATTTTTAGCTTAGGGCAATTTAATTTATAAAAAGATTATTTGAGTATGAGAAGCAAAAGGATTCTCATGCTAAGTTTAATACAATTCTAAACGTAGTTCCTTTGCCTACCTCTGAATGTAAAATGAATATTTTTCCTTTATGATAAAACTCTATAATACGCTTTGCTAAACTTAAACCCAGTCCCCAGCCTCTTTTTTTAGTAGAAAAACCCGGTTTAAATACATATTTGAAATGTTTAGGTTCTATACCTTTTCCGTTATCTATTACATCAATGAACAAATGTTGATTTTGTTGATGAATTTGAATGAGAATTTTTCCAGTACCTTTTTCAAAGGCATCAATAGCATTTTTGATAAGATTTTCCAATACCCATTCTAACAAAATTTTATTGTAGGGTAGAGATAAATCCTCTGAGATTTCATGATTTAATTGAATGAGTATTTTACCATTGTTATGAAAACGGGTTTGCATGTATTCAGTTAAATGCTTTAAAGTAAGGAGGATAGGTTGCTTGGAAAGTTCTGGAGTAGAACCAATTTTAGAAAATCGTTCAGAAACTTTCACTAATCTGTTGATATCTTTTTCCATTTCTTCTACTGCCATTTTAACATCTTCATTTTCATTGAATTTTAGAAGTTCAATCCATGCAATTAAACCCGAAATAGGAGTACCTAATTGATGAGCTGTTTCTTTTGCTAATCCTGCCCAAACTTGATTTTGTTCGTTCCTTTTGGCGATATAAAATAACACAAAAAGTATCAAAACAAAAACTAGCAGTAAAGAAAAGGTTACATAAGGATAATTTCTCAATCTAATGAGATTATCGGATTCACGGTAATAAATGTAATTAAATTTTCCTTTTACGTATTCTATTGGAATAGGCTCAAAACCAAAAGATTTCATGTAATCTAGTTCTTTTAAAATACGTTGTTTTTTTTGTTCACCTGTTAAATGATTGGATAAATTCAAATTATCTCCGATAGGTTCGCCTTTTTCATTGATGATAATAGCAGGTACATTGATTACAGGAATTTTATTGGTATCAATTTTAATGATATGATTAAACAAAAAATCAGTTTCTGTATTTTCTGAATTCGCTATGTATTTTAAAACTTCTGCATATAAACGAATACGATTTTCTTCTTCCTTTGCTAAATTACTTACCAAACTATTGGAATAATACAAAGTTCCGAGAACAATAACTACTCCAATCAAAATAAGGATAGCAAAAAAACGGTTAAGAAAGAGAAAGTTCATGAAGAATTTGGGAAATCTCTTGATGATAATTTAAGGCTTTTTCTTTGGCTTTTCGAAGGAAATTTTGGGAAGTATCTGCATAAAGTATTGCTCTACTGATTGTAATTAACATAGGAGTATCTTTATAAAAAGCATTTTTAATGGTTTTCGCTAAATCACCAGATTGTGCACCGATACCAGGTATTAATAAAGGTGCTTTAGGATAAATGTTTCTAAGTGTTTGAATGGCATTAGGACGTGTTGCTCCCATCACAAAACCTATATTATTATGAATATTCCATAACATAGATTTTCTGATAACTTGTTCATAAAAAGGAGGATTACCCATTAACTGAAAATCTTCTGCACCTTCATTTGAAGTTAAACCTAATAAAAAGGTAATTTTATCTTTATATTCTAAAAAAGGTTCTACGCTATCTTTACCCATGTAAGGATTGACAGTAATAGAATCAAAATTATAAGTTTCAAAAAATGTTTTTGCGTAAAAACTTGCGGAGTGCCCAATATCACTTCTTTTTGCGTCTGCTATAGTGAAAATCTCTTGAGGAATAAATTCTAAAATTCTGTTCATGGTTTCTAATCCTTCATGACCCCATACTTCAAAAAAAGCCAAATTCAATTTATAAGCTATGGTATAATCTTGAGTAGCTTCAATTATAGATTTACAAAAATATTCTAACCCTTGAACATTAGAAGGAATATCTTGAGCCCAATAAATTGGTGAGGCATCTAAACCCACACATAAATAAGAACTTTTGTTTTGAATGGCTTTTATGAGTTTATTCATGAGGCAAAATTAATTTTTTGTAAGGAATTAAACAAAATCAAACAAAATATTTTTTAACGAAATAACCAATATCCAAATTTAAAACCTAAAACCAAATTCGGTTGAATTTCATTTTTCGTAGGATTATACATCTGTTGAGTAGTTTCAAATTCCATATAATCATAAATTCCGTTTACTTTTTCAGTCAAATGACTTACATTTCTTATCCTTAAACCTATTCCACCATAAATTTCCCAAATGAAACGGTCAAAAAATATTTGTTTACCAATCACACAATTTAAAGCTAAGGCTCTTCTTTGCATATTAATCGGGCTGTAAAATTTATAATAAGGATTAGTAGGAACTCCAGTTTCTACGGTAACTGAGTCTCTTAAAGTAAAACTTTGATTTTTGTAAATAATTTGAAAGGCAATAAATCCTGAATACAAAAAAAAGTAATGTCGAAATTGACTACTGACATAAATTCCCTTAATTTTTTCGTGTCTTGGTGCATCTTGTGGGAAATAATATCCTAAATCCAATTCATAGTTCCAGCCAGGAAGCAAACGAATTTCATTAGCTATTCTTAATGAAGGCAATCCCCAACTATCCACTATACTAAAAGGCATAATTTTGACTACATACCCCGGTTGTATCAAACAAGGGTTTCCTTTATTTTGACTCGCCAATTTTTGAGCAAAAAACAAACAAAATAAGAAAAATAGTCTTAAAATCATAAACCAATTATCAAAATTAACAACATATTTCTTCTAAAACAAAGATTAGAGGCAATTTGTTATGAAAATTTAGAAGTTTTTTATTTTTTGGGCGTGTCCCTCATGCTTTGCATTCGGGTCGGGCTGTTTTGGGCTTCGCTATCGCTTCGGCAATCCTTTTGCTACTTTTTGCAAAAGCATCAAAAGGCAGTGCCACTTCGTGCCCTCCACTTCCCTCACGCAAACGTTGCACTAAAAAATTGCAAAGAATCATTAACCATTCTCCTCAATCTCTAAGAAATTTAGCTATTGAATGCCCTTATTTTTAGTACAAAAATCAACTAAAATTAGGTTTTCTTTTTTCCACAATAGCCGTAGTTAATTCTATAAAGTCAGAATTTAATAGATTTTCGCCATTCCATTGAGCGATGTATTCAAGTCCCTCTTCGGGAGTTTTATTCCATTGATAATTCAATAATTTTTTGACACCCTTCAAAATTATACTAGAATTTTCTGCAATTTTCTCAGCAATTTTTAATGTTTCTTGAAATAATATTTCATGATTTTCAAACACTTCAGAAACTAATCCCCAAGAATACACTTTATCCGCAGAAAAATCATCACCCGTATAAGCCATGAGTTGAGTATGGTTATAACCTATGATTTGTGGCAAGCGATTCAAGGAACCTAAATCAGCAACAATAGCCATTTTGGTTTCTCTTAAAGAAAAAAAAGCATCTTTTGAAGCAAAACGTAAATCACAAGCAGAAATAAAATCTAAACCTCCACCAACACAAGCACCATGAACTGCCGCAATGTGTACTTTGGAGCTATTGGCTATTTGAAGGAAAGGTTTTTGTAATTCTTTAATTAAATTTTCTAATTTTTTTGAATCACCAGAAAACAAAACCGATTGATAATGAGAGAAAAAATCCATAAAATCTAAACCAGCACTAAAGCCTTTTCCTTTTGCAACCCAAAGAATTACTTTGATGTCTTTACGGTTTTCATATTCATCAATCAAAGGAGAAAGCTCATCCCAGAAAGTTTTGTTCATTGCGTTGAGTTTATTAGGACGATTAAAGTAGATAATTGCAACTTTTCCTTGATGATTCACTTCAAAAAATTCCATTTTGTTTTATTCTTTAATGGTTTCTCCTTTAGAAAGTTTTTTTACTAATTCATATAATTTTTCTTCGTCCCCGTTGGTATAAGAATTATGGTCCCAAACTACGTTTTTGTTACCATCTAAAAGAAAAGTATGAGGAACATTATTAACTCCAAGTTCTCGTTTAAAGTCAGAATTTACATCTAAATAAACTTCATATTTCCAATCTTTTCCCTTAACAAAACTGGGAACTTTTGCAGTATTTCGGGCGTCATCAATAGAAATGGCTATCAATTTTACACCAGTTTCCTTTTGCCATTCTTCATATACTTCAGAAATATTTATAAGTTCTTGAATACAAGGTTTACACCAAGTAGCCCAAAATGAAATGATTATAGGTTTTCCGTTGTTATCAAATTCTTTGGAATTAAATGCTTTACCATCAATAGTTTTGATGTTCACAGAAGGTAAAGGTCTTTTACTTTGAGCAAAAACGCATTGAAATGCGATTAAAATTACTACAATAAAAATATTTTTTTTCATTCTTATTTTTTTGATTAAACTGCAAAAATAAAGCCAAAATTTTTTTAAAAAAAATAAATTCTGCGTTTAAGGTTATTTTCATAAGTATTTGGGCGTGTCCCTTGCTACGCTTCGGGTCGGGGTGCTTCGGGCTACGCTTTCGCTTCGGCAATCCTTTTTTTGCTTCGTTATACTCAGCATCAAAAGGCAGTGCTAAACCCTACGCATCCCTCACGCATATCCTAAAACCAATTGTTTCAAAGTCTTTTTTCATTTTCGCTAGAATGCAGTGTGAAATGATGAGGAGACATAATTTGTACATTAGCAGCATGGAAAGTTTTTTGAATGTTTTCATTCAGTAATGATTGTACATCAAAATAAGGTAAAGAATTATTGGTGTAAGCATTGATTTCATATACAATATAAAAATCACTTAAACTTAATTGAAGTACAAAAGGTTTAGGTTCTTTTTGCACAGACTGGGTATTTTCAGCCGCTATAATTAACAATTCATGAACTTTTTGCCATGGAATATCATATCCAATACTCACTGTAGAACGAACAATATAATTGTCAGATAACGAATAATTTAGTATATTTTGATTGAGTACGTTTACATTAGAGATTCCGATGATTTCATTTTTAATAGTTTTGATTTTCACGGACCATAAACTTTTTTCCTGAACATAACCACTAATATCTCCAATTTTAATCAAATCTCCAATTTTGAAAGGTCTCATGTAAGTTAAAATAATGCCTGCTATTAAATTGGAAATTGCAGAACTTGAACCAAACGAAATTAATAAACCCACAAAAACAGAAATCCCTTGAAAAAATGGTGAATTAGAACCTGGAAGATAAGGAAAAATAGCAATTAATGTAAAAATGTAAGTTAAAATTTTGAATAGATTGTAAGTAGGAATTGCCCATTCTGGATAAAATCCTTTAATGAGAATATCTTCATCTTCAATAGCTTCTGCTAAAAACCTTACCATTCTTAAAAAAAATCTTGTAACCACAATTACTACCACTATGGTGAATAAATTAGGTAAAAAATTTATAAAACCATAAATAATTTGATAAAAAGGTTTTTCTATATAGTCAATGATTTGGTCTGCAAAGGGTTTAGAATTGGGAAAAAATGAAAATACCATCGGAATAATAAAAAATATGGTAATAATACTTAATAAATATTGCAAAACATTGGCTAAATACCTTAATACCCTAATTCCAATTCTGCCCACTAAAGCTGTATTACTTACTTTGACATTTTTTGAGAACTGTAATCTTTTATTGATTAAATGATATTGTAGATAATTTGACAAAAAATGAATAAGCCATAGCAAAAGAACAAAAAACAAAATCACAAAGGATAGTTTTAAAATTCTCAACAAAAGATGAGAGGTACCCATTTCATTTTTGTATTTTAAAATGCCCCCTTCAATTCTTTTTTTCCATAATTGAAGCAAAATTTCTGGCTTTTGATTTTCCCAGAGAGCATCCCATTCATTAACCGTTAAAATAAACTTTTTGTCATAAAATAAATTCCAATCTGAACCAATTTCTGTTATTTGAAAGAGTTTTGTATCAAAATTATTTAAGTTGGCAAGGAATTTTATATTTTCTTCCATTTGATGTTTTCTATCTTTAATGGATAAATGAGCCATAGAAACCCAAATACGAAACAAAGTGTCTTTATCCAAAGTGATAGGAAAACTTTTTGAATGTGTTTTTAAGGAATCCAATAATTTAAAATAGTCTTTTGGGGATTGATTTTCAAAAACTTCTTTTAACTGATAAGAATTGTTTTTAGTAACCCAATCTAAAGAATCTAATTGACTCCATAGGAAGTTGTAAGCAAGAAAAAAAAGACTCAGAAAAAGAATTTTCATAAATGAAGTGTAAAAATAGTAAATTCAAAGATAAACCCAAAAGGTTAGAAAAATAATGAAGAAACCCAAGGTATTAAATCGTTAAAATGCAAGTTGATATTCTATGAGATTGCAAAATATCAAAGGTAATAAAACACAAATTTTTCAAAGTTTTTTTGTATTTTGAAAAAGTTTATAATTTTACGGTTTATTTATTAGAAATAATGGAAATATCAAACGAAGTACAAAAAGAAACGCCCGAAGGTCATCCAGATGGTCTTTATTTATTGTTTTTTACAGAGATGTGGGAGCGTTTCAGTTATTATGGTATGCGTGCCATATTTATGCTTTACCTTCTCAATGCTCTTATGATGAATAAAAGCCAAGCTGCTCAAATCTATGGTAGTTATACAGGTTTAGTGTATCTAACTCCGCTAATAGGAGGTTATGTTTCAGACCGTTATTGGGGAAATAGAAAATCTATATTAGTGGGTGGCTTACTAATGGCTCTTGGTCAATTTTTAATGTTTTTGAGTGCAAGTAATTATTCAAACTTTGAATTTGCTAATATTTTAATGTTGTGTGGTTTAGGCTGTTTAATCATGGGTAATGGTTTCTTTAAACCTAATATATCAACCATGGTTGGTAGTTTATATGCTCAAACAGATACTAGAAAAGACGCAGCATTTACCATTTTTTATATGGGAATTAATTTAGGTGCATTTTTTGCTCCTTTAGTTTGTGGTGCATTAGGTGAACACTATGATGCTGGCGGAAAAGCTCTTCCTGAATACTTTAAATGGGGATTTCTTGCCGCTTGTATAGGTATGATAGTAAGTATTATTTCTTTTGAATTACTAAAAAATAAATATCTCGTTACTCCAACTGGTGAAGCTATTGGTGGAAAACCTGATCCTTCTAAATTTATCAAAGAAGAATCTTATGAAGATAAAAAAGATAATAGTATTGGAAGGCTTTTGGGTTGGATTTTAGGTTCATTAGTTCTATTTGTTGGATTCTCATTACTTCAAGGGGAAGAATTGGCAAAATTAGACTGGATTGGTATCTTTATTTACTCATTAACTTTAGCAGCACCGGCTTCTATAATTACTGACCCTACTTTAACAAGCATAGAAAAGCAGCGTATATGGGTGATTTTTATTTCTGCATTCTTTGTGATTGCTTTTTGGGCAGCATTTGAACAAGCTGGAGCTTCTTTAACTGTTTTTGCCGCTGAACAAACTAGACGTAACGTCTTTGGTTGGGAAATGCCCGCAAGTTATTTCCAAAGTTTTAATGCAATTTTTATTGTAACTTTAGCCCCTGTTTTTTCTATGATTTGGCAGTCTCTTAACAAAAAAGGTTTAGAGCCCTCTTCACCACTAAAACAAGCTTATGGTTTGTTGTTTTTAGCAATCGGTTATTTAATTATTGCATTTGGTGTAAAAGACCTTAGTCCTAATGTAAAAGTAAGTATGTTATGGTTAACTACATTGTATTTGCTTCATACTATCGGTGAACTTTGCCTTTCTCCAATTGGGCTTTCTATGGTGAATAAATTAGCACCCGCAAGGTTTGCGTCTTTATTGATGGGAGTATGGTTCTTATCTACTGCTACAGCAAATAAATTAGCGGGTGTTTTTTCTCAATTGTATCCCGATCCTTCTAATCCCCAAAAACCAGTTTTATTGGGTTTCCAAATCATGGATTTATATGATTTCTTTATGTTGTTTGTAATATTTTCTGGATTAGCTGCAATTATTATGTTTGCTTTATCCAAAAGATTAACTCAAATGATGCACGAAGAAAAGTAATCATTAAAAATAGATAATAGATAAGGATAAGAGGCTGCCCATAAAATGGTAGCCTCTTTCTATTCATTCAACAACTTTTTTTATTATTATTACGTATAAATACCCAAACAACATGTTGAATACAATGAAACAATTATTTTTTGTTACCTATTTTTTAATCAATTTTTTGCATGCACAAACCCTTAGTGATGCAAAAAGCAAATTAGAAAAATATGATTATAAATCAGCATTAAAAGATTTAGAAAAGCTAAGAAACACAGAAGGGAAAAACCCGGATTTTTATTTATATATGGGGGAGGCTTACTTTGGTTTAGGCGATTATAAAAATGCGCAAAATTGTTATTCTCAAAGTTTAGCATTAAAAAATAATCTATATGATGCTTTAGTAGGACGTGCTTATGCTTTGAATAATTTAAACCAATATAATCAATCTATTCAAGATTGTGATAAAGCAATTATGGTTAACCCCAACAAATCAACTGCTTATATTGCAAGGTCAATTGCAAAGAGAGGATTATTCCAAAATAAAGATGCTATTTCTGATGGAGATAAAGCAGTTTCATTAGAACCAGATAATTCTAGAGGATATGTAGAGAGGGGAGGAGCCAAAAAACAAATTGGTGATTACACGGGTGCTATTCAAGATTTTGAAAAAGCGGTTTCAATTAACCCAATAGATCCTCATGCTTGGTATGCAAATGGTGTTGCTTATAGCGAAATGAATAAATTCACAAAAGCAATTGAATGTTTTTCAAAAGCATTAGAACTTAGCCCTCAAATGGCTTCTGCTTATGTCAATAGAGGAAATGCAAAACGTCAAATTCAGGATTTTAAAGGAGCTTTAGAAGATTATAATAAAGCTTTAGAACTCAATCCCAATTATGTTAGTGCTTATTTGAGCAGAGGGATTACCAAAACAAAAATGAAAGATTATAAAAGTGCTTTATTAGATTTCAATAAATCTTTACAATTAAATCCTAATAGCTCAGAGGTATATTTGCAACGTGCATTTTTATATTCAGAACAAAAAGATTATCCCAATGCTTTGAATGACTATAATATAGCTTTAAAAAATGATCCTAACAATGCACATTTACTCATCGGAAGAGCATTAGCAAGAAAAGAAACCGGAGACTTAAACGGCGCAGAAGCCGATTTGAACGCCGCTATCAAAATTCATCAAGGCGATACTTTAGCTTATTATAATCGTGCTGTACTTAGATTTAACAAACAACTTTTTGTTGAAGCGGAAGATGATCTCAACTCTGCAATAAAAAACAATCCCAATTTTCAAGCTGGATATGCTTTTAGAGGGATTACCAGAAAAAATCTAAAAAAATATGAATTGGCACTGCAAGATTTTAGTAAAGCCTTGGAATTAAATCCCAATGATGGTTACACTTTTTATGGTCGTGCAAAGCTATATAGTGAAATGGGTGCTTATGAAAAAGCACTTGATGATGCTGATAAAGCTTTAAAAAATCTTTATGATTACGCTGAAGTTTATGCAGTTAAAGCGAAGTGTTTTGAAGCTAAGCAAGACTATAACAAAAGTTTGGATAACTACAATAAAGCCATTGAGTTAGATAAAAAAGAACCAATCTATTATTTTAATCGAGCTACTATTTATTCCAAACTTCAAAAAAATGATGAAGCTTTAAAAGATTATGAACAAAGTTTAAAATTAGACCCTAATAACGCTGGTGCATATAACAACATGGGGACCATTTACGCCGATAAAAAAGATTATCAAACTGCAATGATTAGCTATAATAATGCAATTAGAATTGATCCTAAAGACCCTTTAGCTTATTACAATAGGGGAGTTGCCAATTACAACCTTAGTAAAAAGGCAGAAGCTTGTAATGATTGGAGAAAAGCAAAAGAGTTAGGACTAAAAGAAGCTGAGGATTTAATTCAGAAGTATTGCAAGTAAAAAAATAGACCTGAGGTTTTATGAAACTCAGGTCTATGAAAAAAAATTTTTGAACTTAAGCTAAAATAGCCTCTAATTTAGATTTTAATGCACTTTTAGCAGATGCTCCTACTTGTTTGTCAATAATATTACCGCCTTTAAAGAACAAAAGAGTAGGAATATT
Organism: uncultured Bacteroidia bacterium; assembly: GCA_964493765.1. Classification (GTDB taxonomy): domain Bacteria; phylum Bacteroidota; class Bacteroidia; order J057; family CALLMJ01; genus CALLMJ01. The sequence goes on along the minus strand of CAZBPK010000003.1, from coordinate 23,277 downwards.
TCTGATACCATATTGCATAGGTACATCAGAATTATCGTCCACGTTCATTTTACCAATTACAAACTTACCTTGATATTCTTGTGCAAGTTCTTCAATAGCAGGAGCAATCATTAAACAAGGACCGCACCATTCTGCCCAAAAATCCACTAAAACAGGCTTGTCAGAATTTAATACTAACTCTTCAAAATTTTGATCTGTAATTTCAATTGAATAATTTCCCATTGTTATATTTATTTTATTCTAAACTCAAAATGACCCTGTTCAAGTTCCATAAGTAAAGAATTATTTATATCAATGTTAGTATTTTTACTCATTGTTAACAATTCCATACCAAAACCTGACCGAATTGCAAATTTAACATTATTTTTTCCTTTATATTGTTGAAAAATTTGATAAAGTTCTTTAACTTTTTGATTATCATATAGTAAATTATCAATTTCAATTACAATTTCTTTTGCTTGGTTCAACATATCTTCTAAAAGTTTAATTTCTTTTATACGAATATCAAATTGGTCTGGATTTCTAAAATTGGGTCCATAGTTACAAGTTAAAAACAACATATTGTCTAAAACAAAAAAGTGTTTAAATTTTAGAAAGTCTTCACCAAACAAAGTAATTTCAATAGAACCTTGAAAATCTTCAATCATTACTTTTCCCCATTTAGTACCTTTTTGAGAAACTTTTTCTTGAAAATCTGTTACTATTCCTGCTATTTTAATTTCTTTATTTTTATAATTATCAATTTCTGAAATTGCACAGGTTGTAAAAGCCTTGATTTCATGTTTATATTTATCTAAAGGATGCCCTGTTAAATAAAAACCTAAAAAATTTCTTTCCTGTTTAAGTTGTTGAATATAAGACCAAGGTTCTAAATTGGGGGGAATAGGTTTTTCTATGATTTCATTCATAATGGCTTCTCCAAAAAGTGCAGAAGACGCTTTTTTTTGTTGGTTTTGATGAAATTTCACACCAAATTGCATAAGTTTTTCCATGAAAGTTTCGTCTTTTTCATGGGCTTTTGCAAAATATTGATAACGTGCTATATTTTTATCAAAATCTAATGCTCCACTATAAACTAAACTCTCAAAGTTTTTTTTGTTTAAAGATTTGCTATCTAATCGGGTTACAAAATCATAAATATCTTTATAAGGTCCATTTTTTTTTCTTTCGTTGATAATGGCTTCTGCACTTGCTTCTCCTAGTCCTTTAATAGCGTTCAAACCAAAACGAATTTGTTTTTTTGCATTGACAGAAAAAAGCATATCCGATTCATTGACGCAAGGCGGTAGAACTTCAATTTTCATTCTACGGCACTCTTCTATAAAGAAAGTAATATCTTTAATATCATTGATATGATGGGAAAGAACGGCTGCCATATATTCTTCGGGGAAATGGGCTTTAAGATAAGCCGTTTGATAAGCTAAAACGGAATAAGCTGCGGCATGAGACTTGTTAAAACCATATTCCGCAAACTTAGCCATAGTATCAAAGATTTTTTCAGCGATTTCTTTTTGTACACCTTGATTTACAGCTCCTTCCACAAATTTGGAACGCTCAGCTTCCATAACTTCTTTTTTCTTTTTACCCATCGCTCTACGCAGCAAATCCGCACCCCCAAGGCTATAGCCTGCAATAGCTTGAGCAATTTGCATTACCTGTTCTTGATAAACCATAATCCCATAAGTATTTTTTAAAATAGGCTCTAACTTAGGATGGTCATATTCAATAGGTTGACGCCCATGTTTTCTATCAATAAAAGTAGGGATATTGTCCATAGGTCCAGGTCTATACAAGGCATTCATAGCAATTAAATCCTCAATATTAGTAGGTTTCAGTTGCCTTAAATACTTTTGCATACCGTCGGACTCAAACTGGAAGGTCGCTACAGTCTCTCCTTTCTGGTACAACTCAAAAGTTTTAGGGTCATCTAAAGGAACTTTCTGAGGGTCAATATCTAAACCTTTGGTTTGTTTAATAATTTTACAACAAGTCTTCATAATGGTTAAAGTTTTTAACCCTAAGAAATCCATTTTTAAAAGCCCTACTTTTTCCGCAAAAGGTCCATCATATTGCGTTGTAACGACCTTATCTTTATTAACCGCTAAGGGAACGAAGTTATAAAGTTCTCCTGGAGCAATAATCACTCCTGCTGCGTGTACTCCTGTATGTCGAGTAGTTCCTTCCAAAGTAATCGCATATTCAAATAATTTTTTGATTTCCTCTCTTCCATTATTTTTTAGTTCTAAGAGTTGTTGATAATAATCGGGATTATCATCTTTAGAAAGGGCTTTTTTAAAAGTTATGCCTGGTTTATCAGGAATTAATTTAGAAATTTTATTAACTTCATCTAAAGGGATTTTTAAGGTTCTGCCGACATCTTTGAGAGCGGTTTTTGCCCCCATAGTTCCATAAGTAATAATTTGGCAAACGGAATTTCTTCCATACTCTTCTACGACATAATCAATAACGGCTTGCCTTCCTTCATCATCAAAATCAATATCAATATCAGGGGGCGAAATTCTTTCAGGATTTAAAAATCTTTCAAAAAGTAAAGCATATTGCATGGGGTCAATATCTATGATGCCAATACAAAAAGCGACTACGGAACCTGCGGCAGAACCTCTACCAGGACCTACAATTACTCCTCTTTTTCTTGCTTCAGTAGTAAACCCTTGAACAATCAAAAAATACCCCTCAAAGCCCATCTTTTCAATAATTTTGAGTTCATGCTCAATTCTTTCGGTAATCTCTGGGGTAATAATCGGATAACGAACTTTCGCCCCTTCCCAAGTAAGATGCCTTAAATAATCCATCATAGAAGAAAAACCCGTAGGAACTTTGTAAATAGGTAAAAGTAAATCTGAATTCAAATTTAGTTTAAAATCTACGGTTTCGGCTACGGCTACGGTATTTTCAACCGCTTCAGGAATATCCTGAAAAATATCCAGCATTTCCTCCGCTGTCTTGAAATAAAATCTAGGATTTAATTCGTTATTATCATCAGTAAAACGAAAACGGTTTTTGTCATAATAATCAGAACCCGTTTGTAACGCTAAAAGCAAATCATGAGCATCTGCATCTTCCTTATTTACATAATGAGAATCATTCGTGGCAATCATTTTTACGTTATACTTTTTTGCCCACTGAATTAGAATTTGATTACAGACTTCTTGGTCTTTTAAATCGTGACGTTGAAGTTCAACATAATAATGTTCACCAAAAAGATTGAGATACCACAAAAATAATCTTTCAGCTTCTTCTATATTTCCTTTTAAAATATTTTGATTGATTTCAGACGCTAAACAACAAGTTGTTGCAATTAATCCATCCGCATGTTTACTTAAAGTGTCTTTATCAATTCTAGGTTTGTAATAATAACCTTCTTGGTAAGCAATTGCATTAAGCTTCATCAGATTTTTATATCCTTCTTCATTCCTTGCCAATAAAATCTGGTGATAGGTTTCATTTTCTTTACTGAAGTTTTTGAGGTCATTTTTACAGATATAAAACTCACAACCAATAATCGGTTTTATGTTTTGAGATTTTGCAGATAAAGCAAATTGGGGAACTCCAAACATGTTGCCATGGTCGGATATCGCAATAGCAGGCATGTTACAAGCACTCGCTTTCGCTATTAAATCTTCAATTTTTGCCGCTCCATCTAATAAGCTGTATTCTGTATGAGAATGTAAATGAACGAACTGAGCCATAATGCAAAATTAGTTCATAAAACTTAAACAAAGTGTTAATGTTAAAAAATATTTAATTGCTCAATTTTTTTTTGTAAATCAGAATTTTAACCACTATATTTGTAAATTAAAAAACGTTTATTAATGAAAAATACAATTTTTACACTAATCGCTTTTTTATTTGCATTACAGATTAAAGCACAAATTGGTATTGGTACAACAACCCCCAATTCAAGCAGTATTCCTAGATATAAGTTCAACAAATAAAGGTCTTCTAATCCCTAGAATGACACGAGCAGAAAGAGATTTGATTTCAAGCCCTGCCACAGGTCTTTTGATTTATCAAACGAACCTTGGTCCAGGTTTTTATTATTATAACGGTGCCATTTGGCAACCTATATACCCCGGCGGCGATAATCTAGGTAATCACCTTGCTAATCAAAACATTAAATTAAATGGATATTATTTAAGCAAAGATGGCGATAATGAAGGTATTTTTGTAAATGACAATGGAAATGTAGGCATTAAAACCAATACGCCTAATCACGATTTACAAATTCATAACCCTAGTTCATCTGACGCTACATTGCAATTCACACATGCTAGTACATCAGGACTAGGTTTCCTTATTCAAAATAATAATGCTGGCGTTTCAATAATAAACTATGAAAATTTGCCATTGTATTTTGGGACTAATGGCTCTAATAGAATGGTTATTAGTAGCTCAGGAGAAGTAGGTATAGGAACATCAACTCCTAATCAACTCCTACATTTAAGAAGGGGAACTTCTAATTTGAATATTTATTTACAAAATGCTGATAATGTTGTAAATGCTGGGGATCCTCTTGCGAAAATTCTAGTAGGAGATGCTTATCCGACCCAAAATCAAGCAATGATTATGTTCAAAAGGGACGGTGTTTCATCTGGTAGTTCTGATTTACCAACTTCTATTTCTTTTTGGACTACGAAAGATGGTGCTAATTCACCTCTTGAGCAAATGATTATTAATAATAATGGAAATGTAGGTATTGGAATTGCTGCTCCTAACTATAGATTAGATGTAGGAGGTGTTATAAATTCCCAAGTGGGTTATTTAGTGAATGGAGTCGCTCCTGCAGGGCAATATTTAAGAGGCAATGGTTCTAGTTTTGTTCCTAGCACTATTTCTGCTGCAGACATCCCTCCAGGCTCCACTTCTTATATACAAAATCAAATTGCCGCTGACCAGCCCGCTAACTTTAGGATTTCCAATACTTCTCTAAACACTGCCATTATTCGTTCTACTTCTACCACTACTAATTCTGCAGTATTAGTAGTTGAAAACACACAAAATACTACAAATGCCACATTGGGAATTTCAGCGGTAGTAGCAAGCTCTAATACCAATACTGCTGCAATCAAAGGAACTGCCACAGGAACTGCAGCAGCTGTTACAGGAGTCTGGGGAGAATCCTCTAGTAATTCTAATTTTTCTTCAGGCGTTTATGGTAGACAAACGGGATCAGGCCAAACTTATGGAGTTTATGGAATAAACACGGGTAATGGCAATTTATCGGCAGGAACGATAGGTTCTTCTGATGCTACTACTGCTCAAGCCTATGGGGTACAAGGTGTTGCTAATTCTAATAATACGGGTTCCGCCGGGGTTTATGGTTTGCATAATCATACCTCTGCGGCTGTAAATGGTGTCATAGGTGAAGTTTTGTCCTCTAATGCAAATGCTAAAGCTATCTATGGAAAAGCCCCTTCCTCAGGATTTGGTGGTTATTTTGAAGGAAAAGGCTACTTTAGTGGGCTGGTAGGTATTGGAATTACTCCTAGTACCCCATTACATATTCTTTATAATACTACCAGTACCATTATAAGAGTGCAATCCAATAATACAGGAGGAACTTGGCATAGCATTCAAAATAGCTCTACGGGAGGGCAATGGTTCCATTTGATTAATACAGGACTAGGAAATGGAGAAGGAGTAGGTAAATTTATGATTATTAGAGGTACAGGTTCTAGTACCACTACTGGAAATCCCTCCATCATTGTTCAGCATATAGACAATTTTGTAGGAATAAATACTGCTAATCCTGACCAAATGCTATCAGTAAACGGAGATGCAAGTAAACTTGGAGGTAGCTCATGGTTAACATTCTCTGACCAAAGATTAAAAACTCAAATTTCTCCTTTTCAAAGAGGTTTAAATGATTTAATGAAAATTCAACCTGTTTTTTATCAATACAAAAAAGATAACCCACTAGGAATCGTTTCCGAAGAAACTTATACAGGTTTTATAGCTCAAGAAATTGAAAAAATCATTCCTGAGGCCATTGTTCGTAGTAAAAATCATCATTTTTTAAGTTTAAATCATGACCCTATCCTTTGGACAACCCTCAACGCTGTGAAAGAATTAAATCAAATCAAGGCAGATAAACAAGAAATGGAATTACTCAAACAAGAAAATCAAAATTTAAAATTAGAAATTCAAAATCTTAAAAATCAGCTAAATGATTTGGAAAAATCTGTAAAGAGATTGGAAAGCAATTTCATTGCAAAGTAAAATTCTTGAAATTTTATAAAAACAGTTTTTTGTTTTTCCGAAAAGTTAAACATTGTAAAATAAAGTTTCCTTAGTGAAGATTTCTTTTCATTCAAGATTTAAAAAATTGGAATAGGCTATATTTTTGTTTTCTTTTCACTTGTAGTTTTTAGTTTAATATGGCTATTCTGAATCAGATATTCATCATGTCTATAAGTGTTTAAATTTTTTTCTTCTGCTTTAGAAATTGGAAAAAATTATGCCTAAAGCTATTGTATCCAACGTTTAAAAAATTTTGCGTTTTAAGTTTTTTATCATAATTTTGAAGTTCTTTTTTTATTAAATGAAAAACTCTGTTTTTGCTGTAATTCTCTTCATAGTTTTTGTGATTTTTAATCAATACTCTAATGCACAAAGAAGACATAATTATTTTTCTTTTGGTCCTACTTTAGGCGCAACCAATTATAAAGGTGATTTAGATGATAATAATACCTTAAAATTTACAAAACCTGGTGGAGGATTTGTTGCAAATTATCATTTTAATCCTCACATGTATTTAAGGGTAGGTTATCTTTATGGTAGAATTGGAGCTGCAGATTCATTATCAACTGATGAAAAAAGAAAAAATAGAAATCTTCATTTCAGAAGTGAGATTAATGAGTTTAATGTAAACTTAGTGTATGATTTTATTGGTAGTTTTGGAAGATCTATATTTAGACCCATCTTTACACCTTACGTTTTTGCAGGTTTAGCAATTTACAGATTTAACCCACAAGCTCAATTGAATGGTAAATGGTACGATTTGCAACCCATTGGTACCGAAGGACAATATCTAAAAGGAGTGGAGGGTACTCCAAAGCCTTATAAATTAACTCAATTAAATATTCCATTTGGTGGTGGTTTTAAATTTAGACTTGGAGAAAATTGGGATTTGGCTTTAGAGCTGGGTGCTAGAAAAGTTTTTACAGATTATTTGGATGATGTTAGCGACCGATATGTTGACCCACAAGAAATGTTGAGACAACAAGGTGCTATTCCTATGCAACTTTCTGATAGAAGTGTTTTCACAAATTTTGGTACTAATTATTCTAATAATTCCTATCGTGAAAACTTAACAAGAGGTTTTAAAAATCAAAAAGATTGGTATTTTTATACAGGTTTCATTTTAACTTATGTAATTGAAGCTAAAGATAAATGTCCTAAATAATTACTAAAGAATGATTTACATTCTGGGTTCTATTATCACCTCTTGTATTTTGGTGATACTCTTTCGTTTATTTCAAAGAAAAGGGGTTAGTTTAATTCAAGCAATTACAGTCAATTATTGGGTTTGTGTTTTTTGTGGCATTCTATATAATCCCAATATATTTTCAAATATTCAAAATTTAAAACCTGGTGTTTATTTACTCGGTATAATACAAGGTTTTTTATTTATTTTTATGTTTTTTCAAATTGGTAGAGCATCACAAGAAATTGGATTAAGTTATACAGCATTATTTGGAAGAATATCCGTTATTATTCCTGTAGGAGTTTCAATTTTTTGGTTTCATGAGAAAATAACTTTTTTGCAATCCTTGGGGTTATTTTTAGCAATTTCTGCTATTTATTTTTTAAATACTGCACAACCCCATTCTATTCAAAGCAACAATATTTTTAAAAGAGGCTCAATTTTATTTTTGGGAAATGGTGTGATAGACACAGTTTTTAAAGTATTTACATTTTACTTTGCCAGTTTTGTTTCACAAGATGTTTTTACAATTATGGTTTTTGGAACTGCGGGTTTATTAGGATCTTTTTATTTAACTTTTTTTGAAAAATCCATTCAAATTAAAAATATTATAGCTGGAGTTGTTTTAGGGATTCCTAATTTCTTTTCTTTAATATTTATGTTAAGCGGGCTGAAAGTAATTGAAGGAGCAAAATTTTTTCCTTTAAATAATATAGGAATAATTCTTTTACTTACTTTTGTAGGCGTTTTGGCTTTCAAAGAGAAAATTTATCCCAAAATGTGGTTAGGTTTATTAATGACTGTCATGGCAATTTTATTAATTTCTGAACTAATTACAATATAATATATAGAGATGAAAACAGAATTTATTCAATCTAATGGGCTTAAACTTCATACCATTTCAAATTTCTTTTCTGAAGAAGCACCAACTATTTTGTGGGTTCATGGTTTTGCTGAACATTGCTTGAGATTTACTGAAATTATGAATTTTTTTGAAGAAAAAGGATTTAATTCAGTAGGTTTTGATTTAAGAGGGCATGGAAAAAGTGAAGGTAATAGAGCTTTTATAAAAAATTTTAATGAATACCTCCAAGACTTGAATACAGTCAGGAATTACTATGAACAAAAGTATCCAAAAACGAAATGGTTTTTAGTAGGTCATTCTATGGGAGGTTTAATTGTGATACGCTATCACCAAACTATGTTTGAAAAAAATGAATGGCAATTAAAAGTGGTATCTTCACCATTTCTAGGAGTATCAGCTCCAGTACCTAGCTGGAAAAAATCATTATCTAAACTTATAGTAAATATTTATCCTCAATTTTCTATACCCTCTGGTTTAAATCCTGATCATATATCTCATGACCCAAAAGTAGTAGAAAATTACAAGAATGATAAATTGGTATTAAAAAATGCAACAGCTGGTTGGTACGAAGCAACCATGAAAGCTATAGAGACCGCCTTTTTAGATGTTCAAAAAATACAAAAAGGTTTACATTTTTTGATAGCAGGTGATGATAAGTTAGTAGATGCTAAAGCTACACAAGATTTTTTTGAAAAAATTCCCAAAGAAATTGGTTCTACTTTGAAAATATATCCAGAGATGTATCATGAAATTTTCAATGAAATTGGAAAAGAAAAGGTTTGGCAGGATTTATTACAATTGCTAAATAATCAAAATTAATTAATAAAAATTTCAAAACTTACTAACAAATGTAGCTTTTCATTCTGTATTAATAATAGGAATGGAGAATAATTTTGAATTAAGTTATATCTTTGTTTTTCAAGAGAATAAGTTTTTTAGATTTTGGGTAATATTTGAATATTGCAAAAAAATTAAAAAAAAATTAACGAATTTGGTAGATAAAAAATCTTTTATTGTATATTTGCCGAATTGTTTAAAGAAATTATAAGTAGAAAAATACAGAGTGAACATGATAAATCTTCAATACAAAAACTTTATGTATAAACGGCTTAAATATTTGATATTGTTACTTTTAGTTAGTAACAGTTTTTTGTTTGGGCAGGATGCCGCTAAAATTAAAGGGGTCGTTAGGGATAATGAAACCAAAGAAACTCTCCCTTTTGCTAATGTAAAAATTTTTTTAAATGGGGTTTTTAAAGGAGGTACAACCTCAGACGGTAATGGTGAATATAGTTTTTCCCCAGTGACTCCAGGTACTTATGATATTGAGGTTTCTTACTCAGGTCAAGTTACTACTATTAAAGGTGTAGTTGTGGGTCCTGGAAAAACTGTTGTACGTGAAGTATTTGTGGGCGCTGTTGTAGAAATGGGTACCGTTGAAATTACTGGTGAAAAATTAATTGAAGCTGACCAAACCGCTTCTGGGAATACTTTAACCAAGCAAGATTTAGATAAATTAGCTTCAAGAAGTATATCTTCGAATATTGCTACAAGTGCTGGTATAGTACAAAAAGATGATCAGCAAGGTTTTAATGTAAGAGGTGCTCGTGCTGAAGGTCAAGAATATTTTATTGATGGAGTTCGTGTAAGTGGTAGAACTGCATTACCTCGTGCTGCTATTTCTCAATTATCCGTTATTACAGGTGGTACTCCTGCTGAATATGGTGATGCTACAGGGGGTATTATTCAAATTACTACCTCTGCTCCTAGTGCAGAACACACAGGTTCAGTTGAGGCAATTACTTCGGAAATTTTTGATAAGTATGGTTATAATCTAGTTGCAGTTTCAGGGTCTGGTCCTTTAATTAGTAAAAAAGATTCTACAGGAAAAAAAGTTACAACAAAATTAGGCTATTTTGCTGGATTTGAGATGGAATCACAAAGAGATGCTAGTCCATCTGCCGTGGGTATATATAAAGTAAAACCTGATGTTTTAGAAGATTTAAAAAATCATCCTTTAACCACTTCTCCTGATGGTACATTTTTTATTAATAGAGCGAATTATTTAACCAAAAATGATATTATCAACGAAAAATGGAAAGATGGCGCTTTGAATAGAGGTATAAGAGCAAATATTCGATTAGATTATCAAGTAGGTAAGAACGCATTCATAAAAGTGGGTGGTAATTATGATAACACGAATTTAAGAGTTTGGAGTTTAACTAACTCCTTGTTAGCGCAAGAAGCATTTGAACGCAGAAAAGAATATACTGCACGGGGTTATGTTCGTTTCCAACAGGTTTTCCAAGATACTGGATCATTTATAAAAAATTTATTCTATACTATTCAAGCTGATTATCAGGTATTTAACCAAAATAGAATGGATGATAGACATAGAGATAAAATCTTTAATTATGGTCATTATGGAAGTTTTACATCAAACTTTGCTGAAATATTATTTCCAATAAATCCAGGTTCAGAGTTTCATGACCCTTCTATTTCCCAAAGCTCTTATTTAGGTACTATTGGTTTTACTGATACAAATTATGTGTTTAATGGCGCTAATTCAAGTAACCCATTGATGGCTAACTATCTTAATGATATTTATTCTTACTTGAGAAATAATCCAAGACAAGTGTTTGACTTTACGACTTTTACAACAAGAACATCAAATACTGTATTATCTCAAACAGATTTATTAATTTTGGGTGGTGTTCGTAATGGTGATGGAGCACAGAATATTTATTCATTATATAACCCACAAGGTAACATTTTTGGTATTTATTCTAAATACAATGAACAAATGTATCGTTTGACTGGGCAGGCAACTGCTGAGATTGGTAATCATAATATTAAATTTGGTTTTGAGTTTCAACAAAGAACTCAAAGATATTGGGGGATTTCTTCAAGAGCGATTTGGAGTATTATGCGTCAATTAGCAAATAAACATTTAACTACCATTGACTATGACAATCCTATGCCTGTATATATTAATGGCGTATTCCAAGATATTGTTCATTATGATAGAAAATATGAAGAATCTGGTCAATCCAATTTTGACAGAAATTTAAGAATAGCTTTAGGTAAACCTGTTAATGGTACAGAATTTTTGCAAATTGATGCTATGGATCCTAGTACCTTTAGCTTGGATATGTTTAATGCTGATGAATTACTAAATAATGGTGCTTCTTTTGTTACTTATTACGGATATGATTTTAGAGGGAATAGAGTAGGACGAAAAGCTGACAACGAGTTTTTTACCAATAAAGATTTTAGACATCAAAATGCTTATTCACCTTCATATTTAGCGTTTTTCTTACAAGATAAATTTGAAGTTAATAAAATGATTTTCAATATAGGGGTTCGTATTGACCGTTTTGATGCCAACCAAAAAGTATTAAAAGACAAATTTATCATGAGAGATTTTTATAATGCAGGCGAAGCAGCGAATTTATTAGGTACATCATTACCATCAACTGTAAAATCTACATGGGCTCCTTATGTTGATAATATTAATAATCCCAGTAGAATTATTGGTTATAGAGATGAATCTATTTGGTATGATGCCAATGGTACCCCTACAGACCCCCGTTTATTAGCGACAGGTGGTAAAGTTCAGCCATATATTAAATCTGATACTTTAAGTATTGATGCATTTACGGATTATAAACCTCAAGTTAATGTTATGCCACGTGTTTCATTCTCATTCCCTATTTCTGATGAGGCTCTATTTTTTGCTCACTATGATGTTTTAACTCAACGTCCTAAAGCAGCTGAAATTGGTCAATTCACTAATTATCTATATATTAATCAAAATGCAACTGAATCTATAAATAACCCTAATTTAAAACCAGAAACTACTATTGACTACGAAGTAGGATTTAAACAAGCAATAGGGGATAAAATGGCTTTGACTTTGTCCGCTTTTTATCGTGAAATGCGTAATATGATACAAGTTTTAAGAAACAATTTTGCTTATCCTATCACTTATGATTCATTTGAAAATTTAGATTTTTCTACAGTAAAAGGTTTTTCTGGTTCAATAGAATCTCGTAGAATGGGACCTGTTAAGATGCGTGCTGCTTATACATTACAATTCGCAAGTGGTACTGGTTCTAGTTTTAACTCCTCAAGAGCAACTTTAGGCTCTATTGAAGGCTTTGCAGTACTAAGAACTTTATTACCTCTTTCCTTTGACCAAAGACACACATTTACCGGTAACGTGGATTTTAGATTTACTGGTGACCAAGTGAAACCTGGAAAATATTTGAATGGACCGGGCTTTGGTGGAGATGATAGCACTGGAAAACGCTTTTATCCTTTCAAAAACTTTGGTGCTAACCTAACCTTTAATTTAGGTTCTGGTACTCCGTTTACTAGAAACTCATTACCCAACACTGCTGATGTTCAGTTTGGTATAAATGCAAACAACCAAACTGCTGGTACACCACAAGGTTCTAGATTACCCTTTAATTTACGTTTTGATTTAAGAATTGATAGAGATTTCTATTTTGGAGGTAAAGAAAAGGTTAATGAAGAAACTGGACAGAAAAGCCGTACAAGAGAATATTCTTTAAATGTACATATCTTGTGCTTGAACTTATTAAATACCAAAAATATCATTGGTGTTTATACTTATTCCGGATTGCCTGATGATAATGGATTTTTACAATCCTCTATTGGTCAGCAAACTATTGCAACGCAGTTTAGTCCCGCTTCATTTGTGGATTTATACACAATTAAAGCGAATAGTCCTTTTAATTTTAGTTTACCAAGACGTTTAAGATTAGGTGTAATTTTTAATTTCTAAAAATATGGCTCAGAAAGTAAAAAATCAATGGTTGTTATTTTGCTTATTGTTATTCAGCTTAACAATTCAAGCGAAAGAAAATGTACCCGGTGGTCCAAGAAAAACGGGTAGTACAGCAAAAACTGCTGCGGGTTGCGTTCCTTCTAGCGCTTCTGCACAGTTAGATATTAACAACGTAAGAACGTTGTTGCATAATGGTGGTGATATGTGGTGGGACTTAGTCGGTAACCCTCGTTATGAGGTTCCAAAAGGTTCTGGTAAACATTCAGCTTTTGCTGCTTCTTTATGGATAGGTGGTTATGACCAAGCAGGTCAGTTACGTGTAGCAGCTCAAACTTATCGTCAGAGTGGAAATGACTTTTATCCTGGTCCTTTAAAAATTTCTCCAGGACAAAATTATGGTCCTGCTACTACTGATGACGCCATCTGTAAACAATGGGATAAAATGTTTAAAATTACTCGTGCAGAAATTAATCAATTTAGAGCGGATTTTGCTTCTAACTCAGTAGATTTTGCTAAATATCCTACTATAAAGGATTGGCCTGCAATGAATAATGATCCTGATTTTGAAACCTATTTAGCTCCTTTTGTAGATGTAAATAATAACGCCATTTATGATCCTGAAAATGGAGGAGACTATCCAAAAGTTGAAGGTGATCAAGCCATTTGGTGGGTGATTAATGATAAAGGTAACATCCATACCGAAACAGGAGGAGAGCAAATTGGATTAGAAATTCAAGTATTAGCATTTGCTTTTGCTGCTTCTAACCAGCTTAATGATATGACCTTCTATAAACAAAAAGTGATTAATCGTTCTACTAATACCATTTTTAACACTTATATTGGTCAATGGGTTGATGCTGACTTAGGGAATTACTCCGATGACTATGTTGGTTGTGATACTATTAGAGGTTTAGGATATATTTATAACGGGGATAATAATGATGAAACTGCTCAAGGTTATGGAAATGTTATTCCTTCTTTTGGTGTGGATTTTTTCCAAGGTCCATTAGCGGATGCAAATGATGGAGTTGATAACGATAAAGATGGTATTATTGATGAGCCGGGGGAAAGAATAGGAATGGCAAAATTTGTTTATTATGATAATGATTTTACTCCTTATGGAAACCCATCAAGCCCCAATCATTTTTATCAATATTTAACAGGTTTTTGGAAAGATGGTTCTCCTATGACTGCAGACAATCAGAGGGGACGTTCTTCTGAGTCTTCGGCAACACCTAGAACGAATTATATTTTCCCTGGTTGGCCTGGTGGTCCTTGTGCTACTCCTTCTGGTTGGACTGAAAAGTCTGCTGGTAACCCTCCTTTTGATAGACGTTTTCTAATGTCTGCGGGTCCTTTTACACTCAATCCTGGTGCTGTTAATGAAATTGTTATTGGTGCTGTTTGGGCATCAGGTTCTCCTAATGATGAAGTTGCTTCCTTATGTAGATTACTTAAAGCAGATGATATAGCTCAAGCTTTATTTGATAACGATTTTCAAGTATTAAATGGTCCAGATGCTCCAGATTTAGCTATTAATGAATATGATAAAGAATTATTATTAACTTGGGATTATTCTAAAATTGGACCAATTTCTAATAATTATTTTGAAAATTATGCTGAAAAAGACCCTGTTTTAGCTAGTTCTGCTTTACCTCCCGGAAAAACACCATTTTTCAAATTTCAAGGATATATTGTATATCAATTAATTGATAGCACAGTTTCTGCTTCTGAATTAAATAACTCAGATAAAGCAAGGGTATTATTGCAATGTGATATTCAAGATTCAATTACGACTATTGTTAATAGAACCTCTGAGTTGGTTTCTGGTTTATCCGAACCTGTAATAGTTGATCAAATCATGGTTCAAGGTTCAAATAAGGGTATTGTAAGATCGGTTAAAGTAACAGAAGATTTATTTGCAGATGGTTCTGATAAACGCTTGGTTAATTATAGACCTTACTATTATACTATTATTGCTTATGCTTATAATGATACTTCTGCCGATGGAAGAAAGTTCGTTCCTGGAAATGGTAATTTTAAACGATATAAAGCGGTTGCTCATAAGGTTGAATTTGAAAATTTTGGTACTCGTTTAAATTCGCAGTATGGTGATGCTCCCGAAATTACAAGAAATCAAGGTAATGGTAATGGAGGTAGATTTTTAGATTTACGTGAAGATGTTAGAAATAATATTCTTTCTGGAAATGTTAATGAATTAGTATATCAATCTGGTTTTGGTCCTTTTGATATCAAAGTGGTTAATCCTAAAGAAGTCCAAGCTAAGGATTATATGATAAGATTGACTCGTGATACTCTAATTGAGAACAGAGGCGCTACTCAAGTTCGTGCGGACTGGATTTTATATACTAAAACTAATAATGTTTGGCAGGAATTATTCAAATCTACTTATATTTATGATACCGCGACTGGTATTTCTAATCCCAAACCTTTAAATGGTGTTGAAAAAGTTATCAATGGACATGGTATATCTATTTCCGCTAAAGATGTTTCAGATCCTGGGGATTGGAAAAATGATGAGACTAACGGTTATGTCGGCGCTACTATTGAACATAGTGATCCCTCCAAAGCTTGGTTAGGGGGTCTTGAAGATTATGAAACTAGTACTGTTGATCAGTGGAATTGGATTTTATCTGGAAATGCTCATAAAACTTCTGGTAACAATGATATTACCGAAGATTATGGAGCTGATGGTTCTGCAATTACTTTTTATAAAAACTATTTTGCTTATGATCCCAAAGAAGTTTATGAGAAAGTTTTGGATAGAACTTGGGCTCCTTACATAATGACACGCTCATATAATTCCATTACAGGGGTTATTGGTCCGAGAATATCTTATGCCGAAACTCAAAGTAATAATGAAGCTTTTATTGGTGATGCGGTTACTCTCAATAAGTTACCGAATGTTGATATCGTGCTTACAAAGGATAAATCCAAGTGGTCTAGATGTGTAGTAATAGAGTCTTCTCCAACCAAAGCATTAGCGAATGCAGGGCAAGGTGGATCCCATCCTATGACTGCAAGATGGGCTATTTCTAAAGATATTAATGGTAATAATGAATCCTCAAATCTTGATGTGAATTCTCAAGGTATGTCTTGGTTTCCAGGCTATGCGATTAATGTAGATAATGGAAAAAGATTGAATATTTTGTTTGCTGAGGCTTCTTGGTATGCTAATCAAAATGGAAATGATATGATATTTAACCCAACCTCTGATTTTGGTAGTGACTTTAATGCAGTTGGTGGTCGTCATTATATCTATGTAAGTAATACAGAATATGATGGTTGTGCATCTCTTGCCCAAAGTTTAAAAGTTGGAAATTCTGATGTTGCTCAGGGCGCAAATAATGGACATGTATTTCCTAATGTACCAGGGGTAGGTTCTGTATCTATAAGTAATGCTCATAATACTTTTGCATGGGTGACAATTGCTATGCTTAAAGACTCTAAATTTGCTTTCAAAAAGCCTGAAGACATGCCCTGTGATGTTACTATAAAACTTAGAGTCAACAAAAAATTTACGGATGACAATCCTACATATACCTTTAATACGAATCGTTTAGCAGCTAGTTTAAATCAAAAAGATGTTGCTGAGAATGCATTAGATTTAATTAGAGTGGTACCAAATCCTTATTATGGGCGTTCTGGAACAGGTAAATATCGTTATGAAAATACCCAGGTTGATAGTAGAGTAAAATTAACCAATTTACCACAAAAATGTACAGTCAAAATATTTACATTAAATGGTACTTTGGTTAGAACTTATAAAAAGGATTCAGAAGCTCCTAATTTAGAATGGGATTTGAAAAATTCTAGTGGTGTTCCTGTTGCAAGTGGTGTTTATATTATCCATATTGATGCAGGTGATTTAGGCCAAAAAGTAGTTAAGTTCTTTGGTATTATGCCAGAAATTGATTTAACAGCATATTAAAATTTGAAAATATAAAAATGAAAAATATAGCAATAATAATAGTTTTAACATATTTAAGTTCCCAGCTTTTATTAGCTGGGAACCCCGAAAGGGCTGGTCAAGCTGGAGCCACTCAGTTATTAATTAATCCTTGGGCTAGAAATACTGGAGTTCACGGAATTAATACTTCCAATTGTTATGGAATTGAGTCTGTTATTAATAATCCTGCTGGTTTAGCGAGAACCAAAAGAACGGAATTAGTATTTTCTCATACAAGATATTTAGTAGGGACTGATATTAATTTAAATACATTTGGATTTTCTCAAAGTTTAAAAAAAGGTGGTGTATTAGGTTTATCGGTTGTTTCTTTTGATTTAGGAGATTTCCAAAGAACAACCATCGATCAACCTGATGGTACTTTGGGTACTTTTAGTCCAACTTTTTTAAATATAGGTATTTCCTATGCTAAAACATTTGTAGAAGATAGGATATTTGTGGGTTTTACAACACGTTTAATACACGAATCTATTACTGATGTTGCTGCAAATGGAGTTGCTTTTGATGCGGGTGTTCAATATACTGATAAAGATGGAAAGTTTCGTATAGGTGTTGCATTAAAAAATGTAGGTCCTGAAATGAGATATTCTGGTGATGGTTTAACACAAAGAGCAGATTTAGGAGGCTCTAATAGTAGATTTACTAGTAATGTAGCTACTGTTGCTTCTAAATTTGAATTACCTACACAATTAAATATTGGTGCTTCTTATGAACTTAAGTTTGGTGGTGATTCTGTTTCAACGAATCATACAGTAAGTCCTATGATTAATTTTACTGCTAATGCTTTCGCAAGAGACCAGATTGGAGGAGGTGCAGAGTATCGTTTTAAAAAGTATTTTATGGTTAGAGCGGCTTATGTTTGGGAAAAAGGGATTACTAATCCCGAAGAAAGAATCAATGTTTATACAGGCTTAGCTTTTGGTTTAACTGTTGAAATTCCTTTTAAATCTGGTGATGGTAGATATTCCTCGTTTGGTCTTGATTATAGTTACAGAACTACCAATCCATTTCAAGGTACTCATTCATTTGGTTGTAGAGTTAATTTATAATGATTATGGCTGAAATATATTATCTTACTAAAGAAGGTTACGATAAACTTGTACAAGAACTTCACGATTTAAAAACCAAAGAAAGAACAAAGATAGCTGCAGCAATAGCTGAAGCACGGGAAAAGGGAGACCTTAGTGAAAATGCTGAATATGATGCAGCTAAAGAAGCTCAAGGTCTCCTTGAGCTTAAAATTTCTAAGTTGGAAGAAATGCTTATCAATTCACGAATACTTTCTGATGATGAAATTGATACTTCTAAAGTTTATATACTTTCTACTGTAAAGTTAAAAAATCTAATTAAAGGTGATATTGTAACCTATACCTTGGTATCTCAGAAAGAGGCTAATTTAAAAGAAGGGAAAATATCTGTAGAATCCCCAATTGGTAATGGTTTATTGGGTAAAGTTGTTGGTGATATTGTTGAGATTAAAGTTCCTGCTGGTACATTAAAATTTGAAATCTTAGAAATTACAAGATAATGGCTACTATTTTTTCTAAAATTGTATCTGGTGAAATTCCCTGCTATAAAATAGCTGAAACAAATGATTTCTTAGCATTCTTAGATGTAAATCCTGTGAAAGAAGGTCATGTTTTAGTGATTCCTAAACGTGAAATTGATTATTATTTTGATTTAGATGATGAATTATTTATAGGCTTAAATTTATTTACTAAAATTGTTTCGGAAGCAATTAAAAAGGCTATTCCATGCAAAAAAATTGGTGTTGCTGTTGTTGGCTTAGAAGTTCCTCATGCACATGTACATTTAATACCCATGGATTCTGTTGATGATTTGAATTTTTCGAAACCTCGTGTTCAACTTTCTCCTGAACAATTGGATTTAATTGCACAAAAAATTAGAGAAAAGTTGTAATATTAAATTTTTATTTTTATTTTTGCAGCCTAAATTTTTTATAAACAATGGCTAAGAGTAAAGGAAATCGTATTCAAGTGATTTTAGAGTGTACAGAACATAAGGCAAGTGGTCTTCCTGGTACTTCAAGATATCATACACAGAAAAACAAAAAGAATACAACAGGAAGATTAGAATTAAAAAAATATAATCCCATTTTGAAAAAAATGACGATTCACAGAGAAACTAAATAATTAATTTTCAATTTACAGTGTTATGGCAAAGAAAGTAGTTGCAACGTTAAAATCTAAAGAAAAAGCAGTAAGTATGTCTAAAATAATTTCTGCTTTTAAAAATCCTAAAACAGGTGCTTATTCTTTTAAAGAAGAAATTGTATTAGCTGATAATGCTCAAAAAGTTATTGAAGAGCGTTTAAAAAATATGTAGTTTATAACTATTTCATTTATTTTTGTGGCTGCAATTTTGCAGCCTTTTTTTATGTTATCATTATATTTACCCTATTCAAAAAGTGAAATCAATAGATTATTTATTTTGGCATTTCAAGCTAAGCAAGATTTTGTTATTCAAAATTTTTCATTTTGTGATGATACAAAAGTTATTTATGATTTTTATCATCAAATTCATACTCAATTAAATATTCATGAAAATAATTTGTTGATTAATTCAAATTCTGTAAAATTTAGTGATTTTAACTCTGTCAATATACATCAAGCTGGAACTGCTTTTCGTTTTTTACTCTCTTTATGTTCCATTTTACCCTATAATTTTCAATTTATGGGCCATGATTCTTTATCTAAAAGACCTATTCAACCTTTAATTTCATCTTTATCTCAATTAGGTATTTCTTTTGAGTTTGGTAAATCAGAATCTAGTTTACCTATTTCCTTTTCTGGTATGAGTAATTTGGGCGTTGATCATATTGTATTTTATGATAAGATAATTTCATCTCAATTTTTAACCTCCCTCTTACTTTTAGGTCCATCTTTACCTTTAAATTTCAAAATTATCATAAAAAATGATGAATTTTCTTCTGAGTCTTATGTGATAATGACTTTAAAAATGATGGAAAAACTGGGCGTTATTTGGGATTATATTAATGAAGAAAATACATTTGTTCTTACCAAAAACACTTTTGATTATTATACCTATACAGTATCAGCAGATTGGACCAATGCATCTTATTTTATTGCTTTATCTTGTATCTTAAAAACTCCAATTATTCTACCCAATTTATCTATACAATCTTTTCAACCTGATGTAGATCAATTATTTTATTGGACAGAACTAGGTGTTGAATTTTCTACATCCAATGAATTAGATTTAGAAATTAATCCTAAGAATTTTGAGTTAATTCCTTATAATTGGGATTTTTCATCTACTCCAGATTTATTTCAAACTTTTGCAGCTTTATCTGCTTACCAAAAAGGAAAATATACTTTTTCTGGTCTAGATACCTTGAAGTACAAAGAAACTCATAGGTTGTTAGCAATAAAAAATGAATTTGAAAAAGTGGGTATTCTTATGAATTATGATGAGAATCTTGGTATTTGTGAAATAATAAATGATGTAGATGAATATCCTTCTCAAGTTTTTTTCAAAACTTATCATGATCATCGTATGGCAATGTCCTTATCTTTACTCAAACCCCTAATAAAAAATATTCAATTTGACGATTTGAGTGTAGTATCAAAATCATTTCCCAATTATTGGATAGAATTTGGTAAATTTTTTTGTTAGATTAAATAATTCATTGTCAAATTTTTGTTTGTTGAGTAGTTTATATTTTAGCATTTTTTTGTAGTTTTAAAAAAAAAAGTTATTTTTGCAGTTCAATATAAAATAATAAATAAGAGAAATATGGTAAGTATTTTAGAAAGAGTTAGAGGCATTATTGTTGATAAACTCGGCGTAGAGGCGAAAGAAGTAACACCAGAAGCAAGTTTCGCTAATGATTTAGGTGCGGATTCTCTTGATACCGTTGAATTAATCATGGAATTAGAAAAAGAATTTAATATTACAATTCCTGATCAAGATGCACAAAAAATTTCCACCGTTGCTGATGTTATCAAGTATTTAGAAGCTAGAATCAACAGTTAAAATGAAATTTCACAGAAGAGTAGTTGTTACCGGAATTGGTGCAGTAACTCCAGTGGGTATTGGTATTGACTCGTACTGGAATGGTTTGATTTCTGGTACGAGTGGTGCTGATACTATTACTCGTTTTGATGCATCAAAGTTTAGAACACATTTTGCTTGTGAAGTAAAAAATTTTGATGTTCAGAATTATTTAGATAAAAAGGAAGCCAGAAGAATGGATTTATTTTGCCATTTTGGTATTGCAGCTGCTACAGAGGCTGTTCAAGATGCTGGGCTTCAAAACATAAATGATATTTCAACCATTGATCCTTTTCGTGTGGGTGTAGTAATGGGTTCAGGTATTGGTGGTCTTGAAACCTTTATTAAGGAAGTTAGTGATTATGCTAAGGGTGATGGTACCCCTAGATTTAATCCTTTTTTTATTCCTAAAATGATTATTGATATTTTACCAGGTCATGTATCTATGAGATATGGATTTAGAGGGCCCAATTACTCCTGTGTTTCTGCTTGTGCAACTTCATCTAATTGTATTGCTGATGGATTTATGTTAATTCAGAGTGGCTTAGCGGATATAGTTGTTACTGGAGGAGCAGAAGCTGCAATTAATGAAGCAGGTGTAGGTGGTTTTAACTCTATGCATGCCTTATCAGAAAGAAATGATGACCCCAAAACCGCTAGTCGTCCTTTTGATAAAGATAGAGATGGTTTTGTTTTGGGTGAAGGAGCTGGAAGTATTGTTCTTGAATCCTACGAATCTGCAATTGCTAGAGGTGCAAAAATTTATGCAGAATTAATAGGTATTGGTTTAACAGCTGATGCTCATCATCTTACAGAACCTGACCCCGAAGGTAAAGGAGTTGTTGCAGTTATGAAAAATGCTCTAATTTCATCAGGTTGTAATTTGTCTGATATTGACCACATTAATGTACATGGTACTTCAACTCCTAAGGGAGATATTGCAGAAACCAAAGCTATAAAAAATGTTTTTGGTGATCATGCAAAAAATATTTCTATTTGTTCTACAAAGTCAATGACAGGGCATTTACTTGGTGCAGCTGGGGTTATTGAAGCAATTGCTACTATATTGGCTGTTAAAAATGATTTAATTCCACCTACAATTAATCATTTTACTGATGATCCTGATTGTGATTTAGATTATACTTTTCATAAACCTAAAAATAGGCAAGTCAATTATGCCATTTCTAATACATTTGGATTTGGTGGACACAATTCTTCTTTATTATTTAAAAAATTTTCTTCTTAAACATTGAGAATTTTATATCCAGTAAGATTTCTGTTGGCTAATTACAATCTTTTTTTTCATAAAGAAAAGGAATTTATAAAAAAAGTCAAACTTCTTACAGGTATTTTGCCTTTTGATTATAAGCTTTATAAACAAGCTTTTAGCCATAGTTCAATGGTGAAAAATTCAAAAAATAATGCTCAAGAGTGCAATGAACGTCTTGAATATTTAGGGGATGCTGTTCTTGGAATGGTTATTGCTGAATATTTATTCAAAAAATATCCTAATAAAGATGAAGGTTTTTTAACGGAGATGCGTTCTAAAATTGTTAGTAGATCAAGTTTGAATGAGATTGCTTTAAAATTAGGTTTTGATAGTATTATTTTTTTTGATTATAAAGTTAATTCCAATCCTAATCCTTCAATTTATGGCAATGCATTAGAAGCTTTCATCGGTGCAATTTTTTTGGATAAAGGCATATTCTATGCAAAAAATTTTATTTACAAAACCATTATTCAAGGTCATGTTGATGTTTCTGAATTAGAAAAAACTGATAATAATTATAAAAGTAGATTGTTAGAATTTGTTCAGAAAAAGAAAATTTCAAGTTTATCCTATGAGGTTTTGAATGAGGAGAATAGAGGTAGTCACCGTGTTTATACTATTGGAGTTAAAATTGGTGGTAAGTTGATTGCCCAAGCCACGGATGTAAAAAAGAAAAGTGCTGAGCAAAAGGCTTCTGAATTAGCTCTTGAAATACTCTCTAAAGAACATGCATAATTAACATGTTTTCTGTTCGTGATATTTCTTTTAATTTTCCGATTTTTCTATTTGACTCTCAACCTAATCCTGAGTTATTATTTCCTAATGATTTATTAAAATCAACTTCTATTGATAATAATTT
>CAZBPK010000002.1:0-26039 GCA_964493765.1 uncultured Bacteroidia bacterium | reverse complement strand
GCAGAAGAGGAAAAGAAAAAAGCAGAGGAGGAAAGAACTAAAATTATAAATGCAATTAAAAGTTTAAGGTTATCCAATTTTAGTGATAATCAAATTGAAGAGATGCTAGGAATTAAAATAAAAAATTATTTTGTGTAGTTTGAGTATTGAGTAAGAAAAGAAATTTTAGATTCATAAATTGGAAGTACGGTTTTGACAACCTTTAAATAAAGCTTTGTGATATTCATAATTTTAAAGGGTTATTAAAATTTTAAAAAGATTACTATATTTGCATTTTTATTTTCAATGAAAAAAATTCAAATGGTAGATTTGGGTTCGCAATATCAAAGAATCCAAACTGAAATAGATAATGCAGTATTAGAAGTCATTCATTCAACAGCATTTATAAATGGTCCTGCAGTTAAAAGATTTTCAGAAAGTTTATCAAAATTTCTAAAAGTAAAACATGTAATTCCATGTGCTAATGGTACAGATGCATTGCAAATTGCATTAATGGCTTTGGACTTAAAACCAGGTGATGAGGTAATTACCTCAGATTTTACTTTTATTGCAACTGCAGAAGTTATTGCTTTATTAAATCTAAAACCTGTTTTAGTAGACGTTCTACCAGATACATTTAATATTGATCCTCAAGCAATTAAAAAAGCAATTACTCCTAAAACCAAAGTAATCATACCTGTTCATCTTTATGGTCAAACTGCAAATATGGACGAAATTATGGAAATTGCTAAAGAGTACAATCTTTTTGTGATTGAAGATGCTGCACAATCCATTGGTTCTCAATATTTTTCTAAAAATGGTCATACTTATTATTCAGGTACCATGGGACATGTAGGTTGTACTTCTTTTTTTCCAAGTAAAAATCTAGGTGCTTATGGAGATGGCGGTGCTATTTTTACTAATGATGATGCTTTTGCTGAAAAATTATCAATGATTGCAAATCATGGCATGAAAGTACGCTATTATCATGATATTATTGGTGTTAACTCAAGATTAGATACGATTCAAGCCGCAATTTTAGAGATTAAATTAAAATATTTAAACGAATATAATGAGCGTAGAAACCAAGCTGCTCAATTTTATGATAAAAAGTTTGCTAATCTTTCTCAAATTGTTACTCCTTACAGAGATCCAAAATCAACCCATGTTTTTCATCAATATACTATTAAAGTACCTGCAAAACATAGAAATTCTCTTCAAAAATATTTAGCAGAAAAAGAAATACCATCAATGCTTTATTATCCTGTTCCTTTCCATCGCCAGAATGCTTATCAATGTTATGGTTATAAAGAAGAGGATTTTCCTGTAAGTAATCATTTAGCTGAAGTGGTTTTGTCATTGCCCATGCATTCCGAACTTACAGAAGAACAATTAGAATTTATAACCCATACGATTTTAGAATATTTCAAACAAAATAGTTAATGAGTTACTTTGTTCATGAATCTTCTTATATTGATGATGGAGCAATAATCGGAGAGGGAACTAAGATTTGGCATTTTTGCCATATAATGGCTCCTTGTGAAATTGGGAAAAATTGCAATTTAGGGCAGAATGTTGTTATCTCACCGCAAGTAATTTTAGGCAATAATGTAAAAATTCAAAACAATGTTTCAGTTTATTCTGGTGTTATTTGTGAAGACGATGTATTTTTAGGACCTTCTTGTGTGTTTACAAATGTAAAGAATCCACGAGCAGAGGTTAATAGAAGAGGTCAATATGAAAAAACAGTATTAAAAAAGGGTGTTACAATTGGAGCTAATGCTACCATTGTTTGTGGCATAACCTTAGAGGAATATGTATTTGTTGGAGCTGGATCTGTAGTTACAAAATCATTCCCTGAATTTGCTTTAGTTTATGGAAATCCTGCCAAACAAATAGGTTGGATGAGTAAACATGGACATAAACTAAAATTCAATTTAGAAGGTTTAGCTACATGCCCTGAATCAAGCATCATTTACAAATTAGAAAAAGGAAAAGTAAGTATTTTATAAATTTATTTTTGAGGCAAGACCCCTATTTTGTTCAGTTAGGTTTCATTTCGTTTAGCAATACTTTTATTTGCTCAAAAATTAAAAAAGCCTATAGTAATGCATTTTATAATCCTTTCATACACGCTTAAAACCTTTTAAATCAAGATTGATGAAAAATAAATAAAAAAAGCCGGGGGACTCAAGCCCTTAGGCGAATCAACCCCGACCCTTGCTCTTTCGTTTACAAAGTTACAACATTTATTGACCCTTTTCCAAATATTTTCTATGTTTTTTTATTGAATGGTACATTTTTATTAATGAACTGCCAATTTATTGAACTGAATGGAAATTTTATTCAACTAAAAGTTTATAACTCAAAATCTCATTTTGGGTTTTTATTAATACAAAATAAATTCCATTCTCCCAATCTTCTAAATTCAATGTTTGTATTTTTTTATTGTTCTCATAAACCTTTCTTCCATCAAAATGGTAAACCTCTAATTTCTGAAAGTCAGTAGGTAAAATAAAATTTACATGATTTTGAGCAGGATTAGGATAGATTTTTGATTCTGTAAGAGTGTTATTATTCTGTTTATTAGTACTAGATTGGTTATAATAAGCAAATCTTCTAGGAGAAATATAGGTATCTATTAAAGTATCTATTTGAGTATTCTGAATTTTTACACTTCCCGTAGAAGAGTAATCAGTAACTGAATAAAACAATGTTTGAATATCCTGATTATAATACAATGCATAGGAATTTGCCATATTAACATAATGTGTATCCACAACATCTGTATTCATATTCCATTGGGAAATACTTGAAGCCATCCAGTCATTATTATTATTGAATAAAACTTCTTCATTTGATTTTGCGGTTAATCCGCCATAACTTGTTATGTTAATAACCCTAGTTTGAACAATAGAGTCGGTTGTCATATCTAATTTTTGAAGGGTTAATGTTCCATCATTGTAATTTAAACAATTATAAATTAAGAAGTTATTAATTTTAATAAATTCATTGGGGTTTAAAGAAGTTTCCAAGGTTTTAATTTTACTTTGGGTTAATAAATCCCAAATTACCAATTGGCTATCAGAGCCAAAGCCATTCACTAAAATATAAGCTTTATGATTTTCTACCCAAATTCCTTCTGCAATATCACGAACATCATTAGTATCCGCAGAATACAATATTGTATCACCAACTAAATCAAAAACTTTAAAATAGGGTTCTGAGTAACAAGTAATTAACATTTGATTTTGATATTTTTTGATTTGTCTTGCAGAAACATTAGAAATAGTTTTGTGATAACTAAATGGATTTCTTTGATAAATTTGAATGTTTCCAGCACCGTCCACCAAAAAAATTTGGTCATTTTCAACTAACAAGTCATTACCAAAACTTTCTACACTATCTAAATGTGTGTAAGAATAATTACTCAGTTCAAGTACTCCTAATGAACCTTTGTTTTGCATAGTCCCTTCGTGGAGAATATACAACTGCGATTGATTGATTTGTGCATGTAGCACAGAATAACTCATTAAAAGAGTTAATAAATAAAACGTGTATTTATGCATATTTTTAAAAAATAGTTTCGGCATAAACACAGACCAAGAATAAAAAATAAATCAGGAGATTGAATATAAATATATTCGTTCCACTGAAGCTTTATTACGCGAAAGCCTGTGATATTAGATTAGGCAGGTCTCCTGGCTTACTTTCACTTATGTTACCTTCCCAGAAACACTCCAGTGGTTAAAAAACATAAGTATTGAAAGATTTACAGTTGCGCGTCAGCTCTTGATTTTCACAAGATTCCCTTTTCAGTGTATTTACTAAACCACCTTATCTTCACCGCAAAATTAGAAAACTTTTTTTATTTAAAAAATAAAATTCTAAAAAAATATGGATTTATAACCATTGGGTTAAGTTTTAAATGTTACCCAAAAATTATTTTAGGGTTAAATGAAAATTTATAATTTTCCAACATAAAATTCATTTGTAAATGAAAATACTGTAATTTTGCGAAAATTTTTTGAATGGACAGAAATAGCATCATTGGGTTGATTTTAATTGGCGCTTTATTAATGACTTGGAGTTACTTTTTTGCTCCAAATCCTCAAAATAATAATACAATTACTCAATCCGATACTCTAAAAATTCAACATAACCAAACTTATATTGATACCTTAAAATCTCAAAATCCAACGGATTCTATAACTATTAAACAAGACTCCGCATTTGCTGCACAATTTGGAATTTTTAATAAATTTATTAACGGAATATCCAAAAATATTACCGTAAATACCGATTTGTATGAAATACAATTTTCAAATAAAGGAGGTTTTCCTATTCAAATTCTTTCCAAAAAATATAAAACTTACGAAGGTAAACCTTTACCACTTTTAGATAATCATCCTAACAATCAGTATAGTTATCAGTTTTTACATAATCAAAGAATTATCAACACTCAAGAGTTATTTTTTGAACCTTCTTCTGAAAACTTAACAGTAAGTGGTAAAGAGAAAAAAGAACTTTTTTTTACTGCTAAAATTGACGATGATAAATCTTTAGTATTAAAATACACCATTTATGGCGATAATTATCATATTGATCATGAATTGATTGCTAATGGTCTGGGCAATGATATAAAAAACAATTATTTTGAGTTAGTCTGGAAAAATCATTTACCCAGAACGGAAAAATCAAAAGAAAAAATGCTTCCTGAAACCAGTATTTATTATCTATATAATGATGAAATTGATAATTTAGATCCAGCATCTCAGGAGCCACAAAGTTTTAAGGAACAAGGCAAATTCAAATGGGTTTCTTATAAATCTCAATTTTTTTCTACTGCTTTAATTGCTCAAAAAGATGAATTTGAATTTATTAATGTTCAAAGTACAGTTTTACCAGATTCTCATCATACCAAAGTTTTAACCTCATCATTACAAATTCCTTATAGGCATGCACCCAAAGAATCTTTTGCAATGAGACTGTTTTCAGGTCCTAATGACCTTCAACTTTTAAAAACCTATGATTTAAGGTTAGAACGTCAAATAAGTTTAGGTTGGGCTCTATTTAGAGGAGTTACCAATTGGTTAATTATACCTGCTTTTAATTTCTTTGAAAAATTTACTTCAAATTATGGTATTGTTATTTTGTTATTAGCATTTTTTATCAAATTGCTGATTTCCCCATTAACATACAAATCCCACATGTCTATGGCAAAAATGAAAATTGTCAATAGTTTACCTGAGGTAAAATCAATAGAAGAAAAATACAAAGACGATGCAACAAAATTACAACAAGCAAAAATGGAATTTTATGGTAAAGTAGGAGTAAGTCCATTAAGTGGCTGCTTGCCCATGTTATTACAAATTCCAATTCTTTTGTCTATGTTTTACTTTTTCCCTAGTGCTATACAATTAAGACAACAGGCTTTCTTATGGGCTGATGACCTTTCTACTTACGATTCTATTTTAGATTTAGGATTTAGTATTCCTTTTTATGGAGATCATGTTAGTTTATTTACTTTATTAATGACCATTTCCACTATTGCTTATACTTATATGCAACAGCAAGCTCAAGGAGACACAGGTCCCAAAGAATTAAAATATATGGGCTATATTTTTCCAATTGTTTTTCTTGGTATTTTAAATAATTATTCCGCGGGTTTAAGTTGGTATTATTTTGTGATGAACATGCTTACTATGGGACAAACTTATGCAATGAAATTTTTTGTTAGTGAAGAAAAAATCAAGTTAGCAATAGAAGAAGCTAAGAAAAAACCTGTCAAAAAAACACGTTTTCAAAAAATGTTAGAAGAAGCTCAAAAACAACAAAATATAGAAATTCCTAATCAGAAAAAAAACAAAAAATAATACATGGAAATTATTAAATCTTTTGAAGATTGGAATGTTCAGGATAAAATTGTTGCAACCTTAGGTACTTTTGATGGTATGCACTTAGGGCATCAATCTATTTTAAAAGATTTAAAAAATATTGCTAAAGAACAAAATGCAAAATCGCTTCTCATTAGCTTAAATCCTCATCCTAGAATTGTTTTAAATCAAGCTCAAAATTTAAAACTGATTCAAACACTTGAAGAAAAAATTAAAAGTATTGAAAATCAAGGGATTGATTATTTGTTTCTTTTACCTTTTGATCATCAAATGGCTCAAGTTTCCGCAGAAAGTTTTTTAAAAGATATTCTTTTTGGTAAATTAAATATTGATATTCTGTTAATTGGTTACGACCACCATTTTGGTAAAAATAGGCAAGGGAATTTTGAATTAGTCCAATCTATTGCTCATCAGCTCCATAAATCGGTGATTCAGCTAAATGAATTTTATAAAGATTCTCAAAAAATTTCTAGTACGGTTATCCGTAATTACCTATTTGAAGGAAATATTTCAAAAGCCAATGAACTTTTGGGTCATAATTTCTTGATTTCAGGTAAAGTCATTGAAGGAGATAAAAGAGGACGTCAATTGGGATTTCCCACAGCAAATATTGAGGTAAACGACCCATTTAAAATTTTGCCCAAAAATGGAGTTTATATTTGCAATGTAATAAGAAATCAACAAATTCTTCATGGGGTTGCTAATTTAGGCATGCGTCCCACTTTTAATTCACTTAAACATCAAATTGAAGTACATATTTTTGACTTTCAACAAGAAATTTACGGTGAATTTTTAACTATAGAATTTTTGGATTTATACGCCCTGAAAAAAAATTCGCAAATTTAGAAAGCCTGAAAAAACAAATTGAACTTGATGTTCAAAATGCAACTAATTACTTTAAAATCAAAACTTTATGAACATTATTGTAGCCGTTTCTGAAAATGGCGTGATTGGATTAAATGGTATTATGCCTTGGCACCTCCCAAAAGATTTACAATACTTTAAAAAAATAACCCTCAATCATACCGTAATTATGGGAAGACTTACTTTTGAATCCATTGGTAAACCCCTTCCCAATCGTAAGAACATTGTTTTGTCTAATACTTTAAAACCCTTAGAAGGAATTCTTATTGCAAAAAATTGGGAAGAAGCCATTCAACTCGCACAAAATGATGAAAAAGTTTTTATTATAGGGGGACAACAAACTTTTGAGCAAGCCCTTCAATTCAAATTAGTTAATTCTATCTACAGAACTTTAATTCATCATTCTTTTGAGGGTGATACTTTTTTCCCTGAAATCAATCTGAAAGAATGGAGTTTAGTTTCTCAAGAATTTGTCTCCAAAGATGATAAAAATCCTTTTGATTTCACTTTTGAAATTTGGAATAAACTATGAAAAATGAAAAAAAAGAAATGTCTTTTGTTGACCATCTGGAGGAATTACGTTGGCATATTATTAGAAGCTTGATTGCTATAGGCATTGGAATGATATTTTTCTTTGCTTTTGTGCAAGATTTTATTAATTTAGTGATTTTAGCTCCATTCTCTCCTAAATTTTTTATTAATGATTTTTTATGCCAAATGAATGAAACTCTTTGTTTTGGAAAAATTGAAGTTAATTTTCAAGCTACTGAACCTTATGAACAATTTTCAAGAGCTATTTATATTTCTTTTATTGGTGGATTAATTGTTGCATTTCCCTATGTTGTTTGGGAACTATGGCGTTTCTTAAAACCCGGTTTATTAGATTCTGAAATAAAAAAAACCAAAGGTTTTGTATTTGTTGTATCCATTTTGTTTTTATTGGGTGTTTGTTTTGGGTATTTTATTATTTCTCCCTTTTCGGTAATATTTTTATCCAAATTTCAAATTGCAGATGGAGTTCAAAATAATTGGAGAATTGGTTCTGTAATTGAATTAATTGCCCAAATTACTCTTGCAGGCGGTTTATTATTTCAGTTACCAGTTTTTTCTTTTTTCCTTGGAAGAATGGGAATTTTGACCAGCAAAGTAATGAGAACCTACCGCCGCCATGCAATTGTATTAATTTTAGTGATTGCAGGAATTTTAACTCCTCCAGATCCTTTTAGTCAGATTTTTTTAGGCATTCCTATGTTTATGCTTTATGAATTAAGCATTTGGATTGTTAAAAGTATAGAAAAAAAGGAAATCCTTGAAGAAGTTTCCAATAACTAGTTTTCTAAAAAGTTAATAGGATTATTTATTAGGGTTATCAGGGCGTGCCCCTTGCTTACGCTGCGGGTCGGGCTTGCTTCGGGCTTCGCTGTTCGCTTCGGCAATCCTTTGGATGCTCAATTTTCGCATCCAAAGGCAGTGCTAAACCCTTCGCATCCCTCACGCTTATTCTCAAGCTCTACTTGCTAACTTTGTTAAGTATTAAACTTTAATTCCCTTCAGCATTTTGTTCCAATATAAATAGGGAAGAATATATTTTTTGAGTATCCAAAGTCTCCAATGAGGTTTATAGGAATCAAATACCAGCATTTGCTTGAGCTTGGGATCGGGGGTAAATTCATTTTTATAATTAAACTCAGCTAAAACCATTTCACCATAACCAGTAACTAAAGGACAAGAAGAATAACCCTCATATCCAAAGTTTTGCACAGGCTTACCACTCAAATAATTCAATACATTATCCAATAAGACTAAAACTTGCTTACGAACTGCAGCTCCTGTTTTTGCGGTAGGTAAAGCAGCAGCGTCTCCTAAACTAAAGATATTAGGAAATTTATTATGTTGTAAACTATTGATATTTACATCTACCCAGCCTTGTGCGTTGGTGATCCCAGAATCTTTCACAAATTGATGGGTGGTTTGTGGTGGAGCCAAATGTAAAAAATCAAAAGGCATTTCAATCCTACTTTCATCAATTTTATGCGTTTTTAACTTAGGATCTTCATTTACAACACATTGATTTTCATTAGGTAATACATTTTTAAATAAGATAGTTTTTTTATCGCTGTCAATTTTAATGGGAGCAATACCCAATTTTAGATGAATTCCATATTCTTGAACTTTTTGCATTAAGGTTTCTGCAACTATTTTTACACCAAAAATGACAGAACCATGCATAGCCAATACAACATTGGATTTTTCTTTTAAACCTTGTTTTCGTATATAGTCAGCCGATAAATAAGCTGCTTTTTGAGGCGCTCCTCCGCATTTTATAGGGGTAGTGGGTTGAGTAAAAACTGCATTTCCACCCTTGAATTTTTGTAGTAACTCCCACGTTTTTTCAGGATTTATATAATTACTACAAACAATTCCTCTATCCAAAGCCTCCTGCAAACCTTCAATCATGCTTAAATCATAAGCAATTCCTGTTGCTACTATCAAAACTTGATATTTTACTTTTCCCAATTTTTGAAGCTCAACTTCATTGGAAGAAGGATCAATGATTATAGCATAATCTTTAATCCACTCCACTCCTTTAGGAATAAAATCTTTTTCCTCACGGATACAGTCTTTTAAATTGTATTCGCCTGCACCTACCAAGGTATATGCAGGTTGATAGTAGTGTTTATTGGAGGGTTCCACTAAACCAATTTTTAAATTTGGATTAGCTTTTTTTAAAAATGCAGCAGACATGATTCCAGCTGTTCCACCGCCCAAAATCAAAACTTCGTATTCTTTGAGAGTTCCCATAACCATTTTTTTTGTTACAATTTTAATGAATAAAAAAAAACTGATTCGTAACAAATGTTACATAAGAAAAAAAATGTCAACTTATTTGCAAATATTCCTAAGAAAATGATAATTTCTTTTTGAGTTTACTGAAAAATTTTAATTCTTTTCTAGTAAACACAATTCAAGTTTTATTTGAAAAATATGTTTAAACTATAGACTCAATCCAGTTTTATACTTTTATTCCTATTACAAGAACGTCGTCTATTTGGGGGTGATTACCCTTCCAACGGTCAAATTCTTTTTCTAGGATTTCTTTTTGTTGGTTGAAGTCGTAATGGGAAATGGAGGATAAGAGTTCCCTGAAATTCTTTACCATATACTTTCTTCCATTATTCCCACCGAACTGGTCTTGGAAACCATCGGAATGCAAATAAAAAATAGTAGGTGTAGAGATATCAATAGTAGTAGCAGAAAAAACTCTTTCTTGTTCAGTTTGATGCCCTCCAATGGGGAATTTATTGGCTTTAATAGTTTGTAGAGTACCATTTTGAACCAAGTACAAAGGATTTATGGCTGCGGCTACTTTTGCAATTTTTTCTTTAGGATCAATAACCAGTAAAACAATGTCCATTCCATCTTTACTTAAATTGTTTTCTTGTTTTAAAGATTTTCGAATTCTTTTATGTAGTTCATTTAAAATTTTATCAGGTTCTTTAAGTTCTAAACCTAAAATAATATCGTTTAAGAATTCGCTACCAATCATGGACATGAAAGCACCCGGAACACCATGACCTGTGCAGTCTACTGCTGCAATAAATTTAAGCTCATCATGTTCTACAAACCAATAGAAATCTCCACTTACAATATCTTTAGGTCTAAAAAATAAAAAGGAATCAGGAAAGACAGTTTGTAATTCAGAAAGAGGGGGAAGCATAGCATCTTGAATACGCTTGGCATAAATGATGCTGTCTACTATTTCTTTATTTTGATGTATGATTTCTTTATTTTTTTCCAGAATTTCTTCAGATTGAGCGAGAATTTCTTCTTGTTTTTGCTCTAATTCCTGATTTTTTTCAATGATTTCATGATTTTGGGCTTCTATAACCTTTTCGTAGCGTTGGTTTTCTGATTTAAAAAAGTAAACTAAAAGAAAATTTAAAACAAAAATAGATATAATAGCCGCATAAAAAAATCCGGGACCCATTAAATCACTGATAATTCCTTTATAGTTTTTTAAATATTCATGACAAATTAAAAAAAGTGCTAGTGAAACAATAAATTGTAGAAAAATTAGCCATTTATTATCAAAAAATATTGCTCCAATAACTGCTAGGCAAATAAAACAATAATGAATAGAAGACGATAGTCCCGCTATACCTGCGGTAAGTGCTATCGCGATATCATTAAATATTAGAAAGGTTGCCACTGCTAAATAATACCAGCCTTTATAGTTAAAATAAATAGGCGAAAGTCTAATAACGTTAGTAGAAATATTAAAAAGAAAGGGCTTCCAGCCTACTTTGAGTGCCAATGCTGGAGCAAATAGTATAGAAATAATTGCTGAAACCAATGAAATAGCATTGAGTAATCTTATTCTGCGTGTGAGTTGAAAATTCTTTTTGTCAGTTCCAATAGACAAGATATGATTCCACCATTTCATAAAAGTATAGTTAAGTTAGTTTAATGAATTTTCTGAAAATAATTACTAGATTTTATTTACACCTAAATAGTTTTGCAGTGCTTTGGGAATGTGAATAGAGCCATCAGGTTGCTGATGATTTTCTAATAATCCTGCAACAATTCTGGGTAAAGCTAAGGCGGAACCATTCAAAGTATGTAATAATTCAGTTTTTTTATCGCCTACCCGATAGCGTAATTTTAAACGATTGGCTTGAAAAGCCTCAAAATTAGATACTGAGCTTACTTCTAACCATCTTTTCTGTGCGGCAGACCACACTTCAAAGTCGTAGGTTTTTGCAGAAGCAAAACTCATATCTCCGCCGCATAAAGCCAGAATTCTGAAAGGCAGTTCTAAATCTTCCATTAATCCTTTTACGTGTTCTACCATTTCTTCAAGAGCTTGATAGGAGTTTTCGGGTTTAGTGATTTGGACAATTTCTACTTTATCAAATTGATGTAAACGATTTAAACCTCTTACATGGGCGCCATAAGAACCCGCTTCTCGTCTAAAACAGGGTGTATAACCACAATTTTTAATAGGTAAATCTTTTTCTTCAATAATCATATCTCGGTAGATATTGGTAATAGGCACTTCAGCGGTAGGAATGAGATATAAATCATCTAACGAAACATAATACATTTGCCCTTCTTTATCAGGTAATTGCCCTGTTGCGAAAGCCGAGTCTTGATTGACAAGAATAGGTGGTTGCATTTCAATATAACCCGCTTTAGCAGCTTTATCTAAAAAGAAATTAATCAAAGCACGTTGCAGTTTGGCTCCCCAGCCTTTATACAAAGGGAAGCCTGCTCCTGTAATTTTGGCTCCTGTTTCAAAGTCTATGATATTTTTTTCTTTGGCTATTTCCCAATGGGGTAGAGCACCTTCAAAAATTTCTTTTGAGCGTTGGTTCTCATAGACCGTTAGGTTTTCTTCTGCAGTTTTTCCCGAAGGAACACTTTCGTGTGGAACATTAGGTAATGCAACAAGGGATTGATGTAATTGGTTTTGAAGGTCTTCATTATTTTTTTCTAGCTCTTCAATATGTTTTTTTATTAAAGCGGTTTTTGATTTTAATTCTTCTGCGGCTTCTTTATTGCCTTTTCCCATTTCTGCGCCTATCGATTTGGATAATTTGTTCATTTCAGAACGTTTTTGTTCTAAAAGTACTAAATTATCACGATATCTTTGGTCTATTTCTAATATTTGTTGAATTTTTTCAGCTGCATTTTCAACATATTTTTTGGTAAGTCCTTTAATGATTAAATCAGGATTTTGACGAATAAAATGTATGCTTAACATATTAATTTACAGTATTTTGAATTTTTGATTGGTAATATAATTTTTGTAAATAAGGTGCGATTTTGTAACGTCCCGTTGGATTTCGGTCATGAAGGTTTTTGAGGATAGGATAAATATAGTCTATCCCTATTTTTTCAAGCCATTCAGAAGGTCCATAAGGATAATTGGTTCCTAGTTTCATTCCTAAGTCAATACTTTGAAAATCAGCAATTTGTTCAGTAACCATAAAAGCTGCTTCATTAACAATCATACTGATTACTCTTGCAGAGACAAATCCGGGTGAGTCTTCTACAAAAAATACTGGAGTATCTAAAACTTGGAATAAGTTTTCAAAATAAGGCTTTTCTAATTCATTGAAAAGGGTTACTTCTATTTTGGGATAAGATAGAAAAAAAGGTATTGAGTTAAATCCTAGAACTTTGGCTTGAATGGGAGTATTGAAGGAAAAGAGTAAGGGAAGCAGTCCTGTTTTGGCACAACCTAATAAAATCGTGTTTTCAGATTGAGTAATGTGGGATTGTATTTCTTCGTAATAAAGTTCTGGTTCTGCATAAATGAAAATGTCATGCCCATCAGAATGAGAATGTATATTTTTATAAAATGTAGTTTCTTGAATTTTTTTTATAAAGTTTTGAGAAGCGAAAAAATGTATAGGCATATAAAATTTTGCTACAAAATTAAAAAAATCTATTTTTGTAAAGATGAAATTTCATTCTTTTTTAGCAATAATCATCTTTAGTTTTTGTTGTAATATTTCCAAAGGTCAAGGAAAATTTCAAATTACTGATTCTGAATGGAAGAATTTATTAATGGAAGAATACAGAATTGATGCCTAAAGATTGCAAGATTCAAAAGTCTAATAACAATGTAGACGTTATTCGTTACAATGGAACTTACTATTTAGCCTTTCGGACGGCTCCGAGTCATTTTCCTTCTAAAAAAGCCGTTTTATATGTTTTGTCTTCAAAGGATTTTCAAAATTGGAAGTTAGAAAAAATGTTTTCTTTAAAGAAGGATTTAAGGGAGCCTCGTTTTTATGTATTCAAAGATACTTTGTTTTTTGTTTATTTTAGCCTTACGGGCAATACTTTTAAGTTTCGTCCTGAAAAAATTTGGGTATGTAAATCTACGGGAAAAGGGGATTGGTCAGAGCCTTGCTCCATAGGTTTTGATGGATATGTGCCTTGGCGTATCAGAGAACATCAAGGAAGGTTGTATATGTCTGTTTATTATGGAGTGGGATTATACAAAAAAAATCATCAAGCAGATTTAAGGCTTTTGGTTTCTGAGGATGGTAATTCATGGAAAAAATTAAGTGATAAGCCTCAAGTTGATGATTTCTCAGGGGAAGAAGGAGAATTTATTTTTGATGATAATAACGATTTATATGCAGTAGTAAGATTAGAAGGATTTGGTTCATATTTATGCAAGTCTATTCATAAAGATTATTCACAATGGGAAAAAAAACTTTCTCTTTTTAAATATGATAGTTCCTTATTGTTCAATCATCAAGATGAAATTTACTTAATTTCTAGGCGCAATTTAGATGGTGAGTGCGATAAAATCAAAAAAGAACGCAAAAAACCTAATCAACGAAAGTTGAGAAACTTAATTCGGTATTCTTTAACAAAAAAGGTTACAGCAATTTTCTCTTTGAATAAAGAAAAAATGGAATTAGAGTGGATAAAAGATTTTCCTTCAACGGGGGATAATGCTTTTCCCGCAATGGCGCCTATTAATGAAAATGAATATTTCTTGGTCAATTATTCTTCTGATATTCATAAAAAACCTAAAAATTGGATACGGGGTCAATTAGGAAAAACGTATTTATACTATACGCGAATAAAGTTTGAGAAAAAATAAAAAATTATTTGCAATTGAGTTACAAATGCAATATTTTTGCATTTAGAATGTTTCCACAATTATTTATTTTGGGTTTTCTTCATATTTTACAACCTGGTCACGGGCAAGCTCTTTTATTTTCTTCTTTGGCTCTAGAAAATCTCACTTTCAAAAAAATCTTAACGTTCAGTCTTTTATTTGGAGTTTTACATTCTCTTTTATTGTTTATAATGGCTTTTTTTTCTTATGGTTTAGTTCAATATTATCACGACACCTTCCATCATTTTGAAGTATTTTTTGCTGTTTTGATTATGGGATTAGGGATTTTTTTGATTTATCAATATTTTGCAGAGCATACTCAAGAATGCAATCATGTTTCAAAAAATCCTCATAATGCTTATATTCTCTATTCTATTTTAATCGCAAGTGTTATTCCATGCCCTTCTAACATGACCTTCTTATTAACGAATATGACTTATCATGAAGTAACTCAATTTTGGATAGGCATGATTTTTTATATGCTTGGCATTATTATCTCTTTGTTTACTTTGACTTCGTTAGTTTTTATTTATGGAAAGAATTTTATTCACAAATATTTTTCCCATCATTCAAGAATAGTTCATTTGCTAACAGGAATCATGATTTTTTTGATGGGAGTATGGATTTTGATTGAAATCATGATGGGTTCTCATCATAGTTAAAAATTTTTTTAAAAAAATATAACAAAAGTGTAACCTTTAATAAAGCCTTTTCGTATAAGGCACAAATAACCTATTACAAATATGCATAAACATCTTTTACTTTTTATCATGCTGATGGCTTTTGCCAGTTATTATGGGCATAGTCAAGGAAATCAATTTAATTTTTCTTATTCTAATCCTACGGATTTAGGAATTTGCAGTCAAGTTAAGACGTTTAGTGTTACTGTAACAAACATTAGCACGAATAATTTTCCAATGTAAATTTAACTGTTAATTTACCTGATGGTATAGATTATGTTGCGGGTACAGTTAGTAATGCTACGGAGTTTGATATTAGCAATCTGAATGTTCCCATTTTTCAAATAGCGAGCATTCCTGCGGGATCGAGTGTTACGGTAACTTATCAAGCGAAAGCCTTGTGTGCCGTAGAAAATTTAATTATTAACGATTTAGATATCAATGTTAATTATCGTGTAGATTACACAGGGAATTACGATGAAACTACTACGAATGAATTTAACGTTTTTATTCCTGCATTAAGCTTTCAATCTATTACTAATCAGACTTTTACAGGTAATGTAGGACAAACTTTTACAAGGCAAATCTTAATAAAAAATACAGGAAACTCCCCGTTATCTACTTTTAGTTTAACAGATTTATTTGGTTCTGGTTTATCTATAAACAGCATGTCCCCTGGTTCTTTTTCTGTGTTAGGGAGTAATGCTACTACTGTTTTGAGTGCAACTGACTTTATGGGTATTGGGGATAATGATGGTTTTTTTGAACCTGGAGAGGAAATTTTGATTACAGAATCTATAACTATTTTGGCGTGTAACAATTTAACTTCTGAATATAGTGCTTCTTGGGGGTGTAATTCTCAAACTTGTGCTACTACCCAGTCGACAGGGAATGTAGTTATAGGAGCAGGAAATCCGAATCTCGTTTTTACTGTTACCAATAATAACATCAATACTTGCTATTCTACGGGAGTATTTACAAGACAACTGCGAATCATTAATACAGGTTCTACGCCTGCTAGAAATGTATCTATGACTTTTAGTCAAAATGCGACGGCAAATTTATATTCATATTTTGATGAAACAAGTTTCAATTACACAGTGAATGGTGGCTCTCCTATTTCGATTACTCCTACTGCTGTGACTACACAAGTAAAAACAGGAGCCACAGCAAATTGTCTTGGTGTTGCTAGTGGTACCCCTTTGCCTAATGCCGTGGATTTCGTTATTCCTATTATCAATCCAGGAGAAACTATTTTAATTAATTTTGATACAAGAACCTGTTGTCCTAATCAAGCTTGTAATCCTGTAACAGCAAGTGCATTTCATTGGTCTTATTCAGGAACTTATAGAGACCAATGTCTAACCAATTTATTTACAATTCCTTCTTCTGTACCCAGAAATAATTCATCAACAGGAACTCCTACTACTAATGTCTCTGGTCCTGCATCGGTTCCTCCTGGGGGTAGTGGTACGTTTTGTTTATCTTTTCCATCAGGCTGGAGCCAATGGCCAGTATCTAGTAATGGTCTTGTTAGATTTAATATTACTTTACCGCCCGATTTTACTTACACAGGAAACCCCGCAGACATTACTTTTGTTAGAGGTACTAATTCTTGGAATCCTTCTTCTATTACTGTTTCAGGTAGTACGCTAACTATAGAATTTAATTTCCCTAATCCATTAGGAGGGAGTAATAATTCGGATCTTTGTATAAAATTGAATAATACTTGTGGAACAGGGGGAACGAAAACCCTAACTTGGAATATGGAATATGTCCCTAATGGTTTGTGTCCTTGTGCACAGAAATTATTATGTAATAGAACCTTTTCATTTAGTTCAACTTGCCCTGTTCCTTGTGCAACGGGAGGTACTTCTATGTACGATTATAGCATGTTAAGGACTAATTTAGGTTTGCCTGATGCTAATGATGATGGGGTAGCTGATGCAGGTCCTTATAATATGTCTGTGGTTCGTTTAGATAGAGCCATGGTCGGAGATACTGTAAGACAGACGGTCAAAGCGGCTTTTCTATCGGGTACAGGTGGAACAGATTGGTCTTTCGCTTATTTTAGAACTACTATCAACAATGCGAATAGCATAATGCTTGATAACATTGCAAGAAGTATTAAAATTTATGACATTTCCACGGGTTTGAATTATACCTGTACTCCTACTTTAGTTTCTACCACTGTATCTGGAAATAGTAGAATTTATTTGTATAGTTTTAATGTCAATGATTTAATCGCAGCAGGTTGCTTGCCGCCGGGTTTTGTTTATGAAAATGGGGACAGCATAATCTTAGAGTTAGATTATAGAGTCAATAGAAACATAGGTAACAGTATTACCACTGCTAATGTTACCAATCAAATGTATGCAAGCAATACCGCATTGATAACTCATCCAGGAGGTTTTTCTTGCTTTAACATTAATGGAGTTTACAATTGGGTAGGGTATAGTTTTACTAGTGGCTCATTAGATTATGTTTCGGTTTCAGCTTGTAATAACGCAACCGCAAATCAAGCTTTTTATTTTAATTTAGGAAATACAGAAAATGCCTTTCCTGGCGAATTTAGAAATTTTGCTAAAGTACAGCAAATCACCGCAGTTATACCTACAGGATATAGTTTTGTGAGCGCTACTTGGAGGCAAAGAAGAGGAAATGGGGCGGGTAATGGTTATGTAAATCAACCTTATCTTGTTGCAACTCCTACTAATCCATTGTCTTCTACGCTTGTTTTTAATGTAATAAATCAATATCCTCCTTCTGGTACTTATGATTTAAGCGATGATAATTTTATAGCGGAGTTGAGACTTATTATCCAACCCTCTTGTGCGGTTACACCCAATACTTATTTACCCATTGCTTATACCACGAGATTTGATACTTCTGCAGGATTAGGAACCTCTACTACTTCTGTTATTACTGCTACCGCTAGAGACAGCATATTGCATATTCAGCCTATTTTAAATGTCCAATCATCCTTACCCTCTATAGTTGCAGAGCGGGATACTGTAGAATGGACAGTGATTGTTAGTAACATTGGTTCTGTAACTGCTAATAACACATGGTTCTCGCCCGTTAATACTAGTGGTCAAATCAATATTTTTGAAGTTCAAGATATTACAGGTACGCCTTCTATTCTTACTCCAGTGAATAACATTTATTCTTTTCCTAATTTGAATGCGGGGCAATCGCGAACATTTTTAATTAGGGCAAAATATACCAATTGTAATAGAGATAGTATAACTGTTCATGCAGGCTGGAATTGCTCTGCCGTTCCTACTAACCTGGCAGCATATAGCCCTTGTGTATCTTCTAAATTAAAATTATATCTTCAAGCAATAAAACCTGTATTTACGGCGAATATACAAGGTCCTGCGGCACCAGTGAACTTATGTGATACTATTTTATATACTGTTACCTTTACAAATACTTCAGATGGAAGGGCTTATAATCCCTTTGTAATTGTAAGAAGAACCAATTCAGGTATCGCTTATGTTCCCAACTCTGCAGAAATCATGTATCCAGATGCCTCTACTTGGCAAACTTTTATTGATCCAGTAACTATGGGAGTGAATTATATATGGGACGTTTCTAGTCATATTCCTGAATTTGCTACCTTAGGTTTACGTCCCGCTAATCAATCTCCTAACAATACATTTAAGGTACGCTTTAAAATGGTAACGAACTGTAACTTTATTTCAGGTTCATTTTTAAGATTTAGAATCAGTGCTAAGGGGGGCTGTGGCACAACCTATAATTATAATTTCAATTCTCCTGTTGTTACTATTGCGGGTGCTCCTACTAATTATACCACTTCCATTTCAACGCAAATAGATACTGTAAGAAATTGCGGAGTTCCTATAAATTATCGCATAAAAATTACTAACTTGGGTTCTGGTACTACCAATTCTAGTGATAGAATACAAGTGGATTTGCCTGAGGATTTTACTTATATTCCTGCTTCTACAACAGATATTTATCAAGGGTTTACTAGTGAGCCCACTATTTCTTATATAGGTTCAGAGCAAAGATTAGTATGGGAAATTACTGGTGGTGTTGTCCCAGGTGACTCTATTGTTTTTAATTTCCAAGTCATGCCTTCTAATTCGTTAACTACGGGGGATTATACTAATGACATTCAAACACAGCTCCGTGTAGTGCTTGCTTGTGGAGCTTCTACTTGTACCATTTCTAATGTCAATGGTTCTGTATCCAGAAATACAAGGGTTGAAAGACCTGTGGGAATATGGACAGGATTTGTAGATACTGACTGGTTCAATCCTCATAACTGGGCCAATTGCGAACTGCCTACTTGCTCAGACGATGTTACTATTCCTGATGTTACTAACAAGCCAATTATTTCAACTGCTCAGCAAGCAAACACCCAAACTTTATTTATTATGCCGAATTCTTCCGTAACCTTAAATCCTAACGCAAGAATCAATATTTGTGGTGACTTGGATGTTAGTAATAATGCGAACTTCACATCAGGAATGAACTCCGAAGTACACTTTACAGGCTCTACCAATCAAACCATCAGTGTTAATGGAACCGCAAATTTTGAAAACGTTTATATAGAACAGACTACTCCTAGTAATCTTTATATTAATCAAAATTGGAATATTGCCCAGTCTTTGACTTTAAATCAGGGAGTAATTATCACTGGTGCTAATGAAGTATTTGTGCAAAATGGTCTAGCAAATTCGGTTAATGCAGGAAATGTAGATTCTTATGTACAAGGTTATTTAAGGAGAAATGTATCAGAAAATGGTACTTATTATCTCCCCGTAGGAAATGCTTCTAAAGGTTATGAGCTTGCAGAAGTAAGATTCAATAATAGAAGTGACTTAAATCAACTTTATAGTTACTTTAATGACTGGCCAGGATCACCTTATATTTTAAATCAACCAGATTGCAATGGAGTTTTAGATCAACCTGCGCTAGATCATGGTTTCTGGACCATAGACGCTACCTTCCAATCAGGAATGCCTTCTCCCGTAAATTATTCTCTATACTTACACAATAGAAGTTTTACCAATCCTATTGCAGGCTGGTCTATTATGAAAAAGCCCACAGGCTCTGCTGTATCTAACTTTAATATTTTAGACGGGACTTGTACAACCAATCCTGTAGTTACTTTAACTCGTAGATTCAATATGACTTCCTTCTCGGATTTTGCCGTAGCACAGTCTACTACACCTCTACCCGTAGAGTTATTAAATTTACAGGCAATACCTCAAACCAATTCTATTAAAATTCACTGGATAACGCAAACTGAAAGTCATAATGCAGGTTTTGAAGTCCAAAAATCTTTAGATGGAGTAAATTTCAATCCTATCCAATTTGTCGCAGGTTCTGTGAATTCTCATCAAATAAAAGAATATCAGCATTATGATTTTGATGTAAAGCCTAATCAAAAATATTATTATCGTTTGAAACAAGTAGATTTAAATGGTGATTATCAATTCAGTAATATAGTAGAGGCTACATTAACTTCAAAACCTGTTCTTACGGTTTATCCTAATCCTGCTCATGAATATGTGAATATTCTTTCTAACCAAGAATGGAAAGGCAGAGTGAATGTCAAATTGTATAATTTAATTGGAGAGCTAATCAATGAAACAAATTTTGATAATCAAGCTGAAATAACTTATTCATTGAAGGGAGTTGCATCAGGTCAATACTTATTAAAAGTGGAGGCTGATAATATTCAAGAAGTGATTAAGTTAATTATTTACTAATAAATTTTAAATAAATTTGTAAAAAGCCTTTAAGCAAAATGTCTTAAAGGCTTTTTACATTTTGAGAAAAGTACGAAGAGTGTAAAACTAAGGATAAACAATAAAAAATAAAGTTTTATATTCAAAAAAAAAGTAATTTTGCAGTAACATTTTATGAAAGGAATTTTTAAATATTTTTTGCTAGGATTAGCAGTAACTAGTATAAGTTTATGTAGTTGTAATGAATCTTCAGACAACAATGAGCAGTACCTGTTTTTGAAAAAAGGAGTTCCCTTTGAAATAGAGGTAGAAATAGTTAATGCTCAGGAAGATACTATAAGGGTATTTGACTTTTTTGGTCCTGATTTGATTGAATTAGTGAAAGCCCCTATGAAGAAAAATGAAAAAAATTCAACTGCTACCATTAAAGGATTTGTGCCTGTTGAAGGAATTTATTATATAGGTTATGGACCTCAAAAAGGAAAAATGATTATATTGGGTGAATC
Organism: uncultured Bacteroidia bacterium; assembly: GCA_964493765.1. Classification (GTDB taxonomy): domain Bacteria; phylum Bacteroidota; class Bacteroidia; order J057; family CALLMJ01; genus CALLMJ01. The sequence continues at coordinate 4,742 of CAZBPK010000002.1, read as the reverse complement.
TGGAAAAATTAAAATACAAGGTGAAGACCCTTTTTTACAACAAACTTTTAAGGCTCAGTCTAAATTAAATGAATTGTATGATGCTTTAATGTCCGAAACTATGGATTATCAGAATAAAATTCAGCAAGCCGGAGCAAAATTTAGTCAAAATCAAGGTAATTTACAAGCAAAAAAAGAATTTGATTCTTTATTGGTAGGTCAATATCAAAATTTTGAAAAATATTTTAATCAAAATAATGTAGTGGGCAAATTAGCTAAATTAATGGCTTATAAACCTTACAAAACCGATCCTTCTCATGCAAAGTATAAAGATGAAATTGATTATTTTCTAAGTGCTTTTATGACTTCAGAAGCTTTAACGGATACAAATTATGCTTACATCCCTCAATTTTTTGATAAAATGGCTTATTATGGGCAAACAATTGCAAGTATTTTTCCTCCTGATAGCGTAATGAATAAGTTCAATCAATTAACTTCCCATAAAGTTTTATCAAAACATAAAGGAGTTACCTATTTTGCATGGATTCAAGCAACTCAGCAAAGAAGCCAAGATTTATTTTTAGAAATTTGTGAGAAATATATAAAAGATTTTCCTGCTGGGCATAAAAGTGATTTAATTAAAACGATTGTTTCTCAAAATTCTGCATTGAAAAAGGGTTCAGTTGCTCCAGAATTAGCATTTCCTAATCCCGAGGGTAAAGTTGCAAAATTATCAGATTTAAAAGGAAAAGTAGTTTTAATTGATTTTTGGGCTTCTTGGTGTGGTCCCTGTAGAAGAGAAAATCCTAATGTTGTAGCTATGTATAACCGTTTGAAAGATAAAGGTTTTGAAATTTATAGTTTCAGTTTGGATAATGATAAACAAAAATGGGTAGAAGCAATTCAGAAAGATGGTTTAATATGGAAAAGTCATTCTTCAGAATTAAAAGGCTGGCAGTCCTCTGTTTGTCAAACATATCAGTTTAATTCTATACCTCATACAGTTTTATTGGACCGTCAAGGGCGTATTGCAGCGAAAGGTTTAAGAGGAAAAGCTTTAGAAGATAAAGTGGAAGAGTTATTGAATCAAAAGTAAATGAACGACATTCAATTTGATATCATTGACAAGCTATATTTTGTTGAACCTTATCAATCTTTGTTAAACGAAATACAAGTTTCTGAAAACATTTTAAAAAATGAATTAAAAGACTTAATCAAAAAGGGTTGGGTGCAGGTAATGAAATTTGATGAACAAATACAAGATTATGTGCCTACTCCTTTTTTGAATGTTGATGATTTACAATCTTGTTATTTTTTGGCTACGAAAGAAGGTTTGTTAAAACATAATTTAAAATAAATCCTTGACAGCAAAAGATTTAGATTATAAACTTTCTCAACTGAAAGTTTTAGTCATTGGGGACTTAATGTTGGATAAATATTTATTCGGGAAAGTAACTAGGATTTCACCCGAAGCCCCTGTTCCTGTTGTAGATGTTTATCAGGAAGATGCTAGATTGGGAGGTGCAGCAAATGTAGCTATGAATTTACAAGCTCTTGGTGCAAGTCCCATTTTGGTTGGCGTCATTGGTGATGACTTGAATGGAAAAGAATTTTTGAAAATCCTTGCGGAAAAACAACTTCCTAATCAACAAATTTTATTATCTGAAAATAGAAGAACCACTACTAAATTTCGTGTTATTGGAAATCAGCAACAAGTTTTGAGAGTAGATAAAGAAGATACATTTCCAATTTCTGAAATTGAAATTCAAAAAATAGTAGATAATGTCAAAAAATTATTAAAAAATGGAGATGCTCAAGCAATCATTTTTGAGGATTATGATAAAGGTGTGATAACTCCTGAACTCATTGAAAAAATTGTATTTTTAAGTAATTATTACAATATTCCAACTTTTGTTGACCCAAAATTTAAAAATTTTCATTATTATGGAAATTGTACAGTTTTTAAACCCAATTTAAAAGAACTGAAAGCGGGGTTAAGAAATCAATTGGATTGGAATAATATTGAAGAGTTAAAAATGGTTGCACCTCAAATAAGAGAATTGTTAGGCAATAACTATTTGCTTTTAACTTTAAGTGAACATGGAGTATTGTGTGTAGGAAATGAAGTGAAGCACTTCCCAGCATTCTACAGACAAATTGCCGATGTTTCTGGCGCTGGGGATACTGTTATTAGTGTTTTGACTGCTTGTATGACGGCAGGTTTGGATTTTTATACTTCAGGACAATTAGCCAATTTGGCGGGTGGTTTAGTCTGTGAAAAAATTGGGGTAGTTTCCATTGATAAAGATGAATGGTTGCAAGAAGCTATTCAGAAAAAAATATTGAATGAAGTTTAGTTTTGAATCAAATTTTATTGTATCTTTGCAAAAATTTTTAATTAAATAATATGAATTTAGAAGAAATCACAAATTATGTAGTTGGTAAAGTCGGTAACGATTCTGGTATCAATGCAGTTGTTAAATTTGCTTTTGAAGATGGTACTTGCGTAACTGTTGATGCAAAACAAGTTCCTAATGTAGTGTCCAATAATGATTTAGATGCAGATTGTACTGTAAAAATTAATAAAGAAGATTTTAAAGCAATTACTGAAGGCTCTTTAAGCCCTATGACTGCTGTAATGTTTGGAAAAATTAAAATTGAAGGCAATATGGGTATTGCTATGCAAATTCAGAAAATTTTATAATTTTTTTTTAATACAATAAAAATTTATTTGTAAATTTGCAACCTAATAAAATTTAATCATGATAATTATTGACGTTAAAGAAAGCGATTCCTTAGATAAAGCCTTAAAACGCTACAAAAAGAAATTTGAAAGAATTGGAATTCTTAAAGAAGTTAGAAGACGTTCTGCTTTTACCAAGCCTTCTGTTGAGAGAAGAGATGAAATTAAAAAAGCTGTTCGTAGAGATAAATATTTAAGAGACAATCAATAGTTAACCTAACTAAAAAAAGCTGTCTTAATAGACAGCTTTTTCTTTTAATTATTCTAATCATTAAGGAAATTCTTGAAGTTCAACGCTGGTTTTATCAACAAAAAGCTTATAAAATCATTGTTAGGATAATGCTTTTCTGATACTATATACCTTTGATTAGTTTCAAAATCGTAGGAATATACTTCAACAAAAAAAATGTCTTTTTCTTGGTTAAAACTATAATATTCCAAATAACCTTGATAATCTTCAAAAGAATACACGACACCTGATTGGATTTTGTCGGCAACTTTTTGGGCATCTTTCAAATTTAGTTTTTTCATTGACTAAATTAATAATTATAATCCTAATTTTTTTGCGATGGCAGGTGGAACAGCCTTTTTATGAAGCATTATGCATGTAGTTTTTAACTGGAAAAAAGCATCTGATGCATAGAAGAATCCATCGCACTCATTAGATTTATCACCCCAAGAATTTTTTACTAAATAATATTTTTGACCCAATTGGTCTTTAAATATACCTACAATATGCATTCCATGGTCATCTTGAGTTTCATAGTTATCAAATCCTAGTTGTCGCATTTCTTGAGTAATAACTCTTTGTTTTGTGGGTTCATTAAAAAATTTTTCTATTTCTTCTTTTGAATATTCAGACCAATCTTTTTCAGGTACTATAGCGACACCATTTTTAAAAGAAAAACCTTTTTCACTTACATCAGAAGCCCAAGCTACGCTAAAGCCATTATTGATAGCATAATCCATAATTTCAGAAAGTTCATTTAAAGGAACATTATAAACCTTGCCAAATAACCAATTGTCTGGAACTTCTAACATAAATTGAGAATAAAAAGGGTGATGATTAAAGGAAGTAATCTCAATATAATCATCAGGATTTAACCCCATTTCTTTTGCATAGGATTGAGGGGTATAAGTTTTACCATTAAAAGTGAATTGTTCAGGAACTTTTCCAAAATATGTATCTAGAATGGATAAATAACCTTGTTTCCATATTGTAGAAATCTTTCCTTTGGAACCACTTTCAACAACAGCCTTTACGTAATTATGTAAAATTTTTTCAACTTCAGTATGATTATGTTTGTTTTCACCATAATTTAATCCTTTATAAGCTTCTTCAGGTACCATTCCATACTTTTTGAGTACATAAGTAACATCATGAAAAGCACCACCTTGAGCAAAGGGAGTTGTTCCGTGCATTCTTACATATAGTTGTCCTTTATCTTCGTAGCATCTTCTTGCTACATACATTTCCGATAAATTAAATCCTTTTTTCCCTTGCCTTATCATTTCTGATTCAAAAAATGAAAGCGTAGAAAAAGACCAACATGTTCCTGTATTTCCTTGGTCTTGAATTGGTGTAGCTTCTAAGTTTTTTACTACTGTAAAATTGTATCCTCCATCTTTTTTGTTTTTATAAATTGGATTTTGTGCATGAAGGTTAATGGATAAGATCGTAAGAACGAAAATCGATAATAATTGGGATTTTTTCATTAACAATTGATTCATATTAGATGATTAAAATATTTTTTTAGAATGTAAAGATAGAACAAAACTCTCAAAATCTGTAATAATTTTTTTTAGATTGTTTTTTACCTCTTGAAAATTTTTTTTATTTTTTTGCTTAATCATTGATTATCAAAATTGTACACTTTTTTTAAATAATTCAATAAAAACTCCATGAAAGTAAGAAGTCTTTATTTATAGAAATTCTTTAAATAAAACTTTGTTTTTGGATTGCAAATATTTTAAGAACTCTTGTTCATTCAGTTTATTGGTTTCATAAGGAATACTAGGT
>CAZBPK010000001.1:0-8123 GCA_964493765.1 uncultured Bacteroidia bacterium | reverse complement strand
GCATAAATATTTACTCATTTTACCATTATTGCTTCAATACTGGTGGGTTTTTTCACAAGAAAGTATGATAATTGGTAAACCTCAAAATTTGGGAAAGTCTATCAATTCAGCTTGTTATGATTATAGACCCAGAATTTCTCCTGATGGGAAAACGCTCTATTTTACGAGAATATTATGCCCAAATAATGATGAAAATTTTTTATTTTATTCTGAAAAACTTCCTAATGGGGAATGGTCAGAAGCAAAAAAATTTCCAGCTAAATTTAATGATGGAACCAATTCCGTTTATGTTTATTCTATTTCTCCCGATAATAATAAGCTTTTGATTACTGTTGTATTGAATGGTAAAAGAAAATTGTGTACTATAGACAGAACTTCTAATGGCTGGTCTAATCCACAACCCATTGAACTAGGTATAAACCTTCCAGATACCGATGCGACTTTTTGTTTAAATAATGATGGCAATGTTTTGCTATTCACCTATAAAGGTAACGACGCTTTAAGCGAAAGGGATTTATATGTAAGTTTTTTAAAGTCTGGGAAATGGTCTTTTCCCAAAAATACAGGAAAAATTATTAATAATGGTTCTAGGATTTTGAGTCCTTTTTTGGCTTCTGATGGTGTTACGCTTTATTATGCAAGTATAAGACCTGAAGGCTTAGGCTCTTGGGATATTTATATGACCAAACGTTTAGATGATTCTTATACTCAATGGTCTGAACCCGTAAATTTGGGGAAAGATATTAACGATTCTGGACACAATGAAACTTTTGTGATTGATGCCTTAGGTGAGTTTGCTTATTTTAATGCAAACCACAATTCTTTGGGTGGTAATGATATTTTTTCCGTCAAACTTAAAGAAAAAGTAAAACCTAATCCAGTGGTGTTGGTAAAAGGAAAAGTTATCCATAAAAATACCAATGAACTTTTAGGAGCTGTTGTCATTTACGAATTTTTGGAAGATGGAAGAGAAGCAGGTAGGGCTCAGTCAATACAAGGTGTTGGGGAATATCAAATTACTTTGCCCGCTGGAAAAAAATACGCAATTTTAGCAGAATCAAAAGGATTTTATTCTGTTAATGAAAATTTAGACTTAACTCAAATTACAGAATCCCAAACTATTCACAAAGATATTTACTTGCTTCCCTTAGAGATTGGTCAAAATATACGACTCAATAATATTTTCTTTGAAAGAGGAAAGTATAACATAAAGCCAGAATCTATTCATGAATTGAATCGTTTGGTTAAGCTATTAAAAGAAAATCCAGAAATGAAAATTGAAATTGCTGGGCATACCAATAATCTAGGACCTGCTGAAGCCAATAGAATTTTATCAGAAAGCCGTGCAAATGAAGTAAAAAAATATTTGGTTTCACAAAGAATTGGTTCTGATAGAATTAGAATTGTAGGTTATGGTGCCTCAAAACCCGTTGGTGATAATTCTACTGAAGAAGGTAGAACACTCAATCAAAGAGTAGAATTTATGATTTACCAAAAATAATCATTTGAACGAAACTTATTCTCTTTTCATTCTATTAGCATTTATTTCTGAAATTGTGGGAACTGTTTCAGGATTTGGATCTTCTATTTTGTTTGTTCCTTTGGCTTCTTTATATTTTGATTTTAAAACCGTTTTAGGTATAACAGCTGTTTTCCACGTTTTTAGTAATCTTTCCAAGATTTTTTTATTTAGAAAAGGGATTGAAAAAAATATTGTTATCAAACTTGGAGTTCCAGCAGTGATTTTTGTAATAATAGGCGCTTATATTACAACTTTTTCCCCAACCCAAGAAATTGAGTTGGGAATGAATGGGGTTTTAGTTTTTTTAGCATTTTACTTAATATTTAATCATAACAAAAAACTTCAAGCTAGCTCTGAAAATTTGTATTTAGGAGGTATAATTTCTGGATTTATTGCAGGTATTGCAGGGACAGGGGGGGCTATTAGAGGCATTATTTTGTCAGCATTTCATTTAAAAAAAGAGGTTTTTATAGCTACTTCTGCTTTTATTGATTTGGGAGTTGATTTTAGTAGGGCTAGTGTTTATTTATTCAATGGATATTTTCAAAGAGAATATTATTTTTTGATACCCTTTCTAGTTCTTATAAGCGTTCTTGGTAGCTATATAGGAAAACTCATACTAAAGTTTACTTCAGAAACATTTTTTCGTTATATTGTATTAATATTAATTCTTTTGACTGCAATTTTTCAAATTTTCAAGTACCTTAAATACTTTTAAGCAACTTATTGTAACACAATAAATTCTACCCTTCTATTCAATTTTCTTCCTTCAACAGTTTCATTATTTGCAATAGGTTTTGTAGAACCATAACCTTTGGCTTTTAATTGATTAGGATTTACTCCTCTTTGAACTAGATAATTCATAACAGCGTTTGCCCTTTCTTGAGAAAGTGTCATATTATATTCATAATTTTTCCCTTTATCGGTATGACCTCCAATTTCTATAATGTTTTTAGGGTGCTTTTTTAACCAATCTGCTAATCCATCTAAAGTTTCATATGAACTGGATAATAAATAGCTTTTACTAGGTTCAAATTGAATGGCTGAAAATTGAAATTTTTCACCCAATTTTACTTGCTCTGGTAATAAAGGTTTTTCTTCCTCTTTTGAAGTATTCTGATTTTTGATTTGGAGGGGTTTAGCAACTCTTATGTAACCGGGGTTACATTCTCCATAGCTTGAGCGTCCAGTCCAAGGACCCTCCATAATTAAACTATCATTTTTTATTTTGAGTTGAAAATTACAACTTTTTAAACACCATTCAATATTTTGAGGAATCTTTTGTTGAATAATTTTAGTTTCTTTAAAACTAAAATTATCATTAGACCAATTCGCTTTAAATTGCATCTCCCCCATTGCACTCCAATTATCACCATCCGTTGCAATATAACTTTTACCTTCATAATTTCCTTTGCCTTTACTGGTAACTTTTAATCCAAATTCATAAAAACCCGAGGAAATTACCATATCTTCCTGAGTAACATAACCTACCCAATCCCCAGATAAATCGTAATTTTGAGCTTGTAAATTCCCTATAAAGAACAAATGAATAACCCAAAAATATTTACAAATTTTCATGATTAGTTAATAATGCAAAATAAGTACCAAATTCGCAATTTAATTGCTCATTACTTCCAAGAACTGTTCAAATAGGTATTTGCTATCATGAGGTCCTGGACAAGATTCAGGGTGATATTGAACGGAAAAAGCTTTTTTGTTGAGGACTCTTATACCTTCCACACTTTTGTCATTCAAATTAATATGCGTAACTTCAACATTTTCAGACAATTGATTAGTATCTACTGTAAAACCATGATTTTGTGAAGTGATTTCACATTTGCCGTTTATCAAATTTTTTACAGGGTGATTGCAACCTCTATGTCCATGGTGCATCTTGACTGTTTTACATCCCACTGCTAAGGATAATAGCTGATGCCCCAAACAAATTCCAAAAATAGGAACATTGATTTCTAAAAGTTTTTGAATCACCTGAACTTCATTTTGCATAGCAGCTGGGTCCCCGGGACCGTTTGTGAGCATAATTCCATCAGGTGAAAAACTCATAATCTCCTCAAAAGTTGCGTTAAAAGGAAACACTTTTAAAGATACACCTCTTTGGATAAGTTCATTAAGAATATTTTGTTTTACACCATAGTCAATTACAGCAACTTTATAATGAGGGTTAGAAACGGGTATTTCATAAATACTTTGTGTAGAAACATTAGGGGTTAAATGTAACCCTTTCATGGAAGGTGTGTTTTTTAGGATTTCTTTTAACTCTTGAATATTAGGATTTTTTTGTGTAGTTAAAAGTGCGTTCATAGCACCTTCTCTACGAATTTTTTGTACTAATGCTCGTGTGTCAATATCACTAATAACAGGAATTTGATATTGTTCTAATAACGACTGTAAACTTTTAGCGTTTGTACGTGAAAAAATATTAGAGAAATTACGGCAAATAAAACCCTTAGCATGAATACGATGACTTTCCATCTCTTCATTTTCTCTAACACCATAATTTCCAATATGTGTATGAGTGAAAATAACCAATTGATGGGAATAGGAAGGGTCTGTTAGAGTTTCATAATAACCCGCCAAACTGGTAGTGAAACAAATTTCACCGGTTGCAAAATATTCAGCCCCAAAACCTGAACCTTCAAAAATACTACCGTCTTCTAATAATAATAAACCTTTATGTGGAGGCAGAAACATTGAGTTTTAGTCTAAAATAGATTGGTTATATAAAGGAACTGCTTCATATTTAGGCAAATCACCTTTTCTTGCATTTTCAATGATTTGTTCCAATTTATTTTTATCCAATTTATGGACAATAGTTCTGTTATGAAACTGAAGTACAGGAGCAGTATCACAAGCACCAAGGCATTCAGCTTCTCTTAAATAAAACATTTTATCAGCACTTACTCCTTTATCGTCAACTTTTAGATATTGTTTGGCATAGTCATAAAGCTGTTGACCATCACAAACGCCACAAGTGAAACAGGTACAAATCTCTAACAAATATTTTGCACGATTTTCTTTAAGATACATAGTATAAAAAGTAGCTACACCATAAACATGAGCAAAAGAAAGCCCAAGGGTATCAGCCACTAATTGAATAGCACCTTGTGGTAACCAATTCCATTTTTCTTGTGCAATCCATAATGCTGGCATAACAGCGGATTGACGAGATGGATATTTAGAGGCATGTTTTTCAATTAATGCTAATTCTTCTGCTGTAAATTCGTAAATACTTGAATCTGATTGTTTTTGTGGATATTCAACTTTATGATCTGCCATCTCTTAATTGATTTTAATTCGCAAAAATAGTATTTTTTTCTATCATCAAACAACTTTTTTCCATATAATTTCAAATTCTATTTGTAATTTTGCGTGAATTTTTAATTAGTGATAGAATTAACCAAAATATTTCGTTTTGAAGCAGCTCATTGGTTGCCTCAATTCCCTGATGGGCATAAATGTAGAAGGTTACATGGGCATAGTTTTGTAATTGAAATCCTATTAAGAGGTGAACCCGATGAAAATGGAATTCTAATGGATTTTGGTGACGTAAAAAAATTAGTTAAACCCATCATTGACCAATTAGACCACCAGTGTTTGAACTACCTTGGTGAAGAATGGAATGATAATTTACTTCAAAAACCTAGCTCAGAAAACTTAGCAAAATGGTTATTTCTTAAAATAAAACCCTTACTTCCCTTGCTTTATTCGGTTACTGTTCATGAAACTTGTACAAGTAAATGTACCTATTTTGAATCTTAATTTTTCTTTTCTTATTTTAATTATTGCTATTTTACTTGGGGTCATAAATAGAGATTTTGGGAGTACTCAACCTTCCTTGGATTATGACAATTTTTCTATGTAACTTAGGTTACAAAGAAAAATTTTAATTTTTATTTTTTTTGTAAAAAAATAGATTAAATATGAAAAAAAATTACTGGTTTTTATTGTTTTTTTTTGATTAGCTTTAAAAATTCATTATTGTCTCAAACTAATTTTCCTTATGAATTGAGTTTAATTCCTGTAAATATTCCCAATTTACCGGGATTGCATTCTTATGCTTACGCTCAAAATAACGGCAAATGGTTAATCATTGGTGGTAGAAAAGATGGCTTGCACCCAAGACAGCCCAATCAATCTTTTCCAGCTAACCAAAGTAATACCGATATTTATGTAATAGACAAAAAAAATTCAAATTTTAAGTTGACTTCTGTAAATACATTACAAGCTAGTATAAAAGAGCAGGTACAATCCACAAACATGTGCTTTTATCAGGTTGAAGATACTCTATATATTATCGGAGGATATGGATTTTCTCAAACTTCAAACAATCATATCACATATCCCTATTTAACTACTGTAAATGTATCGGGCTTAATTCAAGCTATAGAAAACAACCAACCCATTAGTTCTTATTTCAAACAAATTCAAGACACCGCATTTGCTGTATCTGGCGGGCATTTAAAAAAATTGAATAATACATTTTATTTAGTTGGAGGACATCGTTTTGATGGTCGTTATAATCCTATGGGAGGCCCTTCTTATACTCAAAAATATACAAACCAAATTCGAAAATTTACAATCGATAATTCAGGCACTCAATTAAGTTTTGGAAATTATACCACAATAACTGATCCAGTACATTTAAGAAGAAGAGATTATAACTTATTACCTCAAGTATTTCCAAATGGAGAACATGGTTTTACCATTTCTTCTGGTGTTTTTCAATTAGGAATTGACTTACCCTTCTTGTATCCTGTAGATATAACTGAAAATGGATATAATCCTATCAATAGTTTTAACCAATATTTAAGTAATTATCACTCTGCAAATGTAAGTTTGTATGATAGTTCAGGAAATTTTATGCACTCTTTGCTTTTTGGAGGTATGAGCCAATTTTATTATAGTAATGATACTCTTATAGAAGACTCTTTAGTACCTTTTGTGAAAACCATAAGTCGTTTAACAAGAGATGGTAACGGAAATTTAACCGAATATTTAATGCCTGTAGAAATGCCAGGACTAAAAGGCTCTAGTGCTGAGTTTATTCTTAATTTAGAATTACCTCACTATCCTTCTAAAATTATCAAACTAAATGATATAACTCAAAATAGTTTTATGATTGGTCATATTTATGGAGGTATTAATAGTGTGGGACTTAATCCTTTTGCTAATAATCAAATTAGTCAAACTAATGCAGACAATACGATTTATGAAGTTTGGTTAACTAAAACAACCACTATTAAGGATAAAAAAATACCTGGAAAAAATCCTTTTGATATTTCGTTAAATCCTAATCCAACCCAATCATTTTTTGATTTACAATTTGATTTAAAGCAAACTGCTCAAGTAAAGTATTACATTATTAATTCAAATGGTCAAATAGTTGGCTATGAGAATAATAAGAATTATGGAAAAGGTAAAAATCAAATAAAAGTAGATATTTCCAACCTAGAGAATGGAATTTATATGGTTACCACAATATTTGATAATCGTTACTATGTAACTAAAAAAATCATAAAAAGGGATTAGAAAATTCTTTTTAAATAAGGGAAAAAACAAAAGCCACCCAAAATTACTTAGGTGGCTTTATTTTTGATTAATTAAAAACTGAAAATTTTAATATTTTACAATTTTTTGAAAAAACTCAGAGGTTGAATTTTTGTATTTTAAAATATAAATTCCGTAACTCCAATTATCGGTAGGAATTTCGTAAATAGAGTTTTTTTCAGGTTTCTCATAATATTTTGACCAAACCAATTTTCCATTCATATCCCAAATCTCTGTAAGAAAATCATTTTCATCAGAAACCCACAAATTTAAGTTTACATTACCAAAAATTGGATTAGGATAAACCACAAAAGGAAGGTTTTCAGTTGAAGATTCTGAAAAATCTAATTCCTTAATTTCGCTAAAATAAATTTTACCATCATAATCATGAGTAGCAATACGGTAATAGTTTATTCCTAGAACAGGATTAGAATCTATGGCAGAATAAAATACCGTAGGCTGCGCATTTCCTATTGCTTTCTCTGCATGAATAGGCACAAAATTTTGCAAGTCTAGAGATTTTAAAACCTCATAGTAGTCCACGTTGGTCTCATAAGCTACTTTCCAAGAAAGCAAGGCATGTGTATTTTGTTTTACTGCATAAAACTCTAAATTTTCTACGGGCAATGGAATTAAACAATTCCCCACCACAAAAGCATGCCCACTACTATTGGTACCATTATAAGTTATTGGAATACAGTTATAAACGGAACTAAAAAAATGACCACTCATAGAATCCCCGCTCACAAAAAAAGGAATACAATAACTATAAGCACTAAAAAAATGACCACTCATAGAATCCCCTCTCACAAAAAAAGGAATACAATAACTATAAGCACAAAAAAAATGACCGCTCATAGAGTACCCTTTAAAGCTCAAACTTTGATTAAGGGTATCACAATAATAATTGGCTAGAAACGAAAAACAACTTCCTATCCTTGAATTTGTAGAATTAAAAAGACATGCGCAGCTAAAAAAACTAATAAAAAAATGAAAACTCAAAAAGACCCCCTTAAAGCCAAATATTCGAAAA